>NZ_JACSWC010000367.1 GCF_016888165.1 Halomicronema sp. CCY15110 | reverse complement strand
CAAGGATCAGCGGCACAAGGGTCAGCCGCGCAAGGATCAGCGGCACAAGGGTCAGCCGCGCAAGGATCAGCGGCACAGGGATCAACCTCTTCTTGCACACCGGTGTCAGTGGTGGCACCGCCACAGGCCACCGTGCCTGTCGCCAATACACCGGCGATCGCGATCGCACTAAAGTAGCTAAGCCGCATCTCATTTTCCTCAACGAAGTTAAATGATTCCTTGGGGGAATTCCTCTTATCTAAGCAGTAAGGTCTGGCGATTACCTGAGAGTTTCCTTAGAATCGGCCAGATTTCTATTGAAGAATTACTCCACCACCAGGCGAAACCCAAACAAAATATGCCGGGAATCTACTGGGCGGGTATGGCGGTAAGCGGCACGACAAAAGCCGGGGAGATCATCCCAAGAGCACCCCACCATTACGGCTTGGGTATCGTCATTGACCAACGTACTGGTGAATTCGAAGACGTTTCCCGCCATGTCTTCCACACCGTAGGGGCTGCGACTGAGGGGAAAGGTAGCGATCGCGCTGGTGCCATCCAGGCCGCTACCGCCCCAGTTGGTAGCGTCATCTTGCCACTGATTGCCCCAGGGAAAATAGCGGCCATCGGTACCGCGAGCGGCTTTTTGCCATTCCAGCTCGGTGGGCAGGCGATAGGTCACGCCGTCTTGCTGGCCCCGCCATGCGGCATAGGCTAAGGCATCGGCATAGGAGACCAGAACGACGGGATGCTGTTGGCGATCGCTGGGGGGCTGATTGGCCTGCCAGAGATACGGCTGCACGGTTTCGTAGGGATGCACCAGAAAGCCCTGCGCTTGATAGTCTGCCTCGGAAATGCCGGGGGCGCGATGCTGGGTGGCCGCAACGAACTGGGCGTAGTTGGCCTGGGTGACCAGGTTGGCACTGAGACAAAAAGCGGGCAGGTCGATTTCCGTCGGTGTCCGTTCTCCCGCAAACCAACGTCTTTCTTGGAGTTGTCTTTTGGCCGCAGCGATCGCCTCGGGGGTATCCCCGATCGCTTCGGCGGCAATCTGGTAGCCATACTCGCGCTCCTCCGGGGCACTCCCGGCTGCAAAGGGGCCAGCCGCCACGAAGATAAAGCCCGGTTGGGCCTCACACCGGGATGCCGTCAGGTTGGGGGGCGGTGCCACTGGGCCGACCGAGCAGCCGGTCAATAACGTGAGCCCAGCTAAGCTCAGAGCGGCGTTGAGGCGGTGGCAGATAGTTCGTTGAGACAACATTCGATAGCTCCGAACACAAACCGATAATTTCGTCGTGCCTCACCCGGTGGTTGCGGCCATACTGGCTGCCATCCATGGGGCCTGCGGCAGTGCAGTCCCTGACCTTGTGAGGCCCTGCTACTGATTGGAGCGTTGGAGAAATTCTTGTCGTAACTGAAGCGCCGATCGCGCCACAAAAAAGCTGGCGACACCCAGCGCGATCGCCAGCAACCCAAAGACCACCCGCAGGCGCTGTCCCGTGGCGCGAATGTCGGCTTCGGTGCCGATGTAAACCTGGAGGCGATCGCCCAGCGGATCAACCAACTGCGGCCCATTCGGCGTCGATTCCAGAGCGGCAACCACCACGATCGACTCGCCATAGGGCAGCACTTGCCGCGACACATCGGTCAGCACGGAGTCAATCTCTCCCCACGTGTCTAAGGGCAGGGGAAACGTTTCGTCACCCAGCTGTACGGCAACCGGGCGGCTGGTGCGGGCGCTGTCGCCGACCCGCACCGTTTCGACATCGATGGGGCCGGACTCCGCCTGCATCGGTAAGACGGACAAGTCGAAGGCTAACGGCAATCGCTGGCGATCGCTCTCGGCCAAAAAGACAGGCTCAGCGGCGGCGGCCCAATCGTATAACACCACGTCTTGGGGCGGATTATCTTCTGTCCCCGCGTCCGCAGTGGGGCGTGCGGTAATGGTCAGTTCACCGCGAATGATCTGGCGCGTCTCATCATCCGGCATGGTGGGCGGGTCATCGGCCACGACAAAGCCCTCGATTTTGACTAAATCGAGGCGATCGCCCTCGTAGGCCAGCGCTTCTGCTAGCGTGAGCTGCTCAGTATCCTCTAACTCACGAGAGGTGTTTAAGGTCAGCCCGGTGACCACTGCGAACACCAGCATCACCGCCACTCCACCGAGCCCCATAGCCACAAAACTCAAGAACTGTAGCCGTTGGTATTCGCGCCGAGTCACGTTGCGGGGCACATCTTGAAACCATTGATACCGCATTCGGTTTTTGCTCATCGGTGCCCTCGCTTTACAGATGTCTCATGTCGTAATATTGCACCATATCGACCATCGGGAACGGGGCGATCGCCGTTCAGGTCATTACCGAATGCTGCCCCGTCGCCAATATTGAGAATTACTGTTTATTCCCAGAGCCGCCGGCAAGACAACGACCAAGTTGAGCGGCGCTAGTAACACATAAACAAAGCAATCAATTTTTATACGCCGCTCCAACGACTTGTTAGCTGGCGGTTGTGTTCCGTTGCAACCATTCTACAAATGCCTCACGGCTTAGCTCACCTGATGCGATCGCCAACACCATACGCTCTTGTTCATCCACAGAGGCGTTAATTTCCATACCATTCAAAACAAGAAAAGTCTCCGTAGCAGCATGACCTGTACGTTTATTTCCATCTATGAAGGGATGATTCAAGATAATGGAAAATCCTAATGCTGCTGCTTTCTCCAGCAAACTTGGGTACAAGTCTTCTGCGTCAAACGTCATTCGGGGCTGAGCGATCGCTGATTCTAACAGCCCCATATCTCGAATACCTAATGCTCCACCAGATTGTTCAAGAATTTTGCGATGTAGCTCTAATACCTCAATCAGTGTCAAATAGCGGATCATGCCAAACGCCGATATAGTTCAGCGTTTTTTTCCAACACATAATCGGCTGCATTAACAAAATCACCTTTTTGTAAATTTAGCCAATCCTCCAAGCTTGCCTTCAAAAGCACTTCAGTCGCAATGCCGTGCACTCTTGCTAAATTCTCTAGCTTTTGAAATTGGCTGTCTGAAAGATCAATTGTGATAGAAGCCACAGCGATCGCTCTCCTAGTACTCAACGGCATAAGTCCCGATACCGATCCGCCCACCCGGCGGGAAGAGCAAAGCTCTACATCCCCCAGTCCCTTCTCCCAAAGCTGGGCTACTAAGTACACATAAATCCCTCCTGGGCTAGTGACCATCCCTGAAAGATGGCCTCAAATTTCCTGAGCC
>NZ_JACSWC010000366.1 GCF_016888165.1 Halomicronema sp. CCY15110 | reverse complement strand
CCGCAGCGCTGGGCGGCGCGGCCAAAGTGCAGTTCTTCCGCCAGGGCAATGAAGGCCGTCAGGGTTTTCAGGTTCATCGATGCCAAAAGATATATAGCTCAAGTAAAAATTGATATTTGTTTTGTAATTAATACCATGTTAGATATTGATTAAGTGGGCAGGCACAATTATTTCGTAGACGGGTTTCGACTCCGCTCAACCCTCAACTTCTGACCTGACAAGCAATATTGCTGGTTGAGCGGAGTCGAAATCAGCCACCAGACTACCGTTTAAATAGGCCCAACTACTTACAGTGGCAGTCTGTTAGTTTCACGGAATTTCGTCGTTTGAGAACTGTGCCAGTTGACGCACGCAGGGCAAATCTAGGCCCATTGAGTTTTACTCTTCTGAGACTCGGCAGAAGACAGTCGCATGGTGAAGGGCGCAAACTGGATATCCCTCATCGCACTGGAATTGTGACAATAAAGGTGGAATTTGGCGAAATCAGCGGTCATGCACGGAATTCTCAAGTACCCTCGTAGGCAACTGGGTGCGATCGCGCCTTGCTCTGGCTCAATCAGAGATGTGTCAAGACACTCAACCGGCTAAACTATGTAGTACGTAAGTCCTGGTTTGGTGCGCTAGCATGTGTGATGAGCTCATGATCCCGTCTCAATAATGCAGGGTGAGAGCTCTGTGTGGGCAACTGTGGACCTTATTCAACACCCAGCTTTCGACTCCTGATATTCGCCGCTAATTTTTTTGTGCGCTATGACTACTCGGATTTCGTCAACCCAGCGATCAACAGTGTCGTCTACTCGATCATCGGCAAAATCTGTCAAAGTGTTGCGCTACGTAGTCGCTACAGTGCTACTGATTGGTGGCATGGTGGTCGCCAAGGGGGCGATCGCCTGGGCTGCCGAAACCTTTGTCTATAATTTGCCCCTGCTGGGGGGACTGCTGAAGAGTCTCGAACTGATGGAAGTCACGAATGTGATCGTGTTTGCGATTTTAGGCGTGAGTCTCGGCGCGTTCACCGTGTGGTTGCCGCGTCGCTGTGGTTTGTGGATTAAGCTCATTCCGTTTGTGATTGCGGTGCCGCTGCTCTTTATGACCGGGTATGCCGTGCGGTACCACCTGTGGATCAATCAGGTGGCGGTGGAGTCCGAGCTCCTGCCGACGCAAGCTCAGCAGGTGACCGATACCCTGCTGCGGCAAGCGACTGGGACCGAAGGGGTGATGGGGTTCTTTCGCTACACGGTACAGGTGCCCATCTTGCCGACCGATTTGCGGGCGCTGCAAAACATTGACGAAGATGACAAATGGTTCCGCTCTGAGCTGACTCGTTTCAGTGGTTTAGAGCCGGGGCTATTTACGATGGTGTTTAGAATTACCGGCTGGAGTATTCGAGGCTTTTATGTGTTGCTGGCGGTCATCACCGCGAGCCTATATTTTGCCAAAGGTTTGCTGTGGGTCGATCGCAGCCGTCAGACCCAGCGTTAGCAGTCAGGTGAACGGGGCCAGGAAGTGGCCAGCTGGGAGTTGCCCAGCTCTGATGGGCAGCCCGGCAGGATACCTAAAGCCAGATTCACTGGATGGTAGAGGACTCTAGGGCATGAAACTGGCAGCTGTGATTTTAGCCGGAGGGCAGAGTCAGCGCATGGGGCAAGATAAGGCCCTGCTGGAGCTGGAGGGTATCTCGCTGCTGCGCCGCACCTGGGAGGTGGCTCACAGCCTGACGCCGGATGTGCAGATTGTGACGTCGCGCCGCGATCTCTATCAATCACACTTGCCAGCCACGGCGCAATGGTTAGACGAAGCCGCTCCGGCGGGGCCACTGGTGGCCTTTCACCAAGCATTACTGGCCGTCCCTGCCGCCTCTGGGGACTGGCTGTTGCTGCTGGCGTGTGACCTGCCTAACTTGCAGGCGGCACCATTGCAGCAGTGGTCGCAAGCGTTGGCGACCCTGCCCGCTGCGGCGATCTCCTACGTGCCCCAAACGCCGCTGGGTTGGGAACCGCTGTGTGGCTTTTATCGCCGCGCTTGTGTGTCGTCTTTGCAAGCGTACTTAGCCACCGGGCAGCGATCGTTCCAGGGCTGGCTCGACCAGTCAACTGTGGTGGCGATTCCGGATGTGCCAGTCGGCCTGCTGGCTAACTGCAACACCCCAGCCGATTGGCAACGCCTGACGCAGCCATAAGCCGCGATCGCGGGGCGGCCAGACTCGCCTCTCGGCCAAGAAAATGAGCCCTCAGATCACTTTTTGAGCGGATGACAATTTTCCTGTGAGGGAGAGAAATATTCACAAGCCCTGAAAATAAAGTGTGTGAGACGGTAGATCTCTGAGGGCTTGCGCGGCTATCTTAGCTGTTAAGACAGTGCTAATTAGGGGCGATCGCGTGCCCTGGTTTGGTTGTCTGTCCGCTGTTAAAACCTGGCATTTGCCCTGTGACACGTCGCCGTTCATTGCCTGAAACCACTGCCCATGTCCGCGTTACTTATCAATCTTGGCAGCAGGGTCGCCTAGAGGGTGAAGTCTGCGCCAACGAGTATGTTTGGCAGTTTCAATGGCAGTTTCCCAAAGGGGGGCTGAAAATTGAGCCTTCTCTGGGGCGAGCGTTAATTCGAGAGCCGCTGGGCCGCTTTTTAGAACAGTGTGACTATCAACTCGAAGCCGGGGGCGATTATTCCTTTACCATCCGGGCGCGGCTTTAGCACAGAGCGCTGCTGGCTCCGCGACATCCGGCTACGCCGAGTCGAGCAGACCCGCCCAGCCTTCTCGATAGTCGATTTGAGACCCTTTAAGTTCCTTCAGCAGAGAGAGTTCGATAGGCATCACTGCCTGCACGCTTTCAGGTTTTCTTACCCTTCGACCAGGCGATTCAAATAGCGTTCGATCAGCAACATGGCCACAATGTCGTCAATCGGCTCTTGGGGTTGTCGCATCCCTTGGGGCATCAGTCGCTGTAGTCCTTTCGGGGGATTGATTTGCCAGTAGCGATCGCGCGCCTCTAACGAAGAGTACCGTTCATCGACTAAGACCACGCGCAAGGGTTCGGCCAGTTGAGTCAGCTGCTGTTGCCAATCTTCGGCAGAGGTTTGGTCACCCATGACGATCAACGAAATGGGATATTTTTGCTGTAGCTGCTGGATGGTCGCGAGGACCTCGTCCGCCGCAATGACCGCACGATAAAACAGCGTGCGATCGAGGCCCATAACCGCTAGCCCGCATTTCTGACGTCCCGGATCAAATCCCAAGATCGTAGGCTGAGAGCAGGCTCGAACGTTAGCAATCACAGACTTTTCGCACTCTAAACATTGTTTGCTTGCATTATCTGCCAGAACTGAGCGCACCTCCAACTTGGCAATGCTGGTAGTGGCGATCGCGGGGATGTCAGCCATGGCGGCTCCAGGTTAGCGGCTGAGAGGTGCTCGCCGACGCGACCTTCGCCCCCAACTTAGGGATACAGCTCCAGTCCGGGGGGCAACCCGATCCCGGCCAGCGCTAGCGCAACCAGATTTTGGCAATCATGCATCTATTCTGCCCTGTGGCTCCCCTTCCCCCTCGCTGCCCTCACCTGAGGAGATTGCCCGAACTCTACGCTGTGTACGAGTGGCGGGCTCAGTTAGCCAGCAGCAGCATTTACTCCGCGTCTTGTTGACGGGCCAAAAACTCAGCCTCCCGCTGCTCTAGTTCGGCGCGAGCCACTTTCAGATTGCGTTCCAACTCTTGAATTTCATCGCGACGGGCAGCGGTTTCCAGAGCTCGTCGCTCCACTTCCTGACTTTCGAGGGTGAGCGATTGTCGCCACTGTTCTGCACGTTCGGCCTCATGGGTGAGAAAATCTGGCGTAATTCCCTGCGACAGAAATTTTTCTAAAAGATCTAACAACCAAGGCACCACATCGTCGATTGCCACAACTTGCAACTGGTCGTTCTGTTGGTCAACGGTGGCCAGCACGAGCGCACCCTGACCTACCCTGACGGCAATGTCAGTTTCAATCGCCCCATGGTTGGGAATCGTCTCCCAAAGATACTCATCAACCTGTCGTGCCAGGGGTTGCAAAACGGTCTTTCCCAAGAAAGAGGCTCGCTCAATCTTTGCCAGATAACGCATGGGCTTGGGGTAATCTCGATGGCTTGAGTATACCCTCATCACTTGACCAGAGAGACTTCACTTAAGTCAACTGACCTCGAAATGCTGTGCCACAAAAACGATAGGCACATCCCTTAAACCCAAGCGGTGGCTGATCGCTGTACAACACTAATCAACCCGCATGTCATGACTAAGTTCTTGCGATTAGAGCAATGTTTTGTCCTTGGGGGCAGCTCTATCCTTCCTCATCATTATTCACGGCTTTATCTGGATCTATGAGTTATTCATTTTCTACGCCATGGTCATCGGCTCGTTCGGCGTTGTCAGCGTTACGTCATGATGCCCCGACGCAGTTGTCAAACTATGAATTGATTCAGCGTTGCCAGCAGCAACATCGGCCTGACAAGGCGGCGTTCGCTGAGCTCGTCAAACGTTATCAAAGCTATGTGGAGAAGCTGCTCTACCATCTGGCCCCCGATTGGTCCGATCGAGCGGATTTGACCCAGGAGGTTTGGATTCGGGTCTATCGTAATTTGCACAAGCTGCAAACCGTTGAGCGCTTCAAGAGTTGGTTGGGGCGAATCACCACCAATCTGTTTTATGACGAGTTGCGTAAGCGCAAGCGCCATCAATCCCCGTTATCGTTGGATGCTCCCCGCCGGTTATCGGACGGAGAAATGGACTGGGAAGTGGCTTCGGATGCGCCGAACCCGGTCGATATTCTGATGACTCAAGAGTTTTATGCCGAATTGGAGCAGGCGATCGCGGGCTTGCCCGAAGTGTTTCGCACGACGATTGTGCTGCGTGAGATTCAAGGCTTGAGCTATGAAGAGATTGCCGAGATGACAGATACTTCGTTAGGGACGGTGAAATCTCGCATCGCTCGGGCCCGGCAGCGGCTCCAGCAGGATTTAGATCTGTATCTAAAAACCGAATCATTGACTTAATGCGGTTCACTTGGCGGCGATCGGTCATAAATTCTTATCGATGGGGGGGCTGTTTCTCAGAGACGTTAACACTATGATAAGAAGTCACCACTAAAGCAGTGGTTTTCGCGTTGACGTACACAGGTGAATGTGTAGCTTGCTCGGTACCCCTAAAAGTTACGGATTTACTTAACCGGTTTCGGCTTTTAGGCTAACCCCAGTTAAGTCGGAACTTATCGGTAGTATTGCCGCGTCTGTATCATTATCGGTTTTGATGCCACTGAGTTGAATCCAGTATGAGTGAACGCTATCAACCTTCCCACCAGCCCCAGGGAACGCAGCCACAGTCGGTCATTTGCTCGCAGCAGACGGCTACAGGGCTCGAGAGAGATTTAGATGCGACTAAGCGCGATCGCTTCGAGCTGCTTAGTGCATACCTAGACGGCGAGGTCTCCCCTGACGAGCGGCGACTCGTCGTATTTTGGTTAGATGAAGATCCAGAAGCCCAATGTCTTTATCAGCGTTTGTTGCAGTTGCGTCGAGGTTTTCAAGGATTAGGCACGGAACATTGGCAGACCACCAATCCATGTGACGCGGCAGAACGAGTGGTGTCTCAGCTAAACCATCGTGTGCGCGCGACTTGGATGGCAGGCATGACCGCCGCTGCTGTTTTGGTTGTGGGGGTCTTCTCGGGAGCCTTGAATCCAATTGAGCGTATGGGGCTGGGCTCCATGTCGGCTTCCAAGGCGGGAGACAATTTAGAAATTGCCTTAGATCAGCCGCCGATTCTCATTCCAAAACCTGCAGCGGTGCGAAACATGGACTCCGTCTTGCCCCAAGAGGGTGAGTCGTCTGTCATCGGCGAAACCGCGCTGTAATGCAATTAGTTTGAAAGGTAAGTCGCTACCAGAGTTGGCAGATCTTGTTCACTCTCGGATCTGGTTGCGATCTGGGCTTACGTCAGTTCGACAGATTCGTTTTGCCCTCTCTCCAAACCTCTCTCCCGAAGGGAGAAAGGCTTCAAATCCTAATGAATACGTGAGGAATTTTCTGGTGCAGAGTCGTTGACGGGCATCGGTATCGTTTCATCGAACTCACGTGGGCTTGTTTCGCTGTGGCGGTGATGGTCAGCAGTATCCGTCAGTGCAGAGGATGGATAGACTCAACCTTCATGTTCCTGCACTCCACCAGTTGAGCGAGGGTGCATGAGCGGCTTGGACAAGCGTTTATTTTGGGCGATCGCCGACCGATCATTGCCGAGATGAGACGGCAGGTGTAGTCGGCTAATGCTGTTTGTCAAGTATCCAATATGCGTATCGCCTTGTCGCTTCTTCATGCAATGAGAGCAGCGATAAGGCATCCCAATAGCCTGAAACTTATCAAAATAATTGAGAGTCCCGATCAGTCAGAGTCGTGATTTGGCCGGGGGATATTTGCCAGACCGTGAACTATGGTCGCTTTGAAAGAAGCAACCATAGTTCGCTATTGTGTAAATAGGAACTTGTTAGTCACGGCTGCGTCCAACAGCTTGAAGAATATGTGATAGCGCGAATCACAGGTTCGATGTGTTGGTCTGTTGTCGTGATTTAGCGAAATCAGGTAAGGCCGTTGATTGATGGAAAACGTCCCTGGTTTCAACTTTTTTAGATGAGTTGCTCAATAATCGCTGCGATCGCGGCCATTTTGAGCATTCTAATTTTTTGCCATCGCTCGCCCAGAGGAGAACCGCTCCCATGTCACTCTCAAACCCAACCGATCCGACTTCCCACCGGGCGTTGCCAAAACGCCGTCGTATGGTCACTTACAGCTTACTGACGCTAATGGGGACAGGGGCGTTAGTGCTCTTTAATCAGACCACGCCATCGGAGGCGAGATTGTCAGAGTGGGTGCAAGAGGAGTTGCCGCCGATCGCTCAAGAAGTCTCGCTGACGGTCGCTCAAGGGTCGCCGCCGACGTTTCAAAGTACCAGTTTTATTGCGGATGCCGTCGAGCGGGTGGGTCCCTCGGTGGTGCGCATTGATGCGGCTCGTACGGTGGTACAACGCACCCCTGATGTCTTTAACAGTCCCTTTTTCCGAGAGTTTTTTGGCGACTTTGGTGGCTTGCCGGAGCAACCCCGCACTCGGGTTCAGCGGGGCACGGGGTCGGGGTTCATCATTGATGCCCAGGGGTTGATTCTCACCAATGCCCATGTGATCGAAGGGGCCGATCGCGTATTGGTTACGCTGAAAGATGGCCGCGAATTTGCGGGCGAAGTATTGGGGCAAGATCCCCTAACGGACTTGGCGGTGATTCGCGTTGAGGCGTCGGGCCTGCCCACTGTGACCCTGGGTGATTCAGAGCAGTTGCGGCCCGGTGAGTGGGCGATCGCGATCGGCAATCCCCTCGGGTTGGACAATACCGTGACCGCTGGCATTATTAGCGCGACGGGGCGATCCAGCTCCCAGGTGCGGGTACCCGATAAGCGGGTGAGCTTCATTCAAACGGACGCGGCCATTAATCCGGGGAATTCGGGTGGGCCTCTGCTGAATGAGCAGGGCCAGGTCATTGGCGTGAATACGGCGATCATCGGCGGTGCCCAGGGTTTGGGGTTTGCCATTCCGATCAATGCGGCTCGCGATATTGCCCAAGAGTTGATTGCCAACGGTCGGGTTGAGCATCCCTACATTGGCATCCAAATGCGATCGCTCACCCCGGCCCTGCGTGAAGTGTTGAACGAGCAAAACTCTGGTGATCAGCAGATCACCGTCGACAGTGGCGTCATCGTGCTGGGCGTGCAGGGCAATTCACCCGCCGCCCAAGCTGGGCTCCGACCGGGCGATGTCGTGCAATCTCTAGGCGGGCAGCCCGTCCGAGAAGCAGAAACTGTGCAAATGATTGTCCAAAATACTGACATTGGGGAATCGTTAGTGGCCGAGGTTGATCGCCAAGGGCGGCAGCTGGAGATCACCCTACGGCCTGCACCTATTCCCATGCGCTAGTTCGGCAATTGCGATGCTGTGCCCATCACCCTGTTGCAATGCGGCACTCGCCTTGTGGATAGCTGGCAAGCGATCACAGGGCTGTACAGCCGTTCTCATTTTGGACGTGTGCCGTTCACCCTGAGCGGTATTTCCTATCCCAGCGAAGTCATACTGAGAATTGCTGAGGGCTGTAACCGACTGATTACGTTGAGTAAAAATCGGGCTACGCTGGCATTAGCAACTTCAGACATCGTAATTATGTGGCCTGCTCAGATGCGTCGAAAACAGCTCTCAGTGTTGACATTGGGTGATCCACGTTTACGCCACAGGGCTCAACCAGTGGTCAATATTGACGATCGCCTCCAACAGTTAATCAAAAATTTAATGTGGACGGCGGAGAAAACGAATGGTGTAGGCATTGCGGCCCCCCAAGTCGGGGAATCCCTGCAGCTCTTCATTGTGGCGTCTTATCCCAACCTGCGGTATCCCCACGCGCCCCGTATGGAGCCCACGCCGATGATCAACCCGCGTATCATTGCTCACTCAGACGAATGGGTCGCAGGCTGGGAGGGGTGCCTGAGCGTGCCCGACCAGCGGGGACAGGTCGATCGCTGGCAGGAAATTGAGGTGGAATATGGCGATCGGCGCGGCCAGCTCCAGCGGCAAGTATTCACCGATTTTGTCGCCCGCATCTTTCAACACGAACTCGATCACCTCAATGGCACCGTCTTTGTCGATCACGTTGCAGACGCGGCAAAACTGCTCACCGACGCTGAATATTTTGCCCAAATGGACAGCATGCCCGCGATTAACGTCCAGTAGACCGATCGGGTGGGAGCGCACCCAGCGTGGCCACTCTACCGATTGTTGAGGTGCCCGTGAGCAACCTTTACGAGACACGATACGGGCTGCCCTCGGTGTTGTGATGAGAACAGTTCCCAGAGTGATACGCGCCAACGCTTCTCTCGCCAAAAGTTTTCAACCGTCCCGAGTTAACCTTGTCAACGCCTTCCCAACCGTGGAAGCCCTCCTGTATTCTGAGTGAGGTTTTGGCAACTTGAGGCAGCATCTATGACATGGCAGCGTCCCGATGGTCGGCAAGCAAACGAACTGCGCCCCGTTTCCTTTGAGCTGGATTTCACGAAATTTGCTGCTGGTTCGGTGCTGACCCGCTGTGGCAATACTCAAGTGCTGTGTACGGTGTCGATCGCTGATGGAGTTCCACCGTTTCTGCGTGACTCGGGTCGGGGATGGCTGACGGCAGAATATCGCATGTTGCCAGGAGCCACCCCCGAACGGCAGCGCCGAGAACTCATGAAACTGTCGGGTCGCACCCAAGAGATTCAACGGCTGATTGGTCGCAGTCTGCGATCGACCTTGGATTTTGAAGCATTGGGTGAACGGACGATTACGGTGGATGCGGATGTCTTGCAGGCAGATGCGGGGACTCGCACCACCTCGATCACCGGCGGGTACGTCGCGCTCAAACATGCTTTGAATAAGCTTGTGGCATCAGGAGAATTGGCCCAGTTGCCTTTGGTGAAAGAAGTCGCGGCGATTTCCGTGGGGATTGTGGATGGTGCAGCTCTGCTCGATCTGAAATACGAGGAAGATGTGGCGGCGGCGGTGGACTGCAATGTGGTGCTGAACGGCAACCTCGACATCATTGAAGTACAGGGCACGGCGGAAGAAGGGAGCTACTCGCGATCGCAACTCAACCAACTACTTGATCTAGCTGAGTCCGGCATTCAAGATTTGCTAGTGCAGCAACGTCAAGCGTTGGCGAATTAAGGCAGTGTCAACAGTGACGCGATCGCGTCAACCGCAAAAAATCAGCTCATCCACATTGTTATCAAAGCGTGACTTACCACAGTCTTAGGTGATGGTTCTGGGCCGGATTGCGATCGCTTGCAGGAGACTGGCAAGAAAGCGGTGTTGCTGCCTATTCCGGACTGCTCAAATAGGTTGAGTCGATCTCAATAATTAGCCTGTAAAGAATTTCAAGGATCTGCCGCAGAGAAGGGCGGGATCCATATTGGTGCCAGATGAATCTCGTACTATAGTGAAAGTCTTACCTGCTATTTTGTGTTTCGCAACAGTTTCGTACAGCACAAATTGGCCTAAACTTCTGCCCACTTAAGCGCGTGTGTTCACAAATTCCATGACAACTTCTGTTAAAGCACTTGATAACGTTACAACTCAACGAGTAACTGGCGGCTTTGCTCTAATCGACAGTCTCCAGCGTCATGGTGTCGAGCATATTTTTGGCTACCCTGGTGGGGCCATTCTGCCAATTTACGATGAGCTTTACAAAGCCGAACAGCGCGGGGGACTTAGTCATATCTTGGTGCGCCACGAGCAAGGCGCGTCTCACGCGGCCGATGGCTATGCTCGCGCCACTGGCAAAGTCGGCGTTTGTTTTGGGACGTCTGGGCCAGGGGCGACGAACCTGGTCACGGGCATTGCCACCGCCGCCATGGATTCAATTCCCATGGTGGTCATTACGGGTCAGGTGCCGCGACCATCGATCGGCACCGATGCGTTTCAGGAAACGGATATTTTTGGCATCACGTTGCCCATCGTGAAGCATTCCTATGTGGTGCGATCGCCCCAAGACATGGCTCGCGTGGTGGCGGAAGCGTTCTATATTGCTCGGAGTGGTCGTCCGGGGCCAGTGCTCATTGATGTACCGAAGGATGTTGGGGTCGAAGAATTTGATTACATTCCGGTAGAACCGGGCGATGTCCATTTACCTGGTTTTAAGCCCACGGTTAAGGGCAATCCGCGGCAGATTGATCATGCCATTCGCTTGCTGCGTCGGGCTAAACAGCCCCTTCTATATGTTGGGGGGGGAGCCATCACCGCCGGAGCCCACGCCGAAATTCAGGAGCTTGCTGAGTACTTCTCCATTCCAGTCACCACGACTCTGATGGGCAAGGGCGCGTTTGATGAGCATCATCCGCTTTCGGTCGGCATGTTGGGAATGCATGGCACCGCCTATGCCAACTTTGCCGTGAGTGAGTGTGATTTGTTGATTGCCGTCGGGGCGCGTTTTGACGATCGCGTGACGGGCAAACTGGACGAATTTGCGTCCCGAGCCAAGGTCATTCATATCGATATTGACCCGGCAGAGGTGGGCAAAAATCGGATCCCAAACGTACCCATTGTGGGTGATGTGCGCCGCGTATTGCAGACGTTACTCATTCGTTTGCACGAAGCCAATAAGCCCGGAGACCCAAGCCAAACGCAAGCTTGGCGCGATCGCATTCAGCGCTGGCGGGAAGATTATCCCCTGGTGGTGCCCACCTACGACGACATGATTGCGCCCCAAGAGGTGATTGTTGAACTCTGTCGCCAAGCGCCCCAGGCCTACTACACCACCGATGTCGGCCAGCACCAAATGTGGGCGGCGCAGTTCCTGAAAAATGGTCCCCGCCGCTGGATTTCCAGTGCTGGGTTAGGCACGATGGGCTTTGGCATGCCCGCCGCAATGGGAGTGCAGGTAGCTCATCCTGATGAAGTCACCATTTGCATCAGCGGCGATGCCAGCTTCCAGATGAACCCTCAAGAGCTGGGCACATTGTCTCAGTACGGCATCAACGTCAAAACCGTCATTATCAACAATGGCTGGCAGGGCATGGTGCGCCAGTGGCAGCAAACCTTCTATGGCGAACGATATTCCTCATCCAACATGCAGTCCGGGATGCCGGATTTTGTCATGCTAGCCCAAGCTTATGGGGTGAAGGGCATGGTGGTGGAGCATCGAGCCGATTTAGACCAGGCGATCGCGGACATGCTGGCCCACGATGGCCCTGTCCTCATGGATGTTCACGTCCGCAAAGATGAAAATTGCTACCCCATGGTGGCCCCCGGCAAGAGCAACGCCCAAATGCTGGGCTTACCTCAAAAGTCGCCGGATGTACAAACCATTGAGCTGATGTATTGCAGCAGCTGTGGGGCGAAAAATCCTTCGAGCCATAGCTTTTGCCCCGAGTGCGGCACTAAGCTGTAACTTGCAGGAAACCTGTCTGACGACCTCAGGCCGGTCAGACATCATCAGTTGACTGGGAGAGTCAGTAGCACTGAACTCTCCCAGTTTGGTTTTAAAGACAAGCAATCAGGGGTGGACTCGGTTAATCAGCCCCAGTTCATCAGCATTTACTCCAGTGCTTGACTGGGGACAAGCGTGAATACGTCCTGGCACTTTTCAAAACAGATCCGAAGTTTCTAGGGAGAGGACTCGGCAGCTTCGCTGCCGCCATCGGCTGACAGCAACTGCAACCGCACCATATGAGACAAGGGACTTTCAGGATCACCCAGCTGCACTTCGATGGTCTGGCTAGTCAACGGTTCTAGGTGATTCAGTAGGCGGCGCAGATGGGGCGTGCTGGCACCGCTATCGACATAAACCCGCTCGGCCAATTTATTCATCTGGGTCCAAGCACCGTAGAGTTTGGCGGTGGCCTGTTCAAGCTGTGACGCCTGTTTGACTAAATCAGCGGTGGCGTTGAGGCAACCAATTCGCAAAGCTTCTTCGAGCGCTTGCTCTAAATCAAGTTCGTCACTGCTAAGGGCTTGCACCTGTACGGCTGCTTCCAAATATTTGGCTAAGTAGCGGGCTTCAGCGGTGACTTGTTTTAAAGTGTCGATGTCAGGATTGAGAGAGATCTCGGTCTTCAGGGTTTCCTGATGGGGCGGGGGCAGCTTTTGCATTTCCTTGACCAGGGGGGCCAGGTAGCGGGTGGGAATCGTGTTATTGGCAGCCTTTTCTTTGAGCTCTGTGGGTAACAAGTCAGAACTCATTGCTGTCCACTCGTCAGAGATTTGGCGCACCTCACGTCGAGTGATGTGGTCTCCCCGTTGCGCGGCATCGCTGACGAGTTGTTGGACTTCAGGGGCAGATTGAGCCGTCTCCACAAACGCTCGTTTGCTGAAATTGTTGACGGATTGGGGCTCTAGCATTCCCTCTTGCAGCAAGGTATCGGCACTATCGGCGAGTTCGATGAGTGAGTACGCTTGGCTTTTTGTGATTTCGCGATCTTTCAACCAGTTTAAAAAGCCTGAGCCGCGGCCATCGCCCCCCCGCTTTTCACGATCGCGTACCGTTCGTAAAATTCGTCCGCGCCAAATATCCGTTTGCAAATCAAAGCGATCGCAGACTTGCCATGCAGTTTCAATCTGTTGCTGAAACTCATACTCCGAGAGATTTTCATCCTCTGGGCTGGGTAGTTCAAACGTGAGGTCAGTGCTGGGGTCAAGGGCCGCAGTAATTTGGTCAGCAGCAGGGCGAGAGGCAGCGTTCATAGACTCAGAGATAATGGCACAGGGCCAACATTCTCCCATGAGCATGAGTCCATCGCGCATTGGACCCGGTGGATCTGGTGGGATGAGTCGGGCGATCGCGCCCAGCTATCCTGCCAAAGAGTGATGGTTTGGCGGCCAAAGACAACCCCCTCACTACCTAAGCAGCAAGGGGGAAACCACGACGTAACTAACCGGGACAAACTACTTGCGGAGGGTTTCGTAAGCGAAGAACGTTCCTGACTGAGGCGCTGCATCACGACTTTTATGCTGATGCTGAAACGATTTGGTCACGATTTTGCGAACCATATTGGGGAGGGTCAGTGGCCAAATCGCTGCCGCGAACGCAATAAATAACCACGCTTTCAGGTCATCTTTACGGGCACTCTGGTCTTGTAGAAAGACATGCGTGATAAAGCTGAAGGTTAGACAGGCGGTGACTGAATAAATCAACATGGCTAGTGTTGGCTTCTCAAAAATGAACGGTGAGCTGAACGTGAGCAGACGAGATCTCAATGCAGAGAACCCAAGATCCAGAACTAACTAGAAGAGCGGCTAAAGTCTCACTCCGACATAAACGGTTTTTCTTTTCCGCATATCAGTAAACTTAATCGATGATGCGGGCCAATCTCGTCCGTTGAAATGCGGAAAGATGCTGTGACTGGCTGACTGAAAAAAACTGACACTACGGGGGATCACTGACTATGCCCAGGCGGCGTCTACAGGTAGATAGTGTAGTCTTGGCTTAAGTACAATGCCCGCTCCGCCTTGCGTCGCCGTTCTAGTCCCGGCAAAAACTGCCCGCCGGCATAGACCCAACGCAAAAATTCATTGGCAGCTCCGGCAAAATCACCGGCGTTGTGCTTGCGCAGCAGGGTAGAGTCGCGAAAAGCGCCTAAACCCACGTTGAATGAAAAAGATACCATCGCCGAAAACTGGTCAGAGTTCGTCGCGATCGCAATGCCTCGGGTCACACCCGCCTCAAACAAATCTAAATCGCGTCGTAGGATTTGATCCGCTTCCGCTTCGCTAATCACCATGCCGGGATACACGTCGGGCGGCCCCGCCATCGAGGTATGGCCATAGCCAATCGTCCAAATGCCGACAGAGTCTTGATAGGCTTGCAGCCTCAGCCCTTCAAAGCTTTTGACGATGATAATGCCATCTTCATTGATTTGACCGGGTGGGGGCGCAGGCTTATCGGGAATCGGCTCGGGCTCGGGGTAGCCTGTGCCCATGGAAAAGGTGATTGCGGTGGGCGCATCGGGGCGCATGAGCCACTGTTCTAGCGCGGCAGTATTGACGACTTGTTCTAACGGGTTAGTGGTTGATGGATATTTCGTCAAGCGCGAAATCCAATAGCCGCCCTGCATCAGATAAAACGCTTTGTCGGTTTCTTTAATCCAAGTGCCCATGGTTTTGCTTTCCCTAATATCCGTAGTCCCAGCGAGCGCGATAGCCGCGCATGTCGATATGTGTAAACACGGAGGAACTGGCTAAACCGCCGCGATTGCCCCACCACGGATCCAAATCGGCAAACACATCGAAGGGATGAATGCTAGGCACGACAAAGTCGATCGCATCCCCGGTCAGATGTCGTGATTGGGAGGCCCCGCCGACGGCAGCATTGGTAACGGGATCGCGATACCAGGAGTTGATGCGGATGGGTCGGTTGCCATAGCGGCGACGGATGTCTTCCATCACTCGGGCCATATCGAGGATGCTGTAAACCACGTTGGCATTGGCGGGGCGGCGATAGAAGCCGATGGCCGGATCAGCGTGTAACGCCTCGCCCCAGGTAAAGTTACCAGGTTCACCAAATTGGTTGGTCGGATAAATCGGGTCGTTGGAATAGTAGGTGCCAGTAAAGCCAGGAAACTGCATCGGAATGCCGCGATCGCCCGGTGCTTGTCCCCCGCTGCTGGGATTGCTATCATCCGGTCGATTACCAATTTCTGTCCCCGAAATCGTCACATCAGGCAAAAAGCAGTACCAAGTGTTGCGGTTTTCCGGTCCTAAAAATGCCCCTTGCAGTGCCACTCGTACATGCATCTCGGCCGGTTGCATGTAGGAATTGAGCAAAAAGACTGTTTTGTTTTTGACAAACACCTTTTCGTTGGGGGGTAACTGCGAAGATTGTGCCGTCTTCGTTTTGAAGATAGTGTCATTGACCGTTGCTAGGGTTTGGCGCTGGCCCAGAATCTTGATGTCTGGGGTGTAGGCATACCATGTGGTGCGCTGATTGGGGCCTAAGGAGGCGTCAGCCAGTTCAATTTTGGTGTGGTTACTCGCGGCGGGCTCAAAGCTGATTAACCGTAATTGGGTGCCATTTTTGACAAACACTTTAGCCTCTGGCGGCAAGTCGATCGACAGCTTTGGCTCAGTCTTAAAGAGGGTATCGCTCGTCACCGTCAGCAAGATGCGGGTCAACAGTTCGACATGAGGTACATAGACATACCAGCGAGTGGTTTGGCGATCGCCAATCGTCGGCTCCAACAAGGCAATTTCCCAATGGCTGGTGCCCACATCGGTGTAGTACTGAATGTCAAATGTTTGGCCCTTGTCAACAAATACCTTTTCTTTATCTGTCAACTGACTCGAATCTTTGAGAGCCAGCTTGAAAAAAGTGTCTGCCGTCGTGCGCATTTGCATCCCACGCAACTCGGGGATCGTCGGTGGCTTTGAGGGCTCATCAGGTTTCGGTGTCGGCTCCGGAGCGCCAATGTCCACCGCGATCGTCATGGCCCCTGGCTTATCAGGACGCTGAAACCAGCCCTTCATGGTGGCAATATTCGCCACCTCTTCTAAGGGATTCGTCGATGAAGGTTGTTTATAAATCGCATCAATGTAGTAGTTGCCATCCATTAAATAGATGGCTTTGTCGGTCTCCTTTAGCCAGGTGCCCATACCGATCGTCTCCTTCATCAGACGGCGTCACGCGATCGCCCCGTAAAGACCGATCAAGTTGCCCCGTAGCATTCTATTTAGTGAAACTGTCTCATTATGTCTCTACATGGCAAAAGCAGACCTTGATCGCCACTGAAAAAATCAATAAATCACACATTCGTTCCATTCACGCCGTGTTTACTGGATGTGAGCCGATAGGATCTGGGTTTGCTGCGATGTAAATGGGTGAGCGACTTCACGTCAGAAGCCTCGAACCCTCTATCGTCTGTATCAGGGCAGCCAACCACATCTCTAAACTGAATCATGTCCCAACTCCCTCAAGTGGGCTGAGCGTATTGAAGTCATTGCTACAAAAGCATGCCACAAGCCAAGCTGTACTTTTCCCGCAGAGCGAATCATGTGGAATATACCCAACGGCTCTTTTTGACTTGGTGTGGAACAGGGCTAGATGTAAGTCCGCGCCTCCTGATTCGTTCCAGTAAGGCTCAATCTCACACCAACGCAGGGCGTGCCTATCCAACGTGTGTAAACTTGCTCGGCATCACTGTGCTCATGCAAGCAAACATCGAAAAATACTATATCTCTCTGGCATGATAGATGACGCAAAGGAGCGGGCATTTTAGAAAAGAACATCCTAAATGTTTCAGGCTTTGATGTTTAAAATCAAAGTTTTGATGAAGTACATCCTAGACTTGCTAGCAGCTCTAACAGCACTGTCTTTCTTACATTTAACGAACGATAGAGAGCCATTAGCTTCGAAATTCGACTATAGTTTTTGATGTTTAAAAATGTGCAAAACGCGAAAATGAAAGAAGGCTGGCTTGTTATCGGGGTACGCTTTTTTATATAACTTGCTTAAATCAAGAAAGGTGCGTGCTGTGGCGACACTTAAACATATTTCTCTGCGACTTCAGAAATTAGTCTGTCGCCAAAATGTACTGGTAATTGGTGATTCTCATACCGGCGTATTTCGAGGAGCTGCTATCCGTGCGTATTTTCCCTTGACTGCCTTCAAGGTTGTCAGTGTTGTTGGTGCCACCGCATCAGGATTGCAAAATCCGAATTCCAAAACGCAAGCATTGCCGACTTTTATAGATTGTATTGAGAAAACTCCAGAAGCCCGAAAGGTTATTATCCTGTTGGGGGAAGTGGATGCCGGATTTGTGATTTGGTATAGAGCCCAAAAATACGGTATCTCAGTTGAAGAAATGCTCGAAAAAGCACTGGTTTCTTACCAAGAATTTTTATTGAAATTTTCAGATCAGCGTCAATTAATTTGTCTAAGTGCTCCTTTGCCCACGATTAAGGATGGGCAGGAATGGGGCAAGGTTGCAAATCTAAGAAAAGCAGTTAAAGCAACTCAGGAAGAAAGAACGCAGTTAACACTGAAGTTTAACCAGGGTATGAAAGCGTTTTGTCAAGAGCATAAAATTGAATATCTCGATTTTGATCAAGCCTCCCTAGGAGCTGATGGCATCGTTGAGCATCGATTACTCAACAAACATCCGACTGATCATCATTACGATTACGACGCTTACCGAAAGATGATTCTGCCAGCTCTGAAAAAATGCTTAAGGTAAGAGCCTTGCCAGCACCGTCTTGTTGAGGAGTGAGGCAGTAAATTTTGCTGGATGAGAGAATTCCGGACGACTTTTCGAGATTCTTGAAATATGAGGCCTATTGCTCTAGTGGGTGTCGGCTGCCTCTCTCAACCCCACTAGGGACGCAATCACTTGTGAATCAAGCGCTGCACATTCAAAAACCGCTGTAATTCGGTGACTTGCTTGGCACATTACGATTGAAGGCTTTGAGGTGATGGGTATGAATCGCTGCGATGGACTTATGGCTGTCCAAGAATGCTCGACTTTGAGCCCCTCCACCTTGGCTGCTATCCAGGCCCGATGCCTCCCTCGTTCAATGAAGCCGATAGTTCAGCCTGCTGAGGCTTCGAAGGGGAAAATTCTCACTCAAACCGAGAGTAGAGTTCATCACTCTCTCACCTAGCGCACAAAAACTTGTGTCCCCACTGGGCAAGGTTGCCTGCGTTGGGCAAAGGAGTGCATACGTGATTGCACATCTATTCTCGCCACATTGACGATCGCTTGTCACAATATTTAATGTTGTGTGACAAAGGGGGAAATTACGATGGCAGATGCCAAAAACGTATTAGGTGGCCCGTTAGAGAGCTGTTCAACTGAGCCGATGACGGGGTTTTATCGTGACGGTTGCTGCAACACTGGGGCTGGTGATTTTGGCTCACACACGGTATGTGCCCAAATGACCGAGGCGTTTTTGAGCTACACCAAGGCGCAAGGTAATGACTTGAGCACTCCCATGCCGATGTATAGCTTTCCTGGGCTGAAGCCAGGCGATCGCTGGTGTGTTTGCGCCGCCCGCTGGCAGCAAGCTTATGACGACGGGGTCGCTCCGCCAGTGGCGTTAGCTGCCACCCACGAAACGGCGTTACAAGTTATTCCGCTCAAAATTTTGCAGGCATGTGCCTTGGATCAGGAAGCCGCGAGTTAGGGGAGCGCTAGGGCGCGTCATCAATTAATTCCAGAGTCCTGGTGGGATCAGCGTCAGTTCGACAGACGCCTTTTGCCCTCTCTCCAAACCTCTCTCCCGAAGGGAGAAAGGCTTCAAACCCTGATGACCTGGTGAGAATCTTGCAAATGCAGAGGACTCTGCGAAAATTTTCAACGTTTCGTCGAACTCACGTGGATCAGCATTACCGCGCCCGCACTCCTGAAATAAACGAGGGCCTGTCGTCCTTTTGCCGTAAGGCTTTGATGACTAAATGATGACAGGCCCTAGAGCGTCTCACGACTGCCGAATACGCATACTTAGATCGAGCCAGGGCGATCGCGTGATGGGGGCACTGGTAGAGATGTAGTCCACTCCCGTTGCCGCCACAGTGCGCAACGTTTGCAGTGTCACATTGCCCGACGCCTCAATCTTGATGTGTGGCTGCGTCTGCCGAATCAGGGTCACGGCCTGGGCCATCTCCGACGGCAGCATGTTGTCCAGCATAATAATGTCCACCTGCGCCGCGAGTGCCGCCTCCACCATGGCTAACGTTTCCGTTTCTACTTCAATGGTGAGCGGGTAGGGTATCTGTTGACGAATTTGCGCGACTGCCGCCGCAATGCTGCCCGCTGCCGCAATGTGATTGTCTTTGATCATGACGCCATCATCCAAACCCAGGCGATGATTACGGGCCCCCCCGACGCGGGTCGCATATTTTTCTAACAGGCGCAGACCGGGCGTCGTTTTGCGGGTATCAACGAGTTGTGCCGGGATGTCAGCAATTTTGTCGACGTACTGTCGCGTCAGAGTGGCAATGCCGCTGAGCCGCATGGCCAAATTCAAGGCTACTCGCTCCCCTGTCAGCAATGCCCCCAACGTTCCAGTGATTTCGGCGATCGCGGTACCCGGTTCACAGTGACTGCCTTCTGCCACTAGCGGTGTCAACTCTGTCGTCGCATCTAGTAGTGCAAAGACCCGTTGCGCGATCGGTAACCCAGCAACCACCCCGGGTGCTTTGGCGATCCATACTGCCCCGTGGGGCTGATCGGCAATGGTGCCAAGGCCCGCAGTGGTGCGATCGCCCCGGCCAATGTCTTCCTGTAACCAACCTTGCAACATCGGATCTAAAACCACGTTTGGAGGGATCACAAATACACCTGCTTGATCAAAAACAGTGAATACTAAGGAACGAGAATTGAGTACGTTGGGATATCCGTCTTGGCTGTCCTAAGGCAGGCAAGCCGCCTGCCCAAATAATTTGAAGTTATTTGGTCCTCCTTCCTAAAAACTGGCTGAGCACTCTCTCAGCGGCAAAGCGTTTACGCAGCTCTTCATTATGACACCGTGCCCAAGTCCCCAGCACATCCACATCCCACAAAACTGTGGAGTTTGAGAGCAAGGAAGATGCCAGTCGTTTGCCACTTCGTTAACCTCCTACAGAGCCCAGTCCTGCTTGTGCGAGGCAACTATCGCCATAGCCCGACAGATTTTTTTCGGGAGACTCCAAATTTCAGGAAAATGTGTGTTAGCTTAACCCCAGTGCAGTTCACAGCTGCACCGTACACCTAGAAAAAAACCGTCTAGGACTAAAGGAGGTGATGCCCATGAGTGATAGTAGTAAATGCATGGGTCTTCAGGTTGAGGTAAGCCGGCTGCGTGCCGGGGCTGTTCACTAGGAACCAGCGTCAATCTCATTTCAGATTGCCTGACCGATTGAAACTGGATCCTGGAGTTCCTTCCGGCAGTCTGGTTTCAGCCTGAGACCCGCTACACCGCCCCTACTTTTTGAAGGCTTTGCCTTCCACGAGTAGGGGCGGATAGTTTTAAAGGGGGTTCTCAGCTAGCTAATGATGTCATCTCTCTAATTCATTCCAGAGTCTGGATCTTCGTCCAACAGTCTGGTCATAGGGCAACCGCTACAAATAGTTCCTAACTATTGACCCAGATACACAGGACGGCATCAGCGCTAAGGTCAAGGAAGTGACTATTCGCTGGAGACTTTTATGACTGCTTTATTATCCGCCGTCGAAATTCAGACTAAGTTGCAAGCGCTCAACGGTTGGCAACAAGAAGGCAAAACGATTCAAACCATCAAGATCTTTGATGGCTTCCCCAGCGCGATCGCATTTGTTAATAAATTAGTTGAACCTGCCGAAACTGCCGGACATCATCCCGACCTGGCCATTTCTTACAATCAGATCACCATCTCCCTCAGCACCCACGATGCTGGTGGTCTGACCCATAAAGATTTTGACCTCGCTGAGATTATTGATACCCTGGCAAGCTAATGACGAGCTGGTGCAGGCTATGGGCTGGAAATTAAGCCGTGCTCGTTCTCTCCTAGCGCCAGCCGGGATTTCCATATTTTAGGATAGCGGTTTTAGATATTCGGTTCACCGGGCAAGACGAGTAGCATCCTCTTGCCTGGTTCAGCCCTGAGTGCTGGGCAAAATTGTTGATACACAATCGGATTTGTGTTGTCAGCCATGACTGCAAGAGTATCGGCCAGAACCACGGGAGCACTCATATGACTGGGATGAGCGCACTTGTAATGGTTTGTTGTAGAGAATTAATGGTGATGTGCCAGATTTTTTTAAGGCTCATGGGCTAGTGTCCAGCAAATAGATCTGCTAGTATTTTGCTGTGTGGCTGCAAATGTAAGTCTTAGACTATTGCGTAGCTGTCACAAAGATGCTAGAACTCAGTTCTGGCAACGTTTTGACCTTAACCTCAAGGTGTGAGGAGAGTAAAGGGTAAATGTCTAACAAATTGTGGAAAGTATTGTTGGCGAGTCCCGTCCTACTGGGCATGGGATTTGCTGGTTCGGCTAACGCTCAAGTTAGCACCATCGACGAGCTCGTCGATGTATCTCCGACTCCGGACAACTGGGCTTTCGGCGCTCTGCAGTCCTTGGTAGAAGACTACGGTTGTATCGAGGGTGACCTGGGTACTCGGACTTACCGTGGTAACCAGTTCATGACTCGTTATGAGTTTGCCGCTGGTTTGAATGCTTGTTTGGATTCCATCCGGTTCTTGATTGCTGACGGTGGTCTGGATCCTGATACTCTGGCGACCATCCAGCGCTTGCAAGAAGAGTTTGCTGCTGAATTGGCTACTCTGCGTGGTCGCGTTGATGCGCTAGAAGCTGAAACCGCTGAATTGCGTGCTCAGCAGTTCTCGACTACCACCAAATTGCGTGGTCAAGTTGACGGCAACCTAGTTGCTCCCTTTGGCGAAACTACTATCCAAATTGGCGGCGGTAACACCGGAATCACTTCTGATACCGACGAAAATCTGGCGTTCACTGCTCGGGCTCGCTTGAACTTTGACTCCAGCTTCACGGGTGATGATCGTTTGCGCGTTCGTCTGCAAGCCGGTGATGACGATTTTGGCCTCTTAGGCTTTGCTGGTGGCTTGGCTAATTCTTCCGGTACCGATAACTTAGATGTCGTCATTGATGACTTCTACTACAGCTTTGGTGTCGGTGATAACCTCGACTTCATCGTGGCTGCTAACAGCATCGCCACAGATGACTTCGTTGTCAGCACCATCGTGCCTTTCGACGGTCCTAGTGTCGCTGATCCTGGCGGTCCTGTGCTTTACGACTTCGATATGGGTGGCGGCGGTTTCGCTTTTGGTGGTAGTGCGGCCCTTGGCGACAGCTTTGTCATCGATGCTGGCTACTCCGCTGACAACGGCGAAAATGGCTCCAACGATCCCCGTGATGGTATCGCTGGCGCAGCTAGCCAATCCTACATCGTTCAAGGTAGCTACATCAGCGATGGTTTAATCGATGCTGCTGTTGCCTACATGCGTGGTAATGGTGACGGTGACAGAAACTTCACCAACACCTACGCCGGTCTGTTAAACCTTGACTTTGGTCAGTTCTTCGTGGCTGGTACTGCTGCTTGGCATGACAACGGCGACGATGATGACTTCTCTTGGATGGCTGGTGCCGGTATTAATGACATCTTCTTTGAAGGGTCTACACTTGGTGCTTACTACGCTGATTTGCCCGACTACAACGATAGACTCGATCCTTCCATGTTCGAAGTCTACTTGGGTGTTCCGGTCAACGAATTCTTGACCATTACTCCTGCTGTTATCTACGGCGATTTGGATACAGGTACTCTGGCTGATCCTGGTGATGGTAGTCAGTGGTACGGTGCACTCCGTGCAACCTTCTCTTTCTAAGCAGACCTTGATACATCTGTTTAGCTAGAACTGAAAAGGGGGAAGTAACTGCCCCCTTTTTTGATGAGAAATTTTCCTGGCCCATTTTGCTGGGCCTGTTTTTCCTCAGATGGTGGCCTGACAATACCTTGATCGCACCATCACTAGATTATTAACCTTTGCAGCCATGACTGCTTCAGTCAGCCCTAATGATGTGAAAAACCTGACCACCGTCGCGAGTGGTCAGGTTAAATAATTCCACCTTGCAAGGCGACTGACCCACGCAAAGCGCCGCGATTGCGGCTGGGTCTGGCTGCCACACATCGACATACCAGGCCGTTACGCCATAGATAGACACTTGAGCGGGGCGCACAAGCGTAGGTGTGGGCTGCAAGGCCACTTGCACGTTTTGCAGGGGGTAGCTCAATCCCAGTCCCACTGCTTTCAGATGTGCCTCTTTCACGGTCCACATGGAGAGAAATTGAGCAAGTTGGGTTGTTGGCTCCTGCGCAATCGCGGCCTGCTCTTTTGGGGTTAAACACCTTTGGATCAGCGATCGCAATCGCTGCCGGGGCTGTAATACTTCCACGTCTACCCCAATCCACCGGCAGCGACTGAAGGCCCAGATTACCCAGTCGCCACTGTGTGCCACATTGAAATGTAGGGGCACGGATGCTGAGGCGAGGGCTGGGCGACCCTGGGCTCCATACCGTAACTGGAGGCTGGCTGGCGGCTGTTGTAAATAACTTGCTAAGAGATAGCGCAACCCGCCACGACTGCAAAGGAAGCGATCGCGGTCAGCGGCGCGACGATATTGATTCAGGCGTGCTTGTTCATCAGGCGATAGCCAAGCTTGCCACTGGGGGCACACCGCCTGCGCCGCAGAGCAACGCAATTGCCACACATGCACAGTTCCTGGCTCTGGCCATGCGATCGCCTGTGGTGCCGTTAAATCCAACGATGACTGTGCTGCTTGCTGCGATCGCCCGTCCAATTGGCTGCTCAGGTGATTTCTAGCCCTTACTGTACCGATATAGCAGCCATTTGTGATCGTTTGAGTGTGCAAGCAGGCAGTAGGTGTTCCGCCAACTATCCTGAAACAACAGATGGAAGCGGTCTCTTCCAGTTGTCTGACTGGTGGCATATGGGTCAGCAACGACTCTATATTGCCGTTTACCCCGCTTGCCCCAGTAACAGACTCGCCCAATGAGAGGCGTGCAATCGACGATAGGCTTGACTGCCTGAGGGATGCCTGTAAGCGGGAACACTGCGCCGATAAACAATTTCGCAATCAAAAAGGGGGCATCCATGGATGCCCCCTTTTTGATTGTGCTTTGCTCAGCAAAGGCTAACTAACACGATTGGCCATTTGCGGCTTTAGCTTATACCCCAGCAGGAACGTTGCTGGCATTATCTGATGCCACGGGACGACCCTGTAAGGCTTCACCTTCCACGAAGGAGCGTAGCATCCAGGCAGCTTCTTCGTAACCTTCCATCAGACCAGTTAAGAAGTCTGCCGTACCTTCATCGCCGTAGCGATCGGAGCACTGGGCAATGTGATCGCGCAGATTGCGGACGATTTGCTCGTAATCCGTGTAGAGCCGGTTTACCATCTCATTGGCATTCGGCAAATCGTTGGGATGCTCTTTAATTGAGCCATACCGCAAGAATCCTTCAATCGTTCCGAGGGGATAGCCACCCAACGCACGAATGCGCTCTGCAATGTCATCGGCTTGGAGCGATAGAGCTTCATACTGCTCTTGCCACAACTCGTGCAAAGTCCGGAACTGTGGACCAACGACGTCCCAGTGATACTTACGAGTTTTGACCAGCAGCAGGTAGACATCTGCCAGATTGCGGTTCAATAACTCAATGACGCTGCATCGCTGGTCTTCTGTTAGTCCTATGTTAATCGGTCGCATGGACCTCCTTTCGTTTCAACACTTCTATCAAACCAATTTTGCCGCGAACTTACATCCCCTCATGGTGAGAACCGGCCTCGTTCGAACGATAGACGTGTGATGTCAGGGGCTTTTCTACCGAACAAGACCAGTTCGTAGGGCTCGCACTGCCGCCTGGGTGCGATCGCTGGCACTCAACTTGTTGAGAATGTTGCACACGTGGGTCTTGACCGTACCGACGGTGATGTAAAGCTCCTCGGCAATCTTGGCGTTGCTGTAGCCGGCTACAATCAGTTCCAGCACCTCTAGTTCACGCTCAGTCAGCGGTGCACTTTCCAGCACTTGGGTGTAGTCGTCACCCCGCTGCTCTGCATCGCCGCCGGTAGCCGCGATGGGGGCCATGCGCTTGGCCTGGCTCAGCACAATGCGGGCGATCGCTGGATCGATCCACACCTGCCCCTCGTGGGTGAGCTGAATCGCTTCCACCAACTGTTTGATGTCAACGTCCTTAACGCTGTAAGAATCGGCACCCGCTGCGAATGCCGCCATCACGGATTCCTCTGTATCATGCATCGTCAGCATCAGCACTTTCGTGGCTGGCAACTGCCCCGCATCCTCGGTTTCCTTAAATTGCCGGGTCACTTCAATGCCATCCAAATCGGGCAGTCCGATGTCCACAATGGCGACATCGGGCTGTAACTGGTTCAGCAGCCGCAAGCCCTCTCGTCCCGTTGCGGCTTCCCCGACCACTGTGATGCCAGGGTGTTGCCTGAGGGCCGCCTTCAGCCCCATGCGGGTGAGGTCGTGGTCTTCGATAATAATGATGCGAATATCGTTCATCAGGAGTGATTAATGAATTAACTAAGTAAACCGGGAGCTAGGGATACAGCGTTTGCTAACAATGCCAAAAGGTCGAATTGATCGTGATTAAACTGACATCGATGGGTCAAAAAACGATCGGTCAAAAAACGGTTGCCATCCCATCTTACGACTCGCGCTTGGGTATTGCTGAAACCACAACTGTGAGGTCACGGAGACAACGTACATAGGGCAAAAAGCATGGAATAGGGATCAAATAACATCCAAATTTCTTGTTTTTTAGGGTAGGCATCTTACCTGCTTTGGGATAGCCAGATGGTTCTCCCAACTTATTCAATTCCCATTTTTTTCTTTTGTGATTGCCATAATTGTCGCTTGGGGTGACTCTATTACAGTCTCAGACTCCTGACCGATACTACTTCTCTCTGAGGTGGGAAATTGCTTCCATCTTTGGATAGAGATTTGATCGACGCTTCAGGTAACTGTTGAACCTGGGCCGGACTCAATCCGTCAGATCTGCCGGGATTGGGACTGGGCACGTCGAGTCGATTTCTACTGTGTTGCCTGAGCGACGGACGATCGCGGCCACACAGTCCTCGTCTTCTACCTCATCGGTGGCGATCGCGTCAGCATCGGCTTCACTGGTTAGCGCGTCGTCGTCCTCATAGTCAGGCGTGAGATTTGACAACCTTTCAAAACTTCTGGCTTCAACATCAATACCTCGCACTCCCGCTTCAGTGCCCGGTGTCCCAGGAATATTCCCGGCAGGCCCACCACTTTCAGGCGCTTCTGGTAGTGGCACAAACGGCTGATTTTGAAATGACGTGACCAGGGTGGCGTCGCCCTGCCCCCGCAGAATTGCGCCAATGGTGCCGCTGGCCTCAGCGGGAAAAGTCCCCGGTGGAAACAGCGTCGTGAAGCCCGTGAAGCTAGCATCTGGTATCCCCGGATCGATATCAATGGTGTGGTCGTCGTTCGGCCCTGATACAAACTGGATGTTGGGAAATGCGCCAGAGCCGGTAATGGTAATATTGCCGTCGCTAAAATTTCTCGCGGCAGACCCCCCATGACGAATGACGATGTTGCCCGGCTGTCCACCCCCCGGATTGACGCCAATACTGGTGGGAAACGTGATGAACACTTGATCGGCTGTATCCACTAGCCCCGCATCAATGAGCGGTTGGGGATTGCCCCGCATCAGAAAGTCAATCAAGGCGGCATCATCGGTGGAATTGAGGGTGATGCGCACAAAAGAGTCAAAGGTGTCGCGAGCTTGAAAGCGCCGTGCGGCATCAATTTCTAAGCCGCCGCCGCCCGCTGTGATGGTGTCAACAATAATGTCGCCACTGGTCGCCGTGAGTGCCACCCGGCTGTCGTTGAGAAAGCCACCGCCCGCCCGAATGCGCCCCGTTTGGATTTGGCTACCAGTGATGGTGACATCACCGCTGCCGCCGCCGCCTAGAGCATCGCCCAGAGTGTTGATGCCGCTAATGGCGATCGCCCCACTCGCATTTAGCGTCACGTTGCCGCCAAAACTGCCCACTTCTGAGGTATCGAGGGTGCCGACGGTAATGGTAGCGGCGTTGATCGTCAGGTTGCGTCGGGGAGCCACTATCGCATCATTGGGATCCACAAACCGAAATTCGTTCCCCGCTTCGAAGGTAATTGAGCCGGGCGTGACGGGATCAGAATTGAACGTCAGGGCATTATCCGCCAAATCGCCCAGGGTAATGTTGTTGGTGGCGCGCAGGATAACGTTGACATTGCCCGCTGTGTTTTCTAGCTCCGATTCATAAATGGTGGTGGGGGTAGCGGCTGCCGCCAACACATCTAGCGGACTGAGATTAAGGGGATTGACATCGGGCGTGTCGTCGCCGTCATTGGTGCCGTTGAGAATGTTGATGTCAGTCGGATCGAGGAGTAGGGTGCCCGCTGCGCCGTTGGGGGCGATCGCCCTCACCGTGCCGCGATAGATTAGCGTCTCCGCGCCGGAGACTTCGACAAAGCCGCCATCGCCGCTGTTAACACCGCCGTTCGCCCTGATGTCGCCGTAAAATGCCGTCGTGCCATTGGCCCAGAAAATGACTTGGCCGCCGTCGCCACTGCCGCCAGCATCAGCGGTGATTTGGCTCTCGGCATCGACATAGGTGAGGGTGGCACCGGGCAGGGTCGGTTGTCCTTGGTAGTCGCCGCCGACGCGCACCGTACCCCCGCCCGTCGCGCTGTCAGCGGTTACGGTAGCGTTGAGCAAAGCCACGCGATCGCCCACCACCGCAATACTCCCGCCTTGAGAGCCCGAGACATTGACGGTACCACTCGCGATCGCACTTCCCGCCGTCGGGGGCAACACGGTCATGCTGCCAGTCAACGCTACCGTGCCGTCCGGTTGCACCGTCAGCCCAGTCGCCATATCAGCGGGAGCGCCCGTGAGTAAAGCGGGTAAGGTCAGCGGCGTCATCGTCCTCCCATCGGCGATCGCCCCTGTTGGCAGCGTTGCAATCTCCAAATTCAGCACCATGTCAGGATGGCTGAGGCGCACCAGACCCGCCTCGGGTATGGCGGCGATCGTGATTTCGCCCCCCGGAGCCGTGAGGGAACCCGTGGTAATCACTTGTCCGCCAATCAGGGCGATCGCTTCCCCCGTGGCCACGGCTAAATCAGCGACGTTCACGATTGCCCCAGCCTCGTCCACCGCAAAGACAAACCCCGTAGGCATCCCGGATATCTGGCTAAAGTCATCATCGTCCAGCACATTAAATAACTCGCCATCAAACAGCACGCCAGTGGCAGTCGTCGCCGCTAGGGCACCGGGCAGATCGAGCTGGGCATTTGGGCCAAACAAAATTCCCGCTGGGTTGATGAGGTATAAATCCGCCGCCCCGCCCGTCACACGCAATAGCCCGTCAATGTAAGAGGCGTCGCCGCCTACCACACTGCTCAAAATTGAATGCACTTCGGGCTGGGCGAGAAAGGTCGCAATTTGCCCCTGGGATAAGCCCAACTGCTCAAACGCATGGAAGAGGGCTTGCCCATCCGCCGAGTGAACCCCGCCAGTGATGGTGAATTCAGACCCGGTTTGCTGCACCTGGGTGGGCGTCCCTGCCTGGGGCACAATCGGGTTAGCCTGGGCCGCCTGGAACGTTAACAGCCCCCCATTGGTGCCGAGGGCAAGCACCGCCAGCCATCGCCAAAGTTTCATGATGGTTCTCCAGAGAAAGTGGATACCGATATCGATTCACTACACCCTGAGTTCACTCAGTTCGGGAACCCGCACTCATTACGCAGTTGTAGAGGGTACCCGCAAAGCTCTAAATTGGCACTCGGAGCGTGAGAGTGCTAATCCACAAAGACCCGATTCAGTCAGTCTTTGTTCTAGGCAAGCACAAATTCACCTCAGTGTTAGCGATTCTGGAGAATTTGTAATGGCAGCTATTACTTTGAGTGCGTCCAGCGTGACTCCCCTGGGCGATCGCGTTTTGGTTAAGGTCAGCGCTTCTGAAGAGACCACAGCAGGCGGCATCCTCTTGCCCGACACTGCTAAAGAAAAGCCTCAAGTGGGTGAAATTGCCGCTGTTGGCCCTGGCAAGCGCAATGAAGACGGTAGTCGTCAGGCCCCTGAAGTGGAGGCTGGTGCCAAGGTGCTGTACTCCAAGTATGCGGGTACTGATCTCAAGCTGGGCGGTGACGAATATGTCCTGCTCTCTGAGAAAGATATCTTGGCGACTTTGGGCTAAGCAACAAGAGCATTAGGCAGCAGGTAAATGCCTGGAATCCTGCCAAAGCTTCAATTTTCATAGATTCACATCTGTTCGCAGGAAAGGATTTCAATAATGGCAAAACGCATCATTTATAACGAAGACGCTCGCCGTGCTCTTGAGAAAGGCATGGATATGCTGGCTGAGGCCGTTGGCGTCACTTTAGGCCCCAAGGGCCGCAACGTCGTCCTTGAGAAAAAGTTTGGGGCACCGCAAATCGTCAATGACGGTGTCACCATCGCCAAAGAAATTGAATTGGAAGACAACGTCGAAAACACGGGCGTTGCGTTGATTCGCCAAGCGGCTTCCAAAACCAACGACGCGGCTGGTGACGGTACCACCACTGCCACCGTCTTGGCTCACGCCATGGTGAAAGAAGGGCTGCGCAACGTGGCGGCGGGTGCGAATGCGATCGCGCTCAAGCGTGGCGTTGAGAAAGCGACTGCTTACCTGATCGATGAAATCGCCAAGCTCGCTAAACCCGTCAAAGACTCCAGCGCCATCAGCCAAGTGGGGACCATCTCCGCTGGTAACGATGAAGAAGTCGGCAACATGATTGCTGAAGCCATGGACAAAGTGGGGCGCGAAGGCGTCATCTCCTTGGAAGAAGGCAAGTCCATGACGACCGAACTGGAAGTCACTGAAGGGATGCGCTTCGACAAAGGTTACATTTCTCCCTACTTCGCCACTGACACTGAGCGCATGGAAGCCGTCCTCGACGAGCCTTACATTCTGCTCACTGACAAGAAGATCACCCTGATCCAAGACTTGGTTCCCGTCCTTGAGCAAGTCGCTCGCGCGGGCAAGCCTTTGATGATCATCGCCGAAGACATCGAGAAAGAAGCCCTCGCTACGCTCGTGGTGAACCGTCTGCGCGGTGTGCTGAACGTCGCTGCTGTGAAGGCACCGGGGTTTGGCGATCGCCGTAAGGCCATGCTCGAAGATATGGCTGTCCTCACGGGCGGTCAGGTGATCAGCGAAGACACTGGCCTTAAGCTGGAGAGCACCAAGCTCGACATGCTGGGCACCTCTCGCCGCATCACCATTACCAAGGACAACACCACCCTCGTGGCCGAAGGTAACGAAGCAGCCGTGAAGGCCCGTTGTGAGCAAATTCGTCGTCAAATCGAAGAGTCCGATTCTTCCTACGACAAAGAGAAGCTGCAAGAGCGCTTGGCGAAGCTCTCCGGCGGTGTGGCCGTCATCAAGGTCGGTGCTGCCACCGAAACTGAGATGAAGGACCGCAAGCTGCGCTTGGAAGATGCCATCAACGCGACCAAGGCCGCTGTAGAAGAAGGGATCGTTCCTGGTGGCGGTACGACTCTGGCTCACCTCGCGCCCCAGTTAGAAGCTTGGTCAGCTAGCAACCTGACGGGTGAAGAGCTGATTGGTGCCCAAATCGTGACCCGCGCCCTCACGGCTCCGCTGAAGCGGATTGCTGAGAATGCTGGCCAGAATGGTGCCGTCATTGCTGAGCGTGTCAAAGAGAAAGAGTTCAACGTGGGCTACAACGCTTCCAACGGTGAGTTTGTAGACATGATTGCCGCCGGTATCGTTGACCCGGCGAAGGTGACTCGTTCGGCGCTGCAAAATGCGGCTTCCATTGCCGGTATGGTGCTCACCACCGAGTGCATCGTCGTTGATCAGCCCGAGAAAAACGGTGCTGGTGCTGGCGCTGGCGCTGGCATGGGCGGCGACTTCGACTACTAAGTCATTAAATTAACTTGCCTCAAGCAGGTTAATAAACTCTGGCTAAACCGCTGCTCTCATTCAAGGGAGCGGCGGTTTTTTGCTGCAGTACCCGTCTGTCCATAACGCGGCTGCGTCAACCCTAAACGCCGAAAAGTTGTGCGGTTTTAGGGGACGGTTCCCTGCCGGTTTAACCAATACCAGTAGAAATCTTTTCAAGGGAACCGTCCCCTAATTGGCTGATGTTTAGGGCTCATCTTGCTGGCGTTGTCGGAGGCGTATATCTTGCCAGGTGTTGCCGATGCCTTTGGCGATGCCGCGCCCGATCAGGCCGATGCCGCGCCCGATGACTTCGGTGAGCACGAAGACGACGGTGCTGCCCGCCAGGGAAATGGCGGCTCGCACGCGGGGGGCGATCGCATCTCGGGCTTCTAGCGCAAAGGTCAGGGCATATTGTAGGCCCGATAGTGATTCCAGTTCCGTTTGGCGGGGGGCGTAAATCGTGTGGGTTTGCAGGCCATTGGGAGTCATGGCAAAGAGCCGATATTCGCTTTCAAACATGGCTTTGGGCTCGTTGACCAGTTCATCCCAGCGGTAGCGCCACGACAGCTCATTACGAAAGCGGGTAATGTCGCGGGTTGATATCACCCGCCGCTGATACAGGCTGCGCTTCAATGTTTCCACATCGGGATAGTGGTTGAGCACGGGCTGCATAACGGCACAGGCCACTTGAATTAACAGATTTTCCAGCAGAAATTGGCTGCGGCGCAGGGCTTCGGGGGTGGTGGCCATGTAGGATGCACCGGCGATTTCAATCGGTGCTTGGAATAAGAGATGGGCCAGCAGCGGGGTGACAGCGGGAATCTTGGTGAGAATGGCGGTGTGCACGATCGCCTCATCCTGTTGCAGCACGACGACCATCGGCTGCTCAATGCCGTCGGCGGCGGGGGTGTAGTAGCGCCCAAAAAAATCTACGGTGACGTTATTCCACAGGTCGCGGAGCAGGGTGGTGTATTGATCTTCGAGTTGTCCGGGCAGGATATTGGCCTGCAGCAAATCATCCAGTAAGGTCTCGAACGATCGCAGCACGGTGTACAGCAGTTCCCGCGTCTTATCAGGTCGCAAGATGTCGATTTCTAGCGGTACATCGCTGCGGTTATCGAGGGGAAACTGAAGTTTGAGAAAAACCGCTTCGCAAACCCGCGATCGCACGTCGCCCAGGGGGACCGGCACGAGGGGGCGCTGTCGGGCGATCGCCCGACAGGCCGCATCCGCCAGGGCCGCCGGGGAGATGAAAGAGTCGCGCGCGCCATTGGGCACCGCTCCCCCCGGGGGAAATGGCACGGGTTGGGACGAGCTGGGGATCGGGCTCGAGACCGGTAAAATCCGCTGCACCAGCCAGCGCGCCGCTCGCAGTTCGCGGTATTTGCCCGCGAGCACCAGCCGATACCAATAGGACAATTGGTCTTGGGCGAGCTGCTCAATATCGGTCATGGCGGCGTCAATCTGTGCCACTGAGGTGCGATTGAGATACGCGATCGGGCCTTCTAAGGCTTGGGGCAAGACAATGTCGCTGGCGGTTTCCGGAGCGGCTTCTGGGGCCGGTCGCGCCGTTTGTTCGATCAGTCGCGCTAGTTCTCGCACGGGCAGGCCCCGCGCGCCAAAGCCATCGGCCCCCATTTGCTGGGCGGCTGCTTGCAAAACGGGCTCCGTTTGCCCACTCAAAATCAAGACCCCCAAAGCCGGCAACTGTTGTTTGATCTCACTGCACAGTTGCAGTCCCAGCAGTTGATCAGGCTGACCTTGGCCTAAGCCCAAATCAATGACCACTAAATCGACAGCGGGGGACTGGTCACTGATGCCAGCGTCCGTTTCACTGAGCGTGGCGGCGGCTTGTAATTCCCTCAGGGTGGTGAGAGCGCTGTCATTATCTGATGCTTCCCCCACGACGATAAAGTCTGCCCGCTGCTCTAGCCAAATCTTCAACCCCAGCCGAAAGACGGGATCTTCGTCTACAAGAAATAGATGGAGGGGAGACGCGGTCATACCGTTTGATGATGGCTAGTTGCCAATTGGGGGTGGGGGTGGCTGGGTGATGGGTTCACCGTTGGGAGCATTCCCGGGGGTATTAAAGGTCTCGGGCGGGTCGGCTTCGGCTGCCGCTTCGGCTGCCGCTTCTTCCGCTTCTAGCTGCCAAATATAAGCCCTCTCAGCTTCCCATAATTCAATCGCGTTTTGGGCATCGCCATAGAGCGCCCGACCTGGGGCAATTTGGGCGGCGCGGTCAATGGCGGCGGTGAGGGAACCGCTGTAAGCCAACGATTTGGCTTTTTCGAGGATGGGGCTATCTTCTTCGATCTGAATGGTGCGCGTCCAATCTTTGATCATGGCCTGAGCCTGCCCGTGCAGTGCCCGATCGCCTTGAATTTGTTCGGCCACAGCGATCGCCTCGCGCAGCTTGTCTTCGCCGGCGAGTTGATTCGCTTGGGTCAAAATCGGCTGATCTTGAATGATTTCAATCTGGTCGAGCCAGTCGGCAATCAGGGTTTGGGCATCAATGCGTAGGGCACGACCCAGGGCGACATTACGGGCTTCGGCGATCGCCGACTCCAAAGCCGGAATCGTGGCCTTTTGCGCCAAGGCCCGTGCCCGCATCAAGAAGGGTCGGTCTTGAATGCGTTCAATTTCATCTTGCCAGTGGGCAATCAAGGTTTGTGCCTGCAAGCGTCGGGGGCGCTCTAATTCCACCTGCCAGGCGAGGTCAGTGGCATAGTCATAGGCCCATCCCTGGCGCAGACTCGCGACATTATTGGCAAATTGCAGCTTCTGCAAGTCTTCGAGTTCGGCTTGCCAAGCGGCCATCGACGCCTGAGCCGTCTCGTAAAAGCTACTCTTTTCAGGAATTCGTTCGGCGGCGCGAATTGCCTCCATTAACTGGAAAAGTTGCAAATAGCCGGGACTGTCTTGTTGGGCCTGCTGAGCCAAGCGAGTCGCATGGCTAAACTGGATCAAGTCTTGGGCTTCGGGGGCGAGGGTCGGGTCGGGGGGCACTTTCTGTACGGCGGCGATCGCCCCTTCCACATCGCCCAGTTCCCAGCGCTGAAAGCTATACAACAAGAGGTTTTGGCTCCAACGATCCACCTCTTCCTGAGCTTCATGCCAGGCCTGACTGGTGAGATTGATACGCTGGGCGATGACGAGCGCTTGCCCCAAATTGTCGGGATTGCCGGTATTCGCCAATCCCCGTGCTTGCTCCAGTTGCGACCAGGCGGTGGCTTCCAGTTGTTTGGCCTGCTGCAATTCGCTGTGGCGCGTACCCACCCAATAGTCACTGGACAAGAGCTTGAGCCGCCGCAGAGCGTTGTCAGCTGCCCCCCAATCGCGCGCGGCAATGGCCTGATCAATGGAATTTTCCAGCTCCTGACCCTGCTTCCATTCTTGCTGCCAGTCCCAAATCTTGCTTTGGGCGGTGTCGCGTAAGGGGGTGTCCAGGGGAATCTGCTCGGCCCACTCGGTGGCCGTTGCCAGGTCGCCTTCGTGCATTTTTTGCGTCGCTTTATCCAGTAGCCGCTCGGATGACTCCACGAGTACAGGCTGGGTTTCGGTATAAAACGGATGAGTGGGCGTGTAATGAGCCGCTAGCTGTACGGCTTGAATCAAACTTTTGGCACTGCCTACCCGCAGGGCCGATTGGGCGCAAATGAGGCGATCGCCATCCGCACTGGCGGCGGTGACCTCATCGCAATCGGGCAGGGGTGGAATGCGGGTCAGCCAGGCCAGTGCCCACAGGCCCAAAATGCCCGACCCCACCATGAGACCACTCCAAAACAGGGGCCAAAACCACCCCAGCGGCAGGCGAACTTTAGTCTGAGGACGACCGAGGGTCGATTGAGGCTGAACAGACGATCGCGCCATAACAAATGTGAGAGTCCGCAACAGACGTGTACAAAGGCTCGGCGACACCAGCGCCAGAGACCAGATTGCGCCCCCTATCGACCGCAGAGAGACACCATTCCTATCCTAGAGACGAGCAACAGTCACCCTGATCAGCAATGACTCGTCAACTTGACCCCGCGAATGTGCTGATATTGTAGAAGTAAATCCACAAGTTGAACGCTGGGTTGTGTAAACTCTTTAACTTCATTACTGAGATAGGTCAGAAACAGCATGAGCAGAGTGGGCAAACGGGCGATCGCGGCAATGAGCTTGGCCCCGCTCGCGATTTGGGGCAGTGCCGTGGCTGGCGTTGCCAATACGCTTAACCCGGTACAGCAATTGCTCATCACGCAGCAGTGTAATGGCTGTGATCTGTCTGGGGCAACGCTGTCGGGTATGCAACTCGCCGGGGTCAGCCTAGAACGAGCCAATCTGCAAAATGCGGATCTCCAGTCAGCGGTCTTACGCAGCGCTCAGTTCCAAGGAGCCGACCTGACAGGCGCTAATTTGCAGAGCGCGGTGTTGACCCAGGCCAACTTAACGGCGGCAACGTTGGTGGAAAGTAATTTATCGGCGGCGCGTCTGACTTTCGCGGATCTGACGCAAGCTGATTTGCGGGGCGCGGATCTGACTGGCGCGATCGCCCCTGAGGCCAATTTCACCGCAGCTCAATTTGGGGCTGCCGATCTCTCAGCCGCCAATCTGATCAAAGCGAGTTTTACTACTGCCAATCTCGCTGCCGCCAACTTGCAAGGGGCAGACCTCACCGAAGCCTATATTTTGCGGGCTGATTTGAGTAATGCCAATTTACAGGGGGTGGATTTATCGCGATCGCGTTTGGTTAGAAGTAGTTTTAACGGAGCAGACCTGACCGATGCTAACCTGCGCCGCGCCACCATCAGCCGCGCCACCTTTGAGGACGCGACGTTTTGCCGTACCATCATGCCCGATGGGAGTCAAAATGATACCGACTGTTCCCCTGAGTAATCTCCCCATCTCCATTCGACTGGCAGAGGTGTCCAGCCTTGCCGTTTGTGGGCTTGCAGGGGGAGGCGCGATCGTCAAAAAGTGAGTCCTTAAAGTGAGGTCATCAATGTTCTTATCACTATCGCGATCCAAACAACTGAAAGGACTAGATATACCCCGTAGGTAAATTAGATAATGTCTCATCTTTTTCGGCCTAGTCAATCTAGAAAACTGGCTGCCAAAATCAAATCCCTAGCTCGCTTAAGCACCCATCCCATGAGTTTAAAGCGCAAGATTAAGGCATTATCTCAGCGTGTACTTCGGCGACCCCGTTATGCAACGACGACCCTGCAACAGCGAAGCTTATCCGACACATTTTCAGCCGCTTATCAAAATCTGACCGTTGATGGATTTTGGCAAATCTTAGATCCGGTGCTGACGACTCATCGCGCTCTCGTTCAGTCCGAAAATCCTCCAGTCATGAGTATTTTGACACCCACTTACAACTCTTCCCTCGATTGGTTTATTGAAACTGCATTGAGTGTGCTTCAGCAAACCTCTCATGATTGGGAGTGGTGTTTGGTGGACGATGGTTCTTCTGCCAACGACATTCGTACTGTCCTTGAACAACTTGCAGAGAAGCACCCCAGAATTCGAGTTATGTTTCAGTCTTCTGGTGGGATTAGTGCCGCCACAAATTGTGCTGTAGAAATGGCTCGTGGGCAATACGTATGCTTTCTTGACCATGACGATACGTTAGTGCCTCACGCCATCGAACGCTCTCTCCAAGAGTTAGAGAAGGGGTTTGATGCCGTCTATTCAGATGAAGACAAAATTGATGTTTCTGGCCAGTACTATGTTGAACCTTTCCTGAAACCAGACTGGTCTCCGGAATATTTGCGGGGGGTTATGTATGTAGGCCACCTGCTATGTGTCCAGAAACAACATGTCTTAGACATAGGTGGGTTGGATAGCCAATATGACGGCGTTCAGGATTACGAATTGGCGCTGCGTTTATCAGAACATTCCTTGCACATAGGGCATATTTCGGAGGTGCTCTATCATTGGCGCAAAATTCCAGGTAGCATAGCTGCTGATGTGCATGCCAAACCGAAAATTGAGCAGTTACAACAAGCTGCCGTTAATGCTCACTTAGCTCGCTTGGCATTACCGGCTACAGCTCAACAACTTGGTAATCACCGCATCCAACTCTTGCCCGAAGTCAAAGCTAATTATCCTCTAATTAGCATCATCATTCCAACGAAAGATGCACCCCATCATCTCGAACGCTGTCTCAGCAGTCTTTTTAGCATATCTACCTATCCCAACTTTGAAGTTGTGATTGTTGACAACGAAACGAGTGATCCGAGGGCGTTGCAGCTCATGCAAGAATACCCTGTCAAACGCCTATTATTTCCACATCCTTTTCACTATTCCAGAGCTAATAATTTGGGCAGCCAGTATGCTCAAGGCGATTACTTGATCTTCCTCAATAATGATACTGAAATAGTGTCTAAAGATTGGATGCAAAATCTGCTTTATTATGCCGAACAGCCTGATGTTGGTGCAGCTGGTGCGCTGCTGTTATACCCCAACCATACTGTCCAACATGCGGGAGTGGTCATGGGTATTAGAGGCACCGCTGATCACATTATGCGAGGATTTCCAATGGGCGCAGACGGCTATGCCGGCTCCCTTGTGTGTGCCCGTGAGGTCTCTGCTGTGACTGCTGCTTGCATGATGGTTACTAGTCAAGATTTTCAGGCAGTAGGAGGTTTTAGTGAGCATTATTTTCATCACTATCAAGATGCTGATCTCTGTCTCAAGCTCGTTTGTTTAGGAAAACGAAATATCGTTGTGCCGGGGGCGACTTTAATTCATCATGAATCGGCAACTCGCAAAGAGTATTATGATTTGGCTGATCGCTATTTATTATTGGATCAGTGGCAAGATTATATCGAGTCTGGCGATCCTTTTTATAATTCTGGTTTTGCGCTTGATCGTTTCGATTACACCATTAAGGCTGCGTAATGCAAAACATCTTATTTGTTCTGTATCACAACTTTAAGGCGAACAGCGCCATCCATGTTCATAATTTTGCTAATCAATTAACTGATTGTGGCCTTGACTGTGTCGTTGCTGTTCCTAGCCACAAGGAAACGGCTAATTCGTTAAGTAATAAAAATTATAAAACTATTGACTTTAGCGAAGTGAATTTGCTGAAAACAGTTTTTAGAAATGGCCAAGGTCCAGATATCGTCCACGCTTGGACACCGCGTGAAGTAGTTCGCATCTTTTGCGAAAAACTCAGAAAATTACATTCCTTTAAACTATTTATTCATTTAGAAGATAATGAAGAATTCATTCTTCAAAAAAATACCCAGCAGTCACTGAAAGAACTGTCAGAAATCGATGAGCGTCACTTTCCACATCACCTATCGCATCCCGTACGGTATCGAAAATTTCTAGACCGTGCCGACGGCATCACTATTATTGTTGACCGTTTACAGGCTTTTGTTCCTGCCCATGTACCCTACTTAGTTCTTTGGCCTGGTGTAGACAAAACGATTTTCTTTCCCCGCGATCGCGATCAAACTTTAGCTACAAAGCTCGGGATTCCGCTGAACTGTACCGTCCTGTGCTACACCGGCAATGTGCATGCAGCCAATGCGCGTGAGGTGAGAAGTCTCTATCTAGCGGTGGCTATGCTGAATCGTGAAGGCCACCCCACGATATTGATTCGAACTGGGCAAGACTTTCATGATTTTTTAGGGGCAGACGATAAGTGGGCGAAGAAATATACCATCGAGTTGGGATACGTAGAAAGTCATGCTGCGATCGCCGATATTCTTGCATTAGCCGATATTTTGATTCAACCTGGCAAAAAAGATGCTTTTAACGACTATCGACTCCCTTCTAAACTTCCTGAATTTTTGGCGATGGGTAAGCCAGTTGTGCTGCCTGAAACTAACATTGGACGCTTTACAAAATCTATGGAACAGGCGGTTTCGCTAACTAATGTAGACGCTCTCAATATAGTTGAAACTGTTAAACTTTTAATGGCCGATCCGGCTTTGCGGGAACGGTTAGGAGCGGGAGCTGTGGCTTTTGCCGATACGTATCTAGATTGGCCTACTAATGGGAGCAAGTTGCTGCACTTTTATCAGACGTATATTTGAAATACTCATCCTAGTGCAGGGTGATCGATCGCTTTTTGCATTAACTGTGTCAATGTTGAGACTTGCTCGAATTGCCCTAAACTCAATGGGCTTTGTCTGAACTTACCGCCGAATCAGGACAGTAAAGGCGCTTTGTGGATGTGATAGGATCTAAATCAACTATTAACTGGCAGCGGTGTTGATGACGCCCGGTTACAATCATTGATGGGGTCTAATGAACTTAAAAAAGTTGCTTCCAACTGCTAGAAAAATGAAGCAGGCAATTGGGTCATCAATGCCTGTGAAATTGCTGGATGAATCCTCCAAGCGCTTCTTGATCGAGCGATATAGTCATACAGAGTTTGCGGAACTGGACTATGCGTTGGTGCGCGACTTTTGCGATAGTGCTGCTCATCTGCCCCAAATTTGTTATTCAAACGGCGATCTCAAAAATGTTCAGCGGGCTTGGACAGTTAAGGCTATTTTAGGGACTCTTCCTCCGGGTAGTAAGCTCCTAGAAATTGGTGGTGGGGTGCCTTTAGCCGCCGGCATGTTAGCTGAACTTGGGTACGATGTGACAATCGTTGACCCCTATGAAGGTGCGGGTAATGGTCCCACAGAGTATGAAGCTTACCTGAAACAATTTCCCCACGTTAAGTTTGCCAGAAGCTATTTTAACGATGAGTTGCCAGGATATGCTGACGCTAGTTTTGACGGCATCTACTCCATTTCAGTGCTAGAACATATTCCGTTAGCAGATCTCGACAGTATTTATCGAGGTATTCAGAAGTTTTTGCGAAAGGACGGACATTCTGTTCACTGCCTAGATATTGTTGTGGACGGCGATAGAGCAGACGCCCATAAAGACATCTTGAAAAAGGTTTTCAATCTTCAGAAACAACTCATTTCAGGTCAATATTTACAGGCTGACTCTGATCGTATTTGTGATGAGATGCTTGGAAAACTGACTGGGGATTTGGAGACCTTTTATCTTTCTGCGGAGGGTCACAATTTGTGGCGAGGTAGTGTGCCCTATGAGAACTTTCCCTTTAGAAAAGTAATTTCAGCCCAAACATGTGTTTCCTATCTCAAAGGTTGAGAAAGCAACAGTATCTTTAGTGCGTGACTGCTGAAACCAGCCTGAGAAAGTTGTTGGCCTGATGTGTGACGACTGGAGACACGGTCACTGAAACTCAGGAAGCTGATGCTGATGTAGTTGAGTCATTATTCAAATCTCCTGTGCTTGAAAAGGATGCTGCCTCAAATATCTTCTTCATAGGTGTATCCCCCATTTGAAAATTTCCTGATGACTCAAAACGATCATTTTGTTCGTAAGTAAAATCTAGAACAAAAGATCGGAATGCTTACCGTAACGGGTTTGAAGGCTGGCTTTGTGCCCAGTTTAGTTTGTCAGGAAGGCTCGTCACTACAAGCCCACATAAAGCCAAATCGGGACAGCGTGAAAGCTACCCCGATTTCTCTACTACCTTTGGGGGAGAGCTAACATTACTCTCGTGCCGATCGCTGTTCTAGCCGATGCGTAGTAGTTCAACATCAAAGAGCAAGGTCGCATTGGGGGGAATTACGCCACCTGCCCCGCGAGCGCCATAGCCTAACTCGGGAGGAATTACGAGCTTGCGTTGACCGCCAACCCGCATAGTCATTACGCCTTCGTCCCACCCTTTGATCACTTGGCCCACCCCAATGCTGAAAGAGAAGGGGCGGTTGCGATCGCGGGAACTGTCAAATTTTGTGCCGTTTTCCAACGTGCCCGTGTAGTGAACGGTTACCCGTTGACCCTTCTGGGGCATCGCGCCGGTGCCTTCCACAATGTCTTCGTACTGCAATCCCGAATCAGTCGTCACCAAAGTTTCCTCAGCTTCCTCAGCGGTTTCGTCAGGGGTCGTTTCTGCTTCTTCGACCGTTAAATCTTCTGCGGCTTGGGCAATTTGCGTTTCGGCTACCATAGCGGCTTCTGTGTCGCCCACATTAGCGGCGATCGCCTCACCCTTGGGGCCAGTAAATTGCGCCACCAACAGCACCATACAAAAAGTCGCTAGTACTGCCAAACTGATTAAAATCTCTCGCACAAACCCTCTCCCGCAATCACAAATAGCAACACTGATTAGTCTACCGAGATTCGCCCTCCGTAGCTGAGGCATTTCATCTAAGTAGGGAGGCACCATTATTTCATCGACGGGTTGCGACTCTGCTCAACCCTCAATTTCTGGTCTCCAAGCAATATCGCCGATTGAGCGGAGTCGAAATCAGCCACCAGCTTATCGTTTAATTCGGCCCAGCTACTTAGCTGTTACAGATCTCGGCAACGTTGAGGATATCTTGCGGCAATTCCAGCAATTGATGCCCGCGTGGTTAACCATTACACTTGCATCAATTTACTCAAGAGCGGCCTATCGCCACATCTTATTTTCTAAGTCGCGCACTTGCCGTTCTAGGCGGTCGAGTCGTCCCCGTAACTCATCCATTTCGCGTTGTTGAGGCACGCCCAGATCTTGCAGTACGTTGCGCAACTGCCGCTGAATTTGTTCATCAAAATTGGCGGACTCTCCCGAAAACTGGGTCATGATGTCATCTACAAAGCGGCTGGCCTGCTCAGGGTTAATGCGACCTTCGCGCACCCACTCGTCGCTGACTTCACGCAATCGCTCGGCTACTAGAGAAGTGGTGCCGATGCCAATCATCATGATTTGACGGAGCAGGTTGTTGGTATCCATGTCGCCTCCAGAAGTCAGTAGGGTGTACTCAAAGTACCGTTTTATTGTGACAAAGAACCGCGATCGCCCCGATCTCAAGAACCGAACCGATTAGGACATCTAGCTGCGGTGGGAAGTTGTGGTCATCATGCCGCCTGTAAATTTAGACAGGTGCGGTGCGATCGCGTAATGTTTCTCTCGCAAACTGTTGAGTGTGAATCAAACCATGGTCATTGAATGGCTGGAAATCCGAGTGTCGGCTGAAAACCGTGAGCGATACATTCAGGTAGACGACGACATCTGGACGCCTGCACTCCAGCAATACGACGGCTTTATCGCTAAAGAGACCTGGATCTCCCCGGCTGATCCAGAACTGTTGATCTTGATGATTCGCTGGGAAACGCGCGACCAGTGGAAGGCCATTCCGGAAGAGGAACTCACCGAAATTACCCAGCAATTTGATGATGCGCTGGGCTGTGAATATACGATGGCAGCGTCTAAGGAATATCAGGTGCGGCGGTTTCCCGTGAGTCGGGAATCCACACGCTAGGATACGAGTGGACTTTGGGAATAGACCGCGATGCCACTCTGCCCACGCTGTGACAATCAGGTGAAAGCGACGGATCTGGTCTGTGCTCGTTGTCGTCTTCAGCTTAAGGCCCACGGACACCCCAGCATCGAACTGCATCAGGCCACGACGGATGAGGTGCTCTGCCAGACCTGCGCCTACGATGCCGACGATACCTGCACGTTTCCCCAGCGGCCCCACGCCCGGACTTGTACCCTCTATCAATCCATTACCGCTGAGGCTGAACGCGCTCAAGGAACAGTGCGATCGCCCCAGCCTGCGCCTTCGTTGGCCGTCATCTGGTATCGCTATCGAGTGTGGATTATTTTGCTGGCAATATTTGGAATTAGCTTGCTAATCACCGTGTTTTAGCGTTGCGGTTTGGCCTGGCGCGTCAAAATTTGGCTAAATGCTTGAGCGATCGCTTCACGCTTTCCCTCACAACAGATGCAGAATTAACCAGTTGGGATAAGTAAATACTCGATCCTCGTGGGTTGAGCAAACGAAGGTGGCAACAACTGGATAAAAGGACAACACCAGCAAATAACCGCCGAGTGCCAGCCCTAATAACAGGCCAATGGGCGGCAACAATGCAAGGATCAGCGCCAATGCGATGGCTCCGAAGATGAGCGGAATGAACAAAATCAAGCAGGTGATGGTGTAGTTCAATGCTTCACGGGCATTGTCTTTGACGACTTTGTCTTGGGTGGTGAGAAAAATGATCAGCGGCACAGCAAAGCGCAAGAGGCCCAAACCGTTGGCAATGAAGGAGTCGCTGAACAAGAGATACAGCAGAATACTAGCCAGCATGGAAATGGAACCATGGGCGATCGCGGACATCACTTGCTGAGTGAGATCTTTCTGCTGGGGTTTTTTAGGCGTGCGGGGCTGACTGCGCACCGGGGTCGCTGGCGAAGATGACGTCCTGGGGCGTTGAGGAATACTCGCGCCATCGTAGACAAAGCGCGAGTCACCCGCTGAGCCCGCCCGATCCACGGGGCCAGCCACATCCTGGGGGGGTGATGGGGTGTCGGTGATGCTGTCAAAGGGATTTTGATCAGCCGGTAAAGGTGATGGGGGCGGCTCCGGCTCCGCTGGGGGGGCATAAGAATGGCTGGCCGCCGCCGCTATTACCGGCGGCGGCCCCGAGGTGGCGCGGGTAGTGGGCGGGGAACTAGGCGTGGCATCAGCGGTTGTCATCAACTTTTGGAGGGCGTTGCTGGCCCATTGCCGCACCTGGGGAATCTCACTTTTGGCTAATTGCTCACACAGGGCGATCGCGTGCAAATCGCGATGGTCGCGGTAATAAGCCTGAATCAGCCACATTTGCGCTTGAAAAAACTGCTTAGACTGACGATTTGTGGTTTCTTTGCAGAACTGTTCCAGACTGGCGATCGCGTCGGGATAACGTGCTTGTTTGAATGCGAGGGAGCCATTTTGGTAAAGCGAGAGAGCAGAGTTGTTCATGACGCTGATGCCACTACCATATGCTGTCCCTAACATGCCCGGCGTTGGGCCGAGCCGATCAACCCTCCGGGGCCAGCACGGCGAAGATTTACAGATCTTTAAGTACACCCACTGATGCTTTGTAGGGCACGGCATCAAGGAATGTTAGAAAACCTGCGGAGGTCAGCATGGCTGTGCTCGCCTTCAGACGCTGGGCCAGGGCCTGTCGCCTCCGTCCTGCTCGGGTTTGACGGTGGCATCATGGATAGCCTCAGAGGGCGAGGAATTTTGAGAACTGTGTGGTTCAAACAGTCTTGATGTTTCACGGTGTAATAGAATCTTGGCGATTTTCCTTCTTATAGAAAAAGTCGCAATCAGAATGAATGTGTTCTCATGACAAATCCTTCTCCAGAACCCGCGTCTACCCCCGGCGCGATCGCCCAGTTTTTTGATTTTGAAGGGTTAAAAACCAACCTACGCACCGAAATCATTGCGGGCATCACCACCTTCATCACCATGGGCTACATCCTGGTGGTGAATCCCGGTATTCTCTCGGCTGCCATCTTTTTACAAGAAAGCGGTGATCTGTTTGGTGAGCTGGTCGTGGCGACTGGTATCTCCGCCATGATCGCCACCCTGATCATGGGCATCGTGGCTAAGTATCCCATTGCCCTCGCCCCCGGCATGGGCTTAAACGCCTTTTTTGCCTACTCTGTCGTGTTGGAATTGGGGATCGACTGGCGCGTGGCCCTCGCTGCCGTCTTTATCGAAGGGCTCATTTTCATTGGCCTCACCCTGACCAATTTTCGGGCGGCGATTATTACCGCCATTCCCGAATGTTTGAAGCGGTCTGTGGCGGCTGGTATTGGCCTGTTTATCGCCTATATTGCCCTCTCGGGTAATCCAGAATTTGGGGGCGCGGGCATCATTGTGTCCTCTGAGGCCACCATCACCACTCTAGGTAACCTGGGCCAACCGGAAACGTTGATGGCGATCGCCGGTATTGTCATTACGTCGGCATTTGTCGCCCGCCGGGTCAAAGGCGGCTTACTCTGGGGCATTTTGGCCACCGCAATTTTAGGCTGGATCTTGCAAATTTCGCCGGCACCCCAGGGCATTGTGGGTCTTCCCATTTGGCCCAAAGATCTGTTAGGACAAGCTTTTGTGGGCTTAGGTCAAATTGGTTCGGCTGGGATTGCGAACTTTTTAGCGGTGCTGTTTGTCTTTTTGTTTGTGGACTTGTTTGACACCATTGGCACCCTCTCCGGCATTGGTATACAAGCGGGCTATATCGACGAAGAGGGCAAATTGCCCCGCGCCAATCAGGCGTTGCTCGCTGATGCAATCGGGACGACTGCCGGAGCGCTACTGGGTACCTCCACCGTCACCAGCTATATTGAATCGGCCTCTGGCATCTCGGAAGGTGGGCGATCGGGCTTTGCTGCCGTGGTATCAGCGGGTTGCTTTTTCTTGTCAATCTTCTTTATTCCGTTGATTTCCGCGATTCCTGGCTATGCTACGGCTCCGGCATTGGTGATTGTCGGTGTCCTAATGATGGGTAGCGTCACGGGAATTCGCTGGTCTGATCCGGCTGAGTCGATTCCTTGCTTTTTGACGATTTTGCTCATGCCGCTCACCTACTCCATTGCCGAAGGTCTCGCGGTTGGCTTCATCATGTACCCGTTGATGAAAGCGTTCCAAGGTAAGGCCCATGAGGTGAACTGGGTGATTTGGCTATTGGCTGCGATTTTTGTGGCGCGGTTTGTCTTGCTAGGGTTGGGCATCGCTTAGGGGCCACTGCTCACCTCGCTCCGCCGAAAAAGACCGTTGTAGGAGCTATTCCCCTACAGCGGTCTTTGGTTTGCCAGTCTCTGGGCCGACAGTTCATCCAGGGACAAAAGGAGGGGGTGAATTGGCGTTTCTAGAGGCTTGTGGTGATTGTTAGGGCAGGCCATGAGCGGGACAGACATCCAGTCTGGCCGCTGTGGTTGCAGAGCTGATCCCGATCAGCCGATCTAATGCATCCTGTCCGATTCGGCTAATCCACTACCCGCAAACGTCCTTGATGGAGGGCTTCGTATACGCGATCCAACAAATCTTTGTCTGAAGGCGACAAGCTATTTTGAGAAAATAAACACATCAGTAGTTGCTGATCATGACGGGTGATGCGGCGAGTCGTAAAAATTTTCTCGATGGTAGTCTCAAGGTTGATCATCTTCAGGGCACTCCTGATTCCTAATTTAATGGGAATACGCGATTGATGGGAGAGGATTTCCAGACGCTAGTCGAACGTCCGCAAATCCTCGCTAGAACAAGGTAAAGCAAGACAGTCTATTTAGGCGTTCACCCTAACCCTTAGCGGCTTCAGAATGCCGATCCCATCCTATGTTTTACTTTAGTCTGTGTGTATTTATTGATGCATCGGTATTCATTGCGGATTTGCAGACACAAGTCCTGTAAATGCTGCTCGATCGCTTGGAAAACTGCGGATCGCAAAAACACGTAGTGAGCCTGAAATTTCTCCAATAGAGTCAGATCTGACGTGATTTATCCGTAAATCTGCTGACATTAAAAAACAGGAGGCGCGATCGCACCTCCTGTTCAAACGGTCATAATTTTCAAACTTATTGCAGTCTTTACAAATAGCTGACTTGGAATCGTCTGGCTGATTTGCGGGACTCTAAACCGCAGCGAGTTCTGGCGTTGGGCGCTTGCTGTTACGGATGCCCGCGATCGCGTCAGCGTAGTCAGCCGCTTTGAAGACTCCAGAGCCCGAGACAATCGCATTCGCGCCCGCTTCAATCACTTGCCAAGCGTTGTCGGGCTTTAGACCCCCGTCCACTTCAATCCAGGGATCAAGGCCGCGATCGTCACACATTTGACGCAGGTTTTGCACCTTCGTGATCATTTCCGGAATGAACTTTTGACCGCCGAAACCGGGGTTGACGCTCATGATCAGCACCAAGTCGCACAGTTCCAACACATGCTCAATCAAGGTGAGGGGCGTCGAAGGATTGAGCACGACTCCGGCTTGTTTCCCCAACTCGCGGATTTGGCCCAAGGTGCGATGCAAGTGAGGAGAGGCATTGTGCTCGGCGTGTACAGAAATAATGTCAGCCCCAGCCTTGGCAAAGTCTTCAACGTATTTCTCAGGCTCCACAATCATCAGGTGCACATCCAAGGTTTTCTGAGTGACCGGACGTAATGCCTGCACGATCAGGGGACCAATGGTGATGTTCGGTACAAACCGACCATCCATGACATCCACATGAACCCAATCAGCACCGGCTTCATCGATGGCACGAACCTCATCACCCAACCGGCTAAAGTCAGCTGACAAAATGGATGGAGCAACAACAACAGATTTTTGAGACTGAGCCATAGCTGACGGGTTCTCCTAAATGCTTTAGTAGTTATCGTAACAAAACCTTTAGCTTTTCAACAGCGCTCCGACGGTTGATTCAGGCGCTGCCGTCATAGGGGTGGGGGCTTGCCGCGATCGCGTTTCCCTATTGACGCAGTGCAGTTCAGGGACAATTCCTGGCGATTTCTGGTGGTTAGCTGGGGCGGTCTCTGTTACGAAGTGATGACAGTGGGAGTTGCTAATATCAAAGGAATCATGGCCTTGGGCGTTTGGCTGAGGGTAGACGCCCGTAAGCTGTGAGTCTGGGGCTGACATGCCGGTGAGCAGTGGTGGGTCAAAATTGCTGGCGACGTTATCCCTATTACCGTTGGGCGGGCGATTTTTATATACTCTCGGCTAATGACTTTGAGACGTTGACAACGGGCTGAATTTGAAAGAGTTAACTGCTGCTTGGGAGTTTAGAAGCGGAATGAATTCATCAAAACTGGCGAGGCTGGTGCGCGACTGGCGGAGTCGTTGTTTATTGACCCTTGGAGCAGTGGGTGTCGGGATGCCAGTCTGGGCGTTATCGACTTCGGTCGGATCGGGCGGGATTGATGCCCTCCGGCTGCATGGCGCACCCTATTTTTTGACCGGCGACAAAATTGCCATTGGCCAGGTCGAAATTGGTCGTCCCAGTCAATTTGGCTTAGATAAGGTGGCGAATCCTGATCTGCCGGTGAAAGTCAGTCGAGTCTTTTTTTTAGATCAGCAGCCCAATCCCAATCAGTATGTGGATGGTCATGCGGCCAACGTGGCCAGCGTTATGATCAGTCAGGATAAGACGTTGACGGGGGTGGCCCCGAACGCGATGTTGTACGCGGCGGCGATCGGCCCCATTCGTGGCCGCAGTGGACAGCCAGAGGAATGTTTTGCGTCGCAGCAGGTGGCGCTCGGCAATGGTGGTGATGTGCGAGCAATCAACTTCAGCTTTGGGGAGTCGCTGAGCCGTGACCCGCGACCCGAGGCGGTGCTGGATGGCAATGCCTTGTTGACCCGCTGCATTGATTGGTCACAGCGCCTACATGATGTGTTGTACGTTGTGGCGGGCAATCAAGGGGGCGGGGGGATTCCGATCCCGACGGATAACTTCAATGGCATTAATGTGGCCTACTCCCGTGAGGTCGATGGTGTGTTTAGCAAAATCGATTTTGCTAACCTGAGCAGTGAGCCCGACTTTCAGCCTCGGCGATCGCCTGTCCCTGAGAGTAATGTGGGCGATCGCCGATCGATTAATCTGGTGGCTCCGGGCAGTCTCATCACGGTCATCAATCCCGACGGTAACTCGCGCACGGTGAGCGGAACGAGCTTTGCCGCCCCCCATGTCACGGCTACCGTGGCGCTGTTACAAGAATGGGCCGATCGCCAGATTCGATCGCCGGAAGCGAACTGGACGCTGGATGCCCGTGAGCCGATGGTGATGAAAGCGGTGCTGCTGAATTCGGCGGACAAGCTGGCGGACAGCGGTGACGGGCGCTTGCTAGGCATGACGCGCACTTTGCTAGATGAGAGCAATCAAAACTGGCTGGCCTCAGACGCTTATCGGGACCCAACGCGCCCCCTTCATGCCGAACTGGGCACGGGACATCTCAATGCCGCGCGGGCGTTACAACAGCTCCAGGGGGGGGAATGGTCAGCAGCCCAAGCGGTACCGGCCATTGGGTGGAGTTTTGGCACAGCAGAGTCGCCTTTACCGCCAGATTTGCCCCGCACTGAGCAAACCAATTTACAGCGCGACTATGTGTTTGCGGAGCCGTTGGCGGGGGGCAGCTATCTCTCGGCGACGCTGGCTTGGGAGCGCCTGGTGGTGCTCAATGATGCCAATAACAACGGTCTTTATGATCTGGGGGAAACGTTTACCGATCGCGGCATCAACAATCTCGATCTCTATCTCATGCGGGCTGAGGATGACGACTTGTCCGACAGCATTTGGTCATCGGTGAGTCGGGTCGATAGTGTGGAGCATTTGTTCACCCAAATTCCGGAGACGGGGACGTATAAACTGCGGGTGGTGTATCGTCAGCAGGTGCCCGATGCGCTGGCGCAAAACTATGCGTTGGCTTGGTGGGCGGTACCGGCCTCTGAAGTCAATTAGGCACCGCATTTTGAAGCCGCATCAAGCTGCACCAGTTTGTTAGGGTGTATGGCAAGTCGTTAAGGACAGTGCAGTCATGACCGTGTCGCCCGCTACCGATATCGTGGTCGAGTCGCCGCCGAGTCGCGATCGCCTCGCGGAATTGGGAGTCTTGGACTGGCCGATTTGGACGAAGGAAGCCTCGACTTTTCCCTGGACTTACGACGAATCGGAAACTTGTTACTTCCTGGCGGGGGATGTGGTGGTCACGCCCGATGGCGGTCGTCCTGTCACGATGGGACCAGGTGATTTGGTGCGCTTCCCGGCGGGGATGTCCTGTACTTGGGAAATTCGGACTGCGGTCAAAAAGCATTACATGTTTGGGGATGAGTAATGCGGGCCACGTGATGGCAGTCGCCGCTATATTCTGGCAATTTTGAAAATTACTATGCGCTATTTATTCCAGGGCTATCGTCGTTTGCTCACCCATCCCCAGTACGGGATTTGGGTCTTTTTCGGTTCTTTGCTCTATCTCATCAGCCCCATCGATATTTCACCGGATTTGATTCCCCTGGTGGGCCAAATCGATGATGTGGCGCTCATTGTGCTGATGGTATCGGCGGCGAGTCAGTGGCTCAGCCAGCAATTTCTGAGTGGGCAGACGTCAGAGTCTCAACCATCAGACGACGAGGCCGCTGAGACGGTGGACGTTAAAGCGGTGGAGGTAGACTAAGGGATCTGCAACTAAATAAAGTACCTGTTCAATCCGGTTTCGACTCCGCTCAACCTACCAGTATCGAGAGTTGAGCGGAGTCGAAACTCGGTTCATGGGGATCTTTTTTGTGCGCAAGTCCCGAAGTCCGCGATCGCCCTGCTGACGTTACCCACGCTACCGATGCGGTTGGTCAGATGACTGTAGATCCGCTTTTGCCAGTTGTGCCAAGAACGAGTGATGCTTGCAGCTTATTCAACCGCTCGCACACCATGAATCGTCGTCGCGGGCAGCTTGGCCGGGACTGGCGTGATTTCAATAGACTTAATATTTTGTCTTTGCAGGATCAGCAGCTTATCGCCCATTTCTAACAGCACATTCTCGTCGTGCAGCATCTTTTGCAAATGACTGACTAGGTTGGCCGTTTCTGTCCCTTCGCGTTGTGAATCCCACTCGAACTGCTGTTCAGTGCCATCCATATATTGGATATACATTTTGACCGTTTGGCTCATTGCCCAGTCTCCTGAATTATGCGATCGCATCTCAGGAATCATACTGTCAGCTATTTGACTAGGGCGGCGAGTCGGCGCGAGCCTTAACAGCCTGTAACATTGCCGGGTTTTGGGTCGTCTCGTCAGTGTGCCCTCGGAGAGTAAATCGCGGCAACGAACATTCCGCGTTAGGGGACAGTCGTCGAAGAGCCATTGTTCAACTGAGTGGATGTGATATCGCAACTGGTCAAGGGATGCTCTTGCTGCATGAGGCCATATTCCAACCCTTCGACTACGGCTTGATAAGAAGCCTCGATGATGTTGCCGGATACCCCCACCGTCGTCCAGCGCTGCTGGCCGTTGCTGGATTCGATCAGGACGCGGGTTTTGGCATCGGTGCCTGCCCGCCCGTCCAGAATACGGACTTTGTAGTCGCTGAGGTGAAAGTTGGCGATCGCGGGATAGAAGTTGGCCAGGGCTTTTCTGAGGGCGCGATCCAATGCCGAGACCGGGCCATTGCCTTCCGCCGCTTCCAGGATTTCTTGGTCGTTGATGATGACTTTGACGGTGGCGAGCGATCGCGTTTTCCAGTGGGCTTCTGAGGGTAAATTATCGCAGTGGACTTGGAAGCCTCGCAGGGCAAAAAAGCTGGGCCGCTGACCAAGCACTTCGCGCATGAGCAATTCAAAACTGGCTTCCGCCGCCTCAAACTGGTAACCCTCGTGCTCCAGTTCCTTCAGTCGAGTGAGCAATTGCCGCGAGGCCGTGTCTTGCTTGTTAAGCTCAATGCCAAAACTGCGGGCCTTCGCCAAGATGTTGCTGAGGCCAGACTGATCGGAAACCACGATGCGCCGACGATTGCCGATCGCGGCGGGGGCAATGTGCTCGTAGGTTTTGGGATTTTTCTCCACGGCGCTAACGTGGATGCCCCCCTTATGGGCAAAGGCCGAGAGGCCGACGAAGGGCGCGTGGTCATCGGGGGCTAGGTTGGCTAACTCACTCACGAAGCGACTGGTTTCCGTCAACGACTGCAACCGTTCGGGGGGCAAGCAGGGCTGACCTAATTTCAGTTGCAGATTGGGAATTACGGAGCACAGATTCGCATTGCCGCAGCGCTCGCCATAGCCGTTGATGGTGCCTTGTACCATTGTCGCCCCTTGCTGCACGGCGGCGATCGCGTTTGCCACCGCCATATCGGCGTCATTGTGGGTGTGAATGCCGAGTCGGGGCGCAACCGCCGCTTCAGCGGCCTTCGTCTGAGCGGTGAGCCAGGTTTGCACATCGGCCACAATTTGGCTCACTTCGTGGGGCAAGGTGCCGCCATTGGTATCGCACAGCACCAGCCACTCGGCCCCTGCCGCAAGGGCACTGCCGAGGGTTTGCAGGGCATAGTCAGGGTTCGCCTTGTAGCCGTCAAACCAGTGTTCGGCGTCGTAAATGACGTGCCGCCCCTGCGATCGCAAAAAGGCGATCGTGTCGCCAATCATGGCCAAATTTTCTGCCAGGGTCGTTTGCAACCCTTCCACCACATGCAAATCCCAGGACTTGCCAAACAGGGTGACCCAGTGGGTGCCTGCCGCCAAAATCGCCTGCAACATCGGGTCGGTGTCGGCGGCTTTGCCGGGTCGCCGGGTCGAGCAAAACGCGACGACTTCCGCTTGCTGCAACGGCTCCTCTTTCAACTGCCAAAAGAACTGCACGTCTTTGGGGTTTGCCCCCGGCCAACCGCCTTCAATAAAGGGAATGCCCAGCGCATCGAGCTTGTGGGCAATCCGCAGCTTGTCTTCGATCGACAGGGAGAGCCCTTCTCGCTGCGCCCCATCGCGCAGGGTGGTGTCGTAAATCCAGACGGCGGGCTGATCAGCAGACGCAACGGGTGAAGACATAGCGATCGCAAAAAATGGCAGCAAACGACAGTGTATGCCCCAAAAGCAGGCATAAAACCCATTCTATCGACTGGCCCACCGACCCAGGGTAACGTTGCTAAACAGTAAGATTTTTCTTTTGACAGACAGAAGTTGGCCGGGGTAAGGCTGACTCAATGGCCGCAGGAGGACAGGGTTTGGCAAACTTAAATGAGTTAATTAAGGCTGGGCGGTGGCCCAGGCTGTGAGGAGTCCAGATGCCCAAGGTGATGGCGCAGGGAAAGACGTTCGATTGCGAAGTGGGCGCAATTTTGAGGACAGTATTGCTGAAAAACGGCGTTGATTTGCATAACGGCCAGTCCAAATTGATCAACTGTCGCGGACTGGGCAGTTGTGGCACTTGCGCTGTGCAGATTGACGGTGAGGTGTCTGAGGTGAGTTGGCGCGATCGCACTCGCCGCTCGTTGCCACCCCACAATCCTGACTGCGATTTACGGCTGGCCTGTCAAACCCGAGTGCTGGGCGATGTTCGCGTCACCAAGTACACCGAGTTTTGGGGGCAGGGGATGGAGCCGCAGTGGACACCCGAAAGTTCGTGACTCATCAGGGACTGATGGGGGGACGTGAGGAGAGCGATCGCTTTCAGACATCTGGTGCACGAACTCGCCAGGGTATACTCACCTTCTAAGATTGCGAAGACCTCCAAAAGGTTGCTAAGAGCTTCCAATAGTGCCTTGCATGAAATTTACTCCTTACTTTTTGAACGTCGTCCCGCGCAAACATCCTGAAGTCCAGCTGGAGTGGATTGAGAGAATTGTTAGCAACCCAGTCAAACAGATAAAACAAGCGGATGGTCGTCTCGTGTATTGGGGAAATATCCCGGAAATGGGAGGTCGAGTATTACGAGTGATCACCCTAGAAGATGGAGAAACCATTCACAACGCTTTTTTTGATCGCAACTTTTATCGGCGGCAGCAACGAGGAGAAGAACCATCATGAAGCTGAGCTATTTTTCTGACACTGATACGCTCTACATCGATATCAGCGATCGCCCCAGCGTTGAATCTGAAGTTATCAATGAAAACCTGATTATTGATTTAGACAGCGACGGTCAACCTGTTGGCATCACCTTGGAGCATTACAGCCAAACCGCGAGTTCGTCAGCGATTGAAGTGGATCTGCCGATCGCCCTGCTGACAACACAACAGTAGGCTTAAGGCATTGGGGACTGCGATCGCTGCCTGCATCTCCTACACTGACAGGGACAGTGCGCGATTCGGCTACGCCAGTGTGGAGGGCAATGTCTTCATTCGGCAAAGACATCCCGCAAATTTCGATAGCCGCTAATCACCCGCAAAATCTCAATTCGGCCTTCCAAAACCCGGTAAAAGATGATGTGGTTCATGAATGAAATCCCTCGCAGACCGGGTTTAAGCTGAGCGTAGGATTTGCCAATGTGAGGATAGCGAGCGAGTTGCTGGCACTTTTTGCCAAACCCTTCCACAAAGCGGTCACCCGCATCCACACTTGCTTGAAGAAAATACCCCGAAATTTCCTCTAGATCTTGGCTAGCTGGAATCGTAATCAGCAGCGTTCCCATTCAGCGGCTGCTCTGGCAGTTTCAACTTTCTGACGTAGCTGAGCCAATACAGTGTCAGCATCAAGCACGTCTCCGCGATCAGCGGCCTCTATTCCAGCTTCAATTTTGAGGCGCGTTTGCTTGACCCAGGCCAAATACTCTGGGGTATTCTCCTCTGACCTTTCAATAACCACCTCTGCGAGCAACACTAGAGCTTGATCTACTGCATCTGCCATTGAAGCATAGCCACCTTGTTGTGCAAGCGCTTCGAGCACTTGGCTCTGCTCTGTACTCAACGTAATTTGCATAGCATTTAAGGCCGAGAGGGTGCTGGCTCTAGTTTAGCCAGATTCGCAGAGAGTTTAGCATCTCGATGCTGAGGCGCAGAAGTTGGCTTACAGGTTTGGTAGGGCGATCGCGGCTACTTTGATGAGGGCTGCGATCGCTGTCGGCATCTCCTACACTTAGAGGCATAGCAACGTTTGTGAAGCGCTAGGGAGGCGAGATCGCGATGATTGCCCTATCGGATAAGACCCCTATGTCGTTCGATGACTTTGCAGATTGGTATCCCGAAGATGCCGAGCATCGCTATGAACTGAGACGGGGAGTGGTGATTGAGATGCCCAAGCCCAGAGGTCAGCACTCCAGAATTGCCGGTGATCTTGCCTATGAGCTGGGCTCAACGATTCGGCAAACACAACGTCCCTGGTTTATTCCGAAAGAGTGCATTATCAAGATCACCAACGATACGGGGTATGAGCCAGATGTCACGGTCTTAGATGATTCTGAGCTACTCCATGAGCCTAGATGGGAACGCGAATCAATTCTTACCCGAGGTCAGAGTGTCAAACTCGCCATAGAAGTCATGTCTACGAATTGGCGTGACGATTATTTGGCTAAATTAGGCGACTACGAAGCCTTAGGCATTCAGGAATATTGGATTGTGGATTATTTGGGCATGGGTGGACGACGCTATATCGGCTCCCCAAAACAGCCCACGCTGACAGTGTGTACCCTCGTTGATGGCGAATATGAGCTAAGCCAGTTTCGGGGCAGCGATCGCATCCTTTCCATCACCTTTCCCACCCTACAACTCACCGCTGCTCAAGTGTTTAACATGCCGGGATAAATTAACCGAGTCAGAGACATATCAGTCTGTTTGAGAGTTTGGGAAGGGCGATCGCGGCGACTTGGATGAGGACTGCGATCGCTATTTACTTCTCCACACTGAAAGGCATCGTAACGGTTGTGAATCGCTAGGGAGGCGACCAGTGTAGGCTGAGCGCACAGTCTACTTTTGTGAACCAAGCCAGTGCAGGCAGCCGACGGGTGGCGACAATAAATGAGCCATTCCATGCGATACCCCCTTCATGCTCACGTCTACCCAAGCAATTTTAGAAAAAGCGCAGCGCTATGGTTACGCGGTGGGGGCGTTCAATCTCTACAATCTCGAAGGCGCGAAAGCAGTGGTCAACGCGGCAGAGGCCGATCGCAGTCCCGCCATCATTCAGATTTTGCCCCAGATTCTGCACTATGGGGGAGCGCCCTTAATCGCCCTCTTTTTAGCAGCGGCGGACTCGGCCCGCGTGCCGATGTCGGTGCATCTGGATCATTGCGAAGAAGCTGATGTCATTGCCCTGTGCCTAGAGGCGGGCATTCAGTCGGTACTGGCCGATGGTTCCAAATTTTCCTACGAAGAGAACCTGGCCTTTACCCATGCCATGACCCAGCTGGCGCATCAAAAGGGAGCTACGGTGGAGGCGGAAATTGGTCGCATCAGCGGCACCGAAGACGGCATGACGGTGGCGGAAAAAGAAGCCAAAATGACTGACCCCGATCAGGCCAAAGCGTTTGTCGCGGCGTCGGGAGTCGATTTTCTTGCGGTGACCATTGGCAATGTGCATGGCCAGTATCACAGCGAGCCTCGGTTAGATTTCGATCGCCTCGCCCAAGTGCGGCAGCGTTTGAAGATTCCCCTGGTGCTGCATGGGGCGTCAGGGCTGCCCGCGTTGATGATTCAGCGATCGATTGAGCTGGGCGTCTGCAAGTTCAACGTCAACACGGAGGTGCGGCAACGGTATTTGGAGTTTTGGCGTGAGTACGGCAAAACGGATTCGCAGACCGATTTGTTGGATTGCCAAAAGGCGGCCACTGCGGCCATGCAGGAGATTGTGGCGCAAAAAATTCGATTATTTGGCAGTGCGGGGAAAGCATAGCTAGAGCAGGGGGCGGACTAGAGTGGGACATCCACATGATTGAGTTGTGTGGCCGCTGTTTTCGTCCCCCACCATCGAGTGCGATCGCTAGAAAAGATGACACTCAGAGAAATATCAGTTTGATCTCAGCTCCATGTGAGATTACGTGGTTATCATGCGTTATCGACAGCACGCTCCGGACTGACCAGAACGGTTAAAAAATTTTAAAAACCATGGAAAATTCTAATTGGCTATTAACGGATGATGGGCAACTGCGTCAGTTTGGTATTGCCGATATGGAACCGCCGCAAAAAGTTTATCGGATATATCATTTTTTAACTGATTTAGATAACGTTCTAGAAAAATTTCAAGATGATATCAGTCGCATCGAAGCGATTGTGCCCCTAGTCCGAAAGCTTTTGATCAGTTCTTATTGGTTGCAGTTGGAATACGATCCCCCATCGCCGAAAACGGGGTGGGCGGTGAAATTCTTGTATCGCGAATATCAATATCCCCTCACGGTACAGATGGTGACTTGGCAGCCGGGGACGCCCTCGACGATTCACAATCACGGCACCTGGGGCATTGTGGCCTTGCTCGGCGGGCAAGAGCGCAATCGGTTTTGGCATCGTGCGGCTGACCCTGACTCTCCCCATCGCATCGAGTCGAGCGGGGAGTTGTTACTCAATCCGGGGGATGTGATTGGCTTCACCAGCGATGCGATTCATGCCATTGAATCAATGGGCGATGAAACGACGGTTTCTTTTAATTTATACGGTGTGACCGATCGCGATCGCCGCTACAAGTTTCATCCTGAGCACCAAACGGCGGAAAAGTTTTGACCTGCTGATGACAGTGACGGTGCAGCGATCGGGCTGCAACCTGTCGTTCTTTAAGGCTTGCCGTTGAGAGTGAAAAAGGACTTCAGTATTGACTGAAATCCTTTAAATAACGTTCTTGATGAAGGCGTGCTGTGTGAGGTCACGACTCTAGTGAGTATGGCTATGAACCAGCACAGGGATCGGCGGCGCAAGGGTCAGCAGCACAGGGGTCAGCCGCGCAAGGGTCAGCCGCGCAAGGATCAGCGGCACAAGGGTCAGCCGCGCAAGGATCAGCGGCACAAGGGTCAGCCGCGCA
>NZ_JACSWC010000365.1 GCF_016888165.1 Halomicronema sp. CCY15110 | reverse complement strand
GGCCATCGCCTCCTTGACCGGCTATGACTTTATCCTTGAGGCTCTATTCTATGCAGCTTTATAGAGAATTGGTATAATATAGGGGCGAACTCCTTCTTTGTGGGTAAATAAAAACAAAATTAATAGGTGAACTAAGAAGTGTTTTTTCGGTTTTACTCTGCACGGTAACGATCGCGATCGGGCACTAAACGACTATGGATCGTCACCTAATCGAGGTAATGTGCCAATCATCATCGACATTTAATCATCCTGAAGTCATCACCACTGGACTAGAGTATATCAACCCATCGTCCTCCCATCAAAAAGCAGCCATTGCGTCGGCGCAACAGCTGCTTTGAAGCGATTTTGGCTTTCTAGATGTTCTTTGAAACAGTGACAGCAGCACCTAGAAAGGCTTTTGGAATATTCTTCCACTTTTTAGAGACTAATTGGAGTTGCGTGAGTATTGAAGTTAACGGTATGGACTGGCTCAATACTGATGGCAATTCTCCCAGATTTCATGACAGAAAAATATCAAGAACCTGATGAGATGCTGCTGTCTTGGACGAAATTGAATCAGACGTTAAATCGATGCTTAACCTCCTATTCAAAGTGGATTGGTCTTCCGATCTCAGACCGGAGCTTTTTGCTCCTTATTAATAATATAAACCCTATTTTTTTTGATCTGCAGCCTATGAAACCAAACTTTATGGCCAGGTTAACCCTGCTTTCAGTTATGTTGCAGTTCATGTAGAGACGGCTGATTTGGCCCGCTGAACCCGGCATCTTGCTGCACAATCCATACAGTTCAACCTGCACGGCGGCAAGGGGCCGAACCCTGGAGATGGTTGGACAGGTTGGGGACAGTGACTGACTAGCAAAACAGATGAAGTGACATGGCAGACTGGCAAGTGGTAGAAGGTGGCGTAACCGCGCCAAAAGGGTTTCGGGCAGCTGGGGTGACAGCGGGACTTAAGCCATCTGGGGCAGCGGATTTGGCCTTGATTGTTTCGGATACGGATGCGATCGCGGCGGGGGTATACACCCAAAGTCAGGTGCGGGCCGCCTGCGTAGATTATTGTCGGCAGCGGTTAGAGGCCAAGCCCTATGCTCAGGCGATCGTGGTGAATGCCGGGCAGGCCAATGCCTGTACTGGCCCCCAAGGCTGGCAAGATGCTGTCACTACCTGCCAAGCCACGGCCCAAGCCCTACAGATTGCTGAGGAGTCAGTGCTAGTCGCTTCGACCGGGGTGATTGGTCAGCGCATCAAGATGGACGCGCTGCAAGCGGGCATTCCTCAAGCGGTGGCGGCCTTGTCGGCCACGGGGTCTGATGATGCGGCGAAGGCGATTATCACTACAGATTTGGTGACCAAGTCCATCGCGCTGGAAATGAATTTAGATGGTCGCCCGGTGCGAGTGGGGGGCATTGCTAAGGGCTCCGGCATGATTCACCCCAACATGGCGACCATGCTGGGATTTATTACTTGTGATGCGACGGTGTCGCCGTCTTTGTGGCAGTCGATGCTGCGGCGAGCGATCGCCCATAGCTTTAACCAAATCACGGTGGATGGCGACACCAGCACCAATGACTGCGTATTGGCGTTGGCGAATGGCGAATCGCGCACGCCAGCCATTACTGAATCCGGCCCCGAAGCGGCGCGGTTGGAGGCCATGCTAACGGCCGTTTGCGACCACCTCGCGAAGGCGATCGCCCGCGATGGCGAAGGGGCCACCTGCTTGATGGAAGTGACGGTGAGCGGAGCGACAGATAATGCCGCCGCCCGCCAAATTGCGAAAGCGATCGCGGGGTCCTCGCTGTTGAAATGCGCCATCTTTGGCCACGATCCCAACTGGGGACGCATCGCCGCAGTGGCCGGACGGGCAGGCGTGCCGTTCGATCAAGGTGATTTGCGCATTCAACTGGGCGAGTTTTTACTGATGGAGCACGGGCAACCGCTGCCTTTTGACCGCCCCGCCGCCAGCAACTATTTGAAACAGGCCACCCAGGGGGAATACCTCCAGACAGATACCGTCAATATTGATGTCTGTGTGGGACATGGCACTGGACAGGGGATCGCTTGGGGCTGCGACTTTAGCTATGACTATGTCCGCATCAATGCCGAATATACGACCTGAGGCCAAATTGCCTGAGAATGTTCTGCTTAGCGAGCTCGGGGAATCCCCCGCTGTCGTGCCTCCTTCACAAGTTATCCATTACGCGAAAGTTTCTATATTGCTTTTGGGTCTGTGGTTTTGGGGATTGGTCAACGCCTAATTGATCAGTTGTTGCTCGAAAAGCGCCCACTAGCGGGGCTGGCTCGCGTCGACTCACTTCACCGAAGCTGAACGGCTACGAAAGCACTTCGCACTGCTGACCTTGGCGCTCTGCTGGACGATGAAAATGGGATTGTTGTTACATCAGGTGCGGCCTATTGCGATCAAGAAACATGGTCGCAGAGCCAAAAGTTTGTTCCGTTTAGGGTCGGACTATCTTCGTCACAGCCTGCTCAATCCCTTTCCACTCTCTGAAAATGACTTTCGCCACACACTCAAACGTTTGTCCTGTAATCAGACCCCCCTGTACAAAGGAAGACAAAGTTCCAAAAATTGCACAACTACTGTGGCAACTCAAACAAATCAAACGGAAACGGCCCGTAAGTTCCATTGATCAGATCAACCTCAGGCTCTGAAGCATGAAATGACACCAGCACCCCCCGCGACGCTCCGGTGTAGCCATCTAAATACCAGGCTCCTTTGAGCGTATTGAACTTGAGAAAGACTGGCCCGCTGCGCGCTTCTAACTCTAGTTGCACCGGGCGACTCAAGACCGCGACATAACTTTCCAGAGCCATTTGAGCGATCGCCAGCGTATCGGCACAGACCCCCAAGGTCTCATAATCCGCTGCCTCATTAAATGCCCTTAGCGCATCTCGAATGGCAACTTTTTCAGTCTCAGAGAGATCTGGAGGCGTTTCCAAACAGCTAAATTGAGCCAAGCGTTTTCGCAGGGCTTGGTAATCTATCGGGTTAGAATCTATGGCCGTCATAAGTTAACTCACCGTTAAATCTCAAATTCTCTTGGGCTTACTGAAAGTAGGGCTTTGCCCACCTACCTTAATGGCTCAGGTGCATCTATGACGACCTACCAAGTGCGTGTGACCGATATGCCCACAAGTGAGCGTCCGCGCGAGCGACTGCTTGACTATGGGGCCAAAACTTTAGCAACTGCAGAACTGATTGCGATTTTGTTAGGCACTGGGCAAGGGCCAGGCAAGCTCTCAGCGGTCGGCTTGGGGCAATACATTCTGCAATGCCTGGGCGCAAATCAGCGAGACGCCATGAGCGTCATGCGGGATGTATCGCCCCGAGAACTTATGGAAATTCCTGGGGTGGGACCAGCCAAAGCCACCAGTATTTTGGCCGCGATCGAACTAGGGAAGCGAGTTTTACAATCCCGCCCACCAGAGCAAACCGTGGTTGATGACCCCAGTGTGGCTGCCGCTGCTATGAGCCACGAATTGATGTGGCAAGCCCAAGAACGCTTTGCCGTCCTCTTTCTCGACATTAAGCACCGCATTTTGGGCATGAAGGTCATCACTATTGGCACGGCAACCGAGACCTTAGCCCACCCCCGTGACATTTTTCGCGAAGTTTTGAAGCACGGGGCAACCCGCATTATCGTGGCGCATAACCATCCCAGCGGCAACCTCGACCCTTCACAAGAAGATATTCACCTCACCCGTCAGCTCTTAGAAGCCGCCAATTTATTAGGCGTGCCAATTTTAGATCACCTAATTTTGGGGAACGGCGACTTTAGCAGCTTGCGGCAAACCACCGCCCTCTGGCAAGAATCGAATTTGACCTAAAACCGGCGATCGCTCTCGTGGTATTCAGCCATGGCGGAATTAATCAGGACAACAGGTTTTCGATTTCATAAACGCATTAGTCCCTTCGCTGTGGTGTATCGAGGTGGCAGCCTGAAATACTGAGACGTGAGACCGCAGCACCGGCAGCTGTTACGCCAATGCCGATAAATTAGCCAATCTTTGGATGTGTCCTAGCACCTGCCCTACGGAGTCTCGATCGCCCTGATGGCTTCAATAATTTGGCCATTGGCCTTGGGAAAAGGAAACTGGTCAAGTTCTGAAACGTCTACCCAGCGCACTTCGTCGCATTTAATTGGCTGGGGCTCGCCAGCGACATGGCGACAATGAAACACATTCAGCGTCACTTTGAAATGGGTATACGTGTGGTCGATGGTAATGAGGCGATCGCCCACCGCCACATCAATGGCTAGCTCTTCCTGGAGTTCCCGCCGAATACAGTCTTCGACGGCTTCCTCCGGCTCAATTTTGCCCCCTGGAAACTCCCACAGGCCGCCCAACAATCCGCTTTGCGGGCGACGGTCAATCAAAATTTGTCCCTGCTCGTTCCACACTACGGCGACGCCAATCTGCTTATGGGGCAAAGGAGCGCGAGTTTCGGTCATGGGAATCTCCAACTGAACGTTTTGATTGTACGCCGCACAGGGCGATCGCCAAGGACAAATCAGACACGCTGGCCGATGGCGCGTACATACCGTAGCCCCCAAGTCCATCAAGGCTTGATTAAAGTCACGGGCCTCATGCGGCGACACCAACGCCGTGGAAAGCTCCCAAAGTTGACTGAGTGCCTGACTGGGAGGTTGCCGCAGCGCAATCAGGCGGGCCAAGACCCGCTTCACATTGCCATCGAGAATCGGCAGCGATTGATTAAACGCGGCGCTGAGAATGCCCCCTGCCGTGGTGCGCCCAATGCCCGGTAATGCCACCACCGCCTCAAACTCATCAGGAAACTGGCCCTGGTGTTGCTCCACAATCACTTTTGCCGCTTTGTGCAAGTTGCGGGCGCGAGCATAGTATCCCAACCCCTCCCAGGCTTTCAGCACAGACTGCTGATCTGCTGCCGCTAAGTCATGCACCGTGGGAAAAAGTTGTAACCAGCGTTGATAGTAGGGCAGCACCGTTTTGACCTGGGTTTGCTGCAACATGATCTCCGAGATCCAAATCGCGTAAGGATTACGAGTCTCCCGCCAGGGCAACTGACGCCCCTGCTGGCGGTACCAGATTAACAAGGTTTGACGTAGCTCCACAAACAAATCGCTCGGCCAAGTCAAGAATGACTTAGCCGAGCGATCGCTGTTCAATAATCCAGACTTTCGGGATTCCTTTTGAGCCACTCAAACTGTCTCTGGGCAACTCTTCAGAGGATACCTTACTCCGACTCTTCACTGGTGCTAGAAGAGACGATCGCTTCCTCAAAAGCGAGACGCTGCTCAGCACTTTTCAAAAAGTAGCCGCTCATCATCGCGGAAGCGAGCAGCCGACCCAACTGTTCACGGCTAGTGGTGACCGAAATGTCAAAATTTTGCGCCGGCAATCCCCCCAGTAAGCCGATAATATTATGTTCCATGGCTTGCATGACATCTGAAGATACCGGGCGAGATAACTGAGCCACCGTCTCAGGTGCCATCGCCTGAACGTACTCAAGCAGAGAATTACTGCCCCTTTTATCGTTATCCCAAAAGGCTGGAGTTTGGCCTGACGAGTTGTTCACAATTCTTACCTCAATCGGCTAGCGACAGACTAACTGCGTCAACAAAGCTGGGCAACTAGTGCGTAACATTGATTTCAATGATTTCAATGTAACAAGCGACGGCTGGACAGCGGGTAGGTAGAACCGTACCTCAATGGGTAAAGTTAACGCCCCAGGTGCCGTAGCTCATGCGTCTGTTACTAACTTGCCCGCATCATATCCGAGATCAACAAACCCGCAGCAATCAACAAATTTTGTATAAAAAGTACTGGCTACCACGTAGGATCCACATACAAGTTGATGGTTAATTCGGCTTGCCCAGGGGGCACGGCGCTAATACAGGAACAGATCGGCTCTTCCCGACCATCAATTTCCACCTCGCAGGCGTGACAAGACCCCATCAAACAACCAGTGGGAATCGTGATGCCGGCACGCTCTGCCACCTGTAGCAAGGGTTCGCCCACCTCAGCGGTGACGGTGACATCATCAGGTATAAATTTTATCTTGACTGTCATATCCGCAATCAACCCTACCCATTCAGTTTGTTCTTCAGTGGTCAACTCATGACTCACAGCGAATCAATCAGCCTGGCCATGGGGCATGAGTTCACCTAGTCAGCTCACCCATCCATGACGTGCATAGAAAGCAGCTGTTCGGGAGTGCGTGCTCAGGCGGCATCCTCACGATGGGAAAACCGCCCCCATGGAGGCTGCTCTCTGGGCACCTAGCCTTGGGCTGTTTCACCAGGTTGCTTCAGCATTTCCACCAACACATGGTGCGCTTCTTTGGCGCTTTCCAGTTTGTGATCAAAGGGAATCCGCAGCGGCGTTGATGCCCCCTCTACCTCTGCGACCAAATTCATGCCCTCGGCATCAATCGATTCCATGGTGGCCGCAACGGCTGACTTGGCCTGACCATAGACCTGGGCATACACCAGCACCGAGTCGGCATGATCTTTATTCATGTGGTTGCAGATGCGATCGCTCACTGCAGCAGTAATTGGCTCTGACATGATAGATCTCGTAAAAGACGTTTACAGATAGACATAACTTACGTTTTGATGATACCGCCTTTGCCAGACCACGCCGAGCAGCCCTGGCCCACTGGGCATATCTTCCAAAGTCCAGGGGCACATCTAACCTATCGGGTCATTGGCCCTTGCTGTCGCCTGTACGATCGCGAACAATTGCCCTGGCCCTGTTGTCGTCTTCAGTGGCGCAGCAAAGAACCCAGTTGGCGACGCATCGGACGGCGATTTGTGCCGGATATGGCTACCCGCAAGTTCCCCTCCTACTGCGTAGAAATTTTGGGGCAAAGCAGCAGCAAGGCTTTTGTGACCACGCTGTACACTACAAAGCTCTCGCGTGAAGCGCAAAATTGGTGGTACACCAAACGTGTGCAGGCGACTTCCCCGATCACCATAACTGCACCACCCCCCGCCGCCGCCACTGATTCCACGCTTGAATTTGGGCCTTCCTGAATCAGTCGCTATGCTCGCGATCGCCATCATGTTGTGGCCTACCCAGCAATTGTGTGCGGAATTTGGACTCGGAAAATGGACCCCTGCCCCGGCTGACTATCCACAGTAATGAAACCCTCCATCATGTTGACCAATGAGTGGGTAATCGCTAATCCTAGGCCGGTACCACCATGGTGACGAACAATCGATTGATCAGCTTGGCGGAACGGTTGAAAAATGCTGGATAGGTGCTCAGGCTGAATACCGATGCCCGTATCTTGCACCGAAATTTCAAGACTGTTAGTCGCTACTGTTTTGACCGCGATAGCGACTGTCCCAGCCTTAGTAAATTTAATTGCATTCGAAAGTAAGTTGACTAAGACCTGCTTCAACCTACGGCGATCGTTGTAAACTTTGCTATTCTCAAGCGCGATACTTCTATCAATTTTGAGCCCTTTTTTCTCGGCCACCCATAGCATTTCTAACGCAACTTCTTGCACTAGGGCCGTTAAATCAAAAAAATGTGGCGCTAATTGCAGTCGATCTGACTCAATGGTTGACATATCTAAAATGTCATTGACCAAGTACAGTAAGCTTTCGCCGTTGGTATGAATACAATCGACCATCTTCGCTTGATAGTCGTTGAGCGAGCCTTTTGTCTGACTTTTTAAAATTTGGGAAAAACCGAGAATCGAATTGAGAGGAGTCCTCAACTCATGGCTGACGGTCGCCAAAAACTCCGCTTTGTGCTGATTGGCCTGAAGTAATCGAAGATTTTGCCGCTCAATTTGCTGACGCTGGGCCTCTAATTCTTGATTTTGTTCCCTCAGCAGCACGTTCGTCTGTCGCAGTTGTTCCTGGGCTGCCCTAACCCGCTGCTCGGCTCGATAGGCGTTAATCGCGTGGCGAATCAAGCTATGTAGATTTTCTGGAGATAGGCGAGACTTAGCGAGGTAATCTGAAGCGCCAGCTTTCATTAACTCAACGGCAATCCGCTCGTCGCCTTGCCCGGTGAGCACAATGATGGGTAAGTGATTGCCCTCTAACCGCAGTTGCTTAACGAATGACAAGCCGTCCGTATCGGGCAACCGAAAATCTAGAAAAATACAATCGAATGAAGCACTGGCTAAAAGTTCTTTAGCCTGCTGAGCAGTCTCCGCTTCTGTAATCTGTGACTGTAAAGGGGTCTTATCAAAATGCCGACGAATCGCCATGCGATCGATGACATCGTCGTCGATGACCAAAACACTTAAGGTTCCATTCATCATGGTTGCGGATACTACAGGAGATAAAAAAGTCGTCATGACGCTCAAGGCATCTCACACAAAGTCCAGTAATGGTTGAGGGCTGCCATCACTTCTGCAAAACTCGAAAAAGTCACAGGCTTCAGGATGTAGCCCGCAACATTGAGCTTGTAAGCCTCAATGCGATCTTGATCTTCGTCAGAAGTAGTGAGCACAATGACGGGGGTAGGAGCCAAAGCGGAGTCCTGACGGAGGGCTTGCAAAAACTCGATTCCGTTCATTTTTGGCATGTTGATGTCGAGAAGAATGATGCGTCGAGTGTTGGGGACGTTTTGTCCATCAAGATTCTCGCCTCTGAGCATGGCGAGGGCTTCGAGTCCATTCTCCGCAACAAACAAGGGATTAGTAATGCGATTGCGTTTGAATGCCCGTTTAACATTCATAACGTCAACTTCATCATCTTCGACAAGCAAAATATTGATTGTTTTATCCTCCACTCACCATTTCCTCGCAGCTAATGTGGCATTAAAATGCTTCAAAAGACTGGCAATCTATGTAACTAATCATACCGACTTCCAGTTTCGTTGCCGTCATCCATAAGTTAGAGGATTGTGGGCTTTGGAAAGTTGTTGATTACAGGCTGCGCAAGGGGAGAGCTACCCAGAAATGTACTGAAGAGATGTCCTGAAGAGAGCCGATTTGGTGAAATGTGATAGGTGAGGTTAAGAGCGATTAGCAAATCCTATCCTCTGCGCGATTTTTCAGTGCTCTCGTGAGCTGATCGCGAGGCCGAGTTCTAAGTTCTAATCTGGCACATTCATCAAGGGGGCCGGGCGGACAGCTTGCTCGTAAGCATATTCTGTAATCCAAAACTGGGATGTCCGCGATCGCAGCAGATTCCATCGTTCTGATCGCTAGGTCAAGGAACCAGCCCTTTCAAGGTGCTTTCTTCTCAGCTTTAGCTTTGGCAAGCAATCGAGCGGTTGAGACATGAGGTTTCTTTT
>NZ_JACSWC010000364.1 GCF_016888165.1 Halomicronema sp. CCY15110 | reverse complement strand
GGTGAGATTGACCTCGCCGCTGTGGAGCAAGGCGATAACCATCCACAAGCAAGTCGTCAGGTGCGCTTGGTGCGCCCCTGATTGACTGACAAAAGTTGACCGTAAAATGCTTGAAACGATTTATCGATAGAACATTGAGCGCGTAAAGAAGATGAGTGGGAGCCAGCATTCTAAGATTTCGATACCACTCACAACCCTGGAATGCTGTGAAAAAAACTCTTGCCTCTACCATGCCTTGCACACCTGGCTCGGTCAAG
>NZ_JACSWC010000363.1 GCF_016888165.1 Halomicronema sp. CCY15110 | reverse complement strand
ACCCGTTCAATCCGGTTTCGACTTCGCTCAACCTACCAGTATCGAGAGTTGAGCGGAGTCGAAACTCAGTTCATGGGAATCTTTCTTACGCGCAAGTCCCTTAGTCAATAAACTCGCCATCTTCGGCGACGCCTGGATCAGGAGTTTCTGCCTCAGATGGTTCCGGGGGGGCATCGGACTCGGCGGGGGCCACGGTGTCACCCTCGGGATCGGGCGTTTGGTTGCTCGCCAGCTGCCGCACCTGATCCTTGAACTGGGCGGGGGCGAGTTCTTCGGCCTGCTGGAACAGCACCACGGCGTCCGGCTCTCGCCCCGCGTCCCGCAACACCAACGCCTTGGCTAAGACTGGGCGAAAATCGTCAGGGGCGGCGTCGATCGCATCATCATAGACCCGCAGCGCTTCGTCAATATCCCCTTCTTCGACATACACCTGGGCCAACAAGAGCTGCACCGACCCCACATCCACCGCGCCGGGCGTCACTTCATTGATCTGCGGTGCGGACTGCAGGGTGTCTTGCAGCAGCCCCACCGCCGCCTGGGGCCGCTCTTGCTGCAGCAAGAGCGCAGTGAGTCCTTGCAAGGCGTTCATCTCCCCAGGGCGCTGATCGAGCACTGTGCGAAATTCATCCGCTGCGCCATCCAGGTCGCCAATGCTCTGCTTGGTTTGCCCCAGCAAGACCCGATATTCGGGGGTGTTGGGGTTGAGTTCCGCCAGTTTTTCCAGCGGTTCGACCACGCCTTCTAAATCGCCAAGTTGAATGCGGGCATCGACTAGCCCTTCGATCGCAGTTTGGTTGTCGGGTTCGCGCTCCAATACCAGTTCATAACCGCGGGCGCGGGCTTCGAGCTCGGCCTGGGCCTCGTTGACCTCGGGAGAATTACTGCCATTGGAGGTGGCGGTGGAGGGGCGATCGCCACCAGCGCTTAAAAAGGGCAACACCGACAAGGCCAAAAAGGCACCCACGGCAACGACTAAGACACTAATGACTAACCAACGATTGCGCTTTACCGCCACAAGCGAGATCCCGAATTCAACCTGCTCATCTTAGCGCCTTCGTTTGGGAATCCTCGCGCCGGGGTCGCATTAAAAATCAATGAAGAAATGACAAATCTCCTACGCTCCGACAAAAGCGTGCTGATTCGTCCCGTACGCTATCGGAAACAATGATTAACCATAGTGGCTAACAGGCCATTTCCCACCTAACTTAGACGGCAGATTGGCAAGGATCTCGCGGGATAGAAACGGCGATGCTAACCTTGAGGGAATTAACCCCCACCCAGCCAGCAGTCCCGGTGGGAGTGTTCAGGTTCAGGAGGATCCGAAGACCCATGAGTGCAGCGGAGAATACGCCCCCCAAAGCATCATCACCAAATGAGAGCCATCCCTTGAGTGGCCCACCCAAGCGTCCTTCGCTCCGTAAACCGCCCCCCCGCCCAGAAGCCGCCCCCCCGTCGACCTCGCCGCCAGCCACAGCCCCCTCTCTAGAGCCGGCGTCGGCACCGGCAGCGACGACCGCAGCGGCGACTTCGGCACCGAGCGTTCCGGAGCCTCGGTCATCGCTGCACCCGATCGCGCCGCCAAGTGAGCCGATGCAGTATCGCGCTATTGGGCTAGTGAGAGGGGTGTACCAACCGTCCGAGGAACAGCTCAATCGGGGCAACATTGTGGCGGATGACGGCAACACTCAGATTGATTCGGTCTTGTTGGGGCGCGTCACCAGCCTGATCAAGAAACACATTGACTTAGAAAAATCGCATCTGTGGGTGGTCTATCCCCGCACTCGCCAAGCGACGGAGTATGATTCTGAGCCGAGCGAAGATAGCGGCTTGCACCTACAAATCGTGGGAGTTTGGGAACCCGATACCCTCGGGCTGCCAGGGGAAAATCCCAAAACGGAGGCCGACTCGGATGACTCCGAAGCTGACGCGATGACAGACGAGCCCGCCACTGACGACGAGCCCGCAACTGATCCTGCGGATGCGAATACCACCGATGCGGCCCTGCCCTCCGAAAATTACTTCTCCGTTCGCGGCGAGGTATTGGCTTACGACGAAGACACGGAAACGATTCTGGTCAAAATTGTCCAGGGGTCTAAACGCTCAGGCAAAGGGCCGAAGGCGTTTAAGGTGCATGTGTTTGGCGCGATCGCGGGTAAGACGGTCGGATACTTTTGGGAATTTGAGGTCGAGCGCCAGGGCGAAAAGCTGGTCATGACCGATGGCCGACCGATTCGCCTGGTGCCACCGAAAAAGAAAAAGAAAGGTCGAGGTGGCACATTCCCCCGTCGCAATCGGCGCGAGGAAGGCGGCGATCGCCCCACTCGCCCCACCCGCAACACTGACAAACCTCGGGTGAAACCGCCCGCTCCGGTGAAATCGAATCCTCTGTAAGGAGGCTGGCACGAGGTGCGATCGCTGACTCTCAGGGTTGTCAGCCGCATCCCTAAAGCGCTATCGGCACGTTGCCCGGTAGCGTTTTTTGAGCGAACGCAAATACTTGAGCCACCATTCAGCCGGTTGCCCATAAAACGCAAAAATATCGCCAAAAGCCCGGTTGCCGTTCTGGTGGTGAATCTGATGGCGTTCTGGCGTGGTGATACCCAATCCCCGGCACAGCTTGGTTAACCAGACGGGGCGCGGCCTGGCTGGCGAGAAGCGATGCCGCCAAATCACATGCAACTCGGCCAGCCCCAGCCCCAAGCCCACGCCCCACGGCGAAATGGTCCACAACCACGGAATGAACACAAAATAAGGAAACGCACTCAAAAAGCCATCTAGCAGCGCGATCGGCTGGCGCTGCTGGATGGCGTAACAGACAAAGCTGCGCTGGGGACTGTGGTGAACCAGGCTGTGAAACCTGCCAAACACGTGCTCTGGCACGTGGTAACCAAACGTCGCGACAAAATCTCCCAGTAGCAACAGCAGTCCGGCAGCAAGTAGCATCCGTACCCCATCCATAGTCCTATCCCCTCCGTTCACAGCGACTCTAAGCGCACGCTATCAGGGGCTGATTAATAACCACTTAACGCGGGATTTAGAGAGGATTTAGAGGGCGCATTCCCAGATCAACCAATTCAGGCAGAGAGAACGTTAGGGTGGGCATCTGACCGGCTAGCAAGTTGGACAAATTGATGCAAAAATCACGACCAACGTCGGTTCAGACAGCTGTCAAGGTGGGCATCTTGTCCGCCAGCGGGCGTCTCCCTTGCCGCGCCGCCATAAACTTTTGGATAATTTTTACCGTGATCCGCTCCTGACCTCTGAAAAATTGGCCCGTGGGTCTTTAAGATTAAATCCCGTAGCACGGCAAAGGTTGACTTGTGTTAAGGAGTTCCAACATTCGACCGATGCCCCAGCGGTTTTTGCTACAACCATCTATCAAGGATTCGTTCATCAGCCCCTATGTATTCTCTCAGCCCTTTTACATGTGCTCGCTTGCAGCGGTTGCCCAAGCAACCAGTGGTTTGGGAGGGCGATCGCCGTCCCATTTCTGAGGGCATGTTGGATGCGTTTGGCTATGACGGGGGTGGCCCCGACGCTGATGCTGACGAAGCGAGCGACTGCATTATCTGGGTCGATGGCACTGAGGGCGTACTGCGGGCGGTAACGATTATCCCAGCTGATACGGGCCACGAAGCGGTGGTGCGAACCCTCCTGCAAGCGATGGAACATCCCCAAGGCGCAATGCCCCCCGCCCGCCCCCACAAGCTAGTGGTGTGCGATCGCGAGATTCACTTTTTTCTCCGAGGAGCTTTGCAAGACCTCGACATCACGGTGGACTACGCCGAAGTATTGCCAATCATTGACGAGATTTTTGAGAGTTTGCAGCAGCCTGGCGAACTCGCCGAATCGCCCCTGCCCCCCGATTGGGAAGCGGCCCTAAACAAACAAGCCCAGCAACTTTGGGATCATGCCCCCTGGAACCATTTGGGGGATGACCAGATTCTCAAAATCGAGTTAAACCAGTGGAATCTCGGGACGCTATATGTCTCGGTGTTGGGCATGGCGGGCTTAGAGTATGGTCTGCTGATTTATCGATCGCTCGATTCCCTCACGCAGTTTCGGAAAACGGCCACCGAAAGCAACCTGACGACGCGCCAAATGCAGCAGGCCTTCTTATCTCAAGACTGTCTGTTTCTCAACTTTGAACTGGTGCGAGATGACGCGGCGGCCCCGATTCTGCCGCTACCCTGGATGCAATCGGCCCCTTCAGAAGTCATCCCTGAGTTTGGCAGCCTGCATCCACTAGAGGGCCTACGACACACGTTAGAGCTGGAAGAAGCCGCCGCCCTGAGACTTTGTTTAGAGGGCCTCAACCGCTTCTTTAGAGCCCATGATGAAGCCCTGAATGTCGCCGACTTTCCTGACCTCTCCAATACCTATAAATTGCGGAATCCGTTAGATCAATCTTCGCTAACGCTCAAAGTCGCAACATGCCCCGACATCACTGCTCAACTAGCGATCGCCCAAAGCCTGAGTGCGCGCGACGCTAACCTGCCATCCTTTGAACTCCCCCGCTTTCGCGATGACTACGTGCCCGAAGGCTCGATGGTGCTGCTCACCCGGCTGCCCAGTATGGTGATTGATGCCGTACGCCAAGATCGAGGCGATCGCGATCGCCGTCCATCGACAACAGAAGACGACATGGTGCCCGTGGTCGCCATCCAGACTTCGCGACCCAAAGCCAAAAAACTCGCCTCCCAGTTAGAGGCTGCCCAAGGCGTTGAGGCCGTCTGTTTTAATCCCGGCAGTGACCCTATGTCAGGCGATAGCCTGCAACTCGGGCTGCTGCACACTGGCGACGGTGACTTTCATCTCTTCATCGAATTTTTGATGCAAGACACCCACGACAGTCGGCTGCTCACCCAGTGGCAAGCATGGTGTGAGGCCAGTCAGGGGCGATGTGGCGTCATGATTGCTGCCGGCGTAACCGGAGCCGCTAAGGGCCGCCCCGGCCCCAAAGAAACCGTCGCGTTTTTTGAAACCTGCTTAAAAACCCCCGAGGAACTCGACATTCCGCCGCTGCAAATGAGCTATGCCCTGGATTGGGAGTGAGGAGTGAGGAGTGAGGAGTGTGAGGGTGAGTGGGTAGGTGGGTGAGTGGGTGCTTACGCTGACCCGCGCCCAGTGCCCCCTGGGCCAAACCGTCGGCATCATCCAGCCGGGGTAATGCGACGTATTTAAAGTCGGTTCGGGTTAAGCCCAAACCGGTTACGTTCCCCTCTTGGGAGCTATCCGTTACACACAAGTGGCGGTATCGCTTATCGAGAAAGGATCTTGGGAACCGATTGCGGCAGTTTGATGGGCTGTAGAACCTCACCTCACCTCTCCTAAGCCCTCCGGGCAGGCTACGCCCACGCCAGGGGAGGAACCGGCAGCCTTGATAAATCTCTCCTTACCCAGGAGAGGTGCCGCCGGCGGTGAGGTTTTACCCCCGGCAACTCAAGGCCAGAAACCTTGCTATACAAGTCTTTGATGGAGTTTTGCCTAATGGATAGCTCTTGGGAGGAGCTAATGGGGTGGGTAAGCCGCTAACCGACCCACCTCGTCCTGCGGACACCCCTCCAATGGAGGGGATTGAGGCTACGGATAACTGTGAAAGTTCCTCTGCATCCTTGATCCCGAACTCAGGTTATTTATTGATGCCAATGCTTGGGAAAAGTCAATCCCGATTGATACTAAGCTGCTGTAACAAATTGCAACTGGGCGGGGCACTAATGGCTGATTTCAATCGCTATTGCCCCGAGAAAATAGTGACGGCTATATCAAGATTGTTTGACTTGCTGCCGACTTTTGCAAAGGAAGGATAAAGTTTGCGAGTTTATACCGAGAAAGCTCGTCTCAAAAATTCGTACATCGCATAGAAGGCCTTTTTCCCTCAGGGTTTACCCGGTTGGTTTCCCTGGGGGGAGGTGTAACTATCCAAGTTAAGGGTGTAGATACTGATTTCCTGGATGCCGTGAGGCTAATAACTTTTCGTTGGCTCATCGCATCAGTTGGCTTATTGCAATAGTTGTAACTGCGTCCTTGACGTGTGCATCTCTACAAGTCCCTTAGCCATAGGAGGAAGTGGCTATGTCGAAGCGTATCTACCGGCCCGATGGTGTCGCCAGTCAAAATGCTGTGAATCAGTGTCGTGATTTGGTTGCAGCTTCGGTCATTGCTCCTCACATGTTGCCCCGATGCCAACCAGAATCGGCTCGCATAATGCGGCAACAGGCACAACAGGCCATTAAGCGAGGCGATTACTCGCAGGCGATCGCGTCCCTAAATCGACTGATTATTCGCCAAGGAGCGCGAGCCGAAGACTTTAACAACCGTGGGCTCGTGCATTTATGGAATGGTCAGCTATGTAAGGCCATTCGTGATTTTGACCACGCGATCGCGCTCAACCCAGAGCTCCCCGCCGCCTACAACAACCGCGCCAATTACTACGCCGCAATGGGCGATTTTGAAAGCGCGTTGGCTAACTATGATCGAACCATTGATCTGAATCCGTTTCACGTGCGGGCCCGCATTAATCAGGGTATTACCCTGCGGGAACTCGCCTGCTACGATGCCGCGCTCGAAAGTTTTGACAATGCTTTGTTGTTTAATCAAAATTTGGGGGAGGCTTACGCGGAGCGAGGGCGCACATACCATCTGCGGGGCGACTGGAATTGTGCGATCGCTGATTACCGACGCGCTTTACAAAAACTAGCCAGCACCGATGCTGAAGCGATGTTGAACCTAAACTCTTGCCGTTATCGGGTAATGAACTGGCTCAGCGAGTTGAGTGTTGCGGCCTAGCAATTTTTAAGAAACTGAAGTATCCGTTCCACATACTGGGTGTCAGAAAGGAAACTTGAGACAGTGCCTGAGACGGTATCGCATGAGACTGCCAGCATTGCGAGGTCGCGACAACCGCAACGCTCCCGAAATTGAAGAAGACCGCAAATTTGCTCGATACTGTATCGAACCGAGCGTTGGCTCACACTACCGACTGCTGTTAATCAATGGATATTTTCTGGGGGCCGCCGCTGCTGCCGTTGCTGACAGAGTCGTCGTCATCAGTGACGGTGACATCTTGATTGCCGAGCCAAGACTTGACGGGGTCGTCGCTGAGGTCAAGGCGTAATACTCCAGATACAAAGCCGCCGACAAAGGCCACTGGCTGACGAGTCAGTTCTTGAAGAAAGGGGGTCAATTCATCCAAAAACATGAGTGCATTTCTCCTTACTGTTTGCCACCACACGCTTCTATCCTACACGGTGAGGCTGGTTGGCGCGATCTCTTCTCACCCACGTATGCCGCTTTCACCATTCGCATGAATGACGCTTAGGCACTCCGTTCGAGGGCCGCGTTGTAAATGCGCTCATTGGCCTGCACCGATTTGTGTAAATCGACAATGGGGTGAGGATAATCGACCCCCAATCGCACCTCAAAGCGCTTTTGTTCCACGTTTGATAACTGCCAGGGGGCGTGCACCTTAGAGGCTGGCAGGCGCTGTAATGCTGGCAACCAGTGCTTCACGTACTCACCCTGCGGGTCATAGTCTTTGGACTGCTTGGGGATATTGAAATAACGGAAGCCGCGAGCATCGTTGCCCACGCCAGCGGTGTAGTTCCAGTTGCCCCAGTTGCTACAGACGTCATAGTCCACCAGCAGCGACTCAAACCACTCGGCTCCCATGCGCCAGTCAATGCCGAGATTTTTGGTGAGAAAGCTGGCGACATTTTGCCGCCCTCGGTTAGACATGAAGCCCGTCGCCGCGAGTTCGCGCATGTTGGCATCCACGAGGGGATACCCCGTCTCGCCAGCGCACCAGGCGTTGAACCGGGGCCAGTCTTGTTGCCAATCGACTTTGAGGCCGCGCAGACCGGAGGGATAAAAGACGCGATCGCCATGTTTCAGGCAAATCAAGCGGAAATAGTCGCGCCACAGCAGCTCAAACACCAGCCAGTAGGTGGAATCGTTGCGCACCCGCTCCTGCTCGTAGGCTTGCACCGCCTGATAGACCCAGCGGGGCGAGAGGCACCCCAGTGCCAGCCAGGCTGAGAACTTGGAGGAATAGTTGGCCCCCAACATGCCATTGCGAGTTTGTTTATAAACCTTGAGGCAGTCGGCCTCCCAAATGTAGGCTTGCAAACGAGCCAGCCCGGCGGTTTCGCCCCCTTGAAATTTGAGCCCGGCGCGATCGTCATATTGCGGCGCTTCAACCCCGAGCTGGGTGAAATCGGGCAGCTCTCCCACGGATGCTGTCTGGGGCAAGGGAGGCAATTTTTCAGGGGGACTGAAGGGTTCGTAAACGGTGCTCGACTTCTCAACTTGTTTGCGAAATTTGGTAAATACTTCTGGCACCTTTTGCAGCGAAAAGGGCAAATCGTCCAGGTGATAAAGGGTTGCGCCCCAGTAGGTTTGCCCGGTGGTGTCCATTGCTTCCAGCTGATCGGCCAGGGTATTTTCTACGGCTAACTCTTCAGCGGTGGCTTCTTCGTGCCAGTAGACCGCCTCGGCGTTAAGTTCTTTGACCAAGGAGGGAATCACGGTTTCGGGTTCGCCCCAGCGAATGATCAGGTCACTGCCCCGCTGCTGGAGCGATCGCCGCAAATCGGCCACGCTTTCTAACAAAAACTGCGCTCTGAATGAACCCGTTTTGGGAAAACCAAAAGCGGTCTGGCCAAACTGCCGGGGGTCGAAACAATAGACTGGGATGACGCCACCGCCTGCCCGGAGGGCGGCTTGTAAGGGTGCATGGTCGTGCAGCCGCAGATCGTTGCGAAACCAAACCAGAATTGACATGAGAGCAAATAATTGACTTTGTGAACTTATGTAAACCTAGCAAGTTTCGTCCGCCCTTGCTGTGAGCCGATCGCGGCGGCGAATCACTTTGTGATGGCTAGCTGTTGGCGACTCAATACGTTCATAGCTAGTCAGTCACTATCCGCTGAGTAGAGCTTTCCAACAAATGCGCTGAAAGCTGCCGGGTGTCTACCAGTTTTGCAGTATGATTGGCGTCGAAAAACTGCCCATGATTGGCAGCGTCATGATTTAGAGCAGGTAGGCCTCTTAAACGAATGAAACAGTTGCGTCGCATTCTGCACATGGGGCTCTCAGCGATCGCCCTGCTCACAGCGGGCGTTGCGATAGACGCGATCGCCCCCCGTCCGGTGCACAGTGCCGAAAAAATTCGCATTCTTGTAGATGGCCCCTTATTGTTCGACCTCTCGGTCGAGTCTTTAGAAACCTTTGCGGAAACGGGCGAAATTACGGGAGATCTGCGGCTGTATGCCCGATTCTTAAACGAAGAGACGCTGCAATTTTTGCGCCAAGGGCTGACGCGCAAGATTCCCCTTAACGTAACTACGGTGGATAACCTCGCCTATTCCCCACTGGGGCGCGATGTTTTACTTAATGTCGGCAAAGTTTTCCAGGTTTATCGCGGGATCAATGGCCAGAAGGCACTACGGGCCGCCGTGATTGGGGCCGCCGCCAATGCCGACGCCGACGGGTGGACGATGCTTGACGTGTTGCAAGAATTTCCCACCCCAGCGATCGAGATTGAGCTGCAAGATTTGTTAGAACTGCGGCGACAACTGGCCGTCTATTTCAGCTATAACGATGCGATTGTGCGCACCATTCGAGCCCAGGCGAAGGCCGAAGCGGCCAATGAACCCAACGTCAACTTGAGCGAATTGGCCGATCTCAGCCAGCCTGGGGCGTTTGATTTCACTCAAGAAACGGTGACGGTGACGAATCCAGCGCTGCGGCAAACTTCCGAAGGTCTGTCCGTCAACTACGACTTTGATGTCGATGCCTACATTCCTAGTGGCTTGAGCGGCCCCGCCCCGATCGTCATTATTTCCCACGGCTTTGGCGACGTTAAAGAGAGTTTTGCCTTTATTGCCGAGCACCTGGCTTCGTATGGCTTTGTCGTTCTGCTACCTGACCATGTGGGCAGTGATTTGGCCTACCGGCAGGAATTTCTTCAGGGGCGGCTCAATACTTTGTTGAGCCCGATGGAGTTTATTAACCGACCGCAAGAGATCTCATTTCTGATTGATCGGCTAGAGGAGTTGGTGGCTGAGTCTCCGGAGTGGGCCGCTCAGTTAGATCTAGATCGCATCGGCGTCACTGGGGATTCCCTGGGCAGCACGAATACTCTGGCCTTAGCCGGGGCCGAGATTAACTACGCGCGCATCGTAGAAGCCTGTAATGTCGACAACGTGATCTTGAATTTTTCCCTATACCTTCAGTGTCAGGCGCAATTTTTACCGCCGCAAAATTTCGACCTCCGAGATCCTCGGGTGAAGGCAGTCGTCACGGGTCATCCTTTGGGTGCCTCACTCTATGGCCCCGAAGGATTCAGCCAGATTGACGTGCCGTTACTGATGGTCGGCGGCTCCGAAGATATTGTGGCCCCGGTAGCGATCGAACAGTTTCATCCCTTTATTTGGTTGGAAACAGAGCATAAGCATCTCGCCATGTTAGATATTGGCACCCATTTTTCTTCGAAGCCGGGGCGCGATGGGACCGGGGGCATTCTTGCGCTGTTGGCTGGGGCCAATCGAGCAGTGGGCAGCGCCTACTACAAAGCTTTGAGCGTCGCTTTCTACAACGTTTATTTGCGGGAGCAACCGGAGTTTTTGCCCTACCTCAGCGCGAGCTTTGGCAATCAATTGAGTGCTGACCAGCCCATGGGGTTGAGTCTGATTACGGAACTGCGGCCCGAGCAGATTGAGGCCGTCTACGGTCGTCGGCCCCCCGTGCCAATTATTCCCGCCCCGATCGCGGCGGCCCCGCCGCCCCGCCCCCAAAGTGTGTTGTCAGAGATTGCCGAGACCGGAGTATTAAAAGTCGCTTTTCGCAAAGACGCCGTGCCCTTTGGATTTATCAATCAGCAAAATGCGTGGGATGGCTATTGCGGGAATTTCGCGATCGCCCTCAGCGAGTACGTTGCTGCTGAACTCGACAGCGACGTCGAGATTCGGCTAGTGGAACTGACTTCCACCCTAGACAATCGCTTTGACCTGGTAACTTCCGGAGCGGTGCATCTCGAATGTGGCCCCAATACGATTCGTAATGATGTGGATGGGATTACCTTCTCCAATCCGATTTTTGTGACCAGTACCGAATTTTTGGTACCTGCAGGCCAGGAAAATGCGATCCGGCCTACGACCTCCCTGGGGGGAGTCCGCTTAGGGGTGCTCCAAAATACGACGACTCAGCAGTTTGTGGAAGCAAACTATCCGAACGCTGATATTACGCTGTTTTCTGGGGTGGAAGGGCGGCAAAACGCGATCGCCGCCACCGCTAACGGTGAGATTGCCGCCTTTGTCGGGGACGGTATTTTGACTTACGGCGAATTGCAGCTGCAGGGACGAGACATGAATGACTTTTCGCTGATTCCAGAAATCCCGCTCACCTGCGAATACTACGGTCTAGCCCTGCCCAACAACGATCCGGAATGGCGTACCTTGATTAACCAATTCTTGATTAGCGACAGTGAAAATCCCATTTCTAATCTGTGGTTTTCCTCCATCTATCCAGAAGAATTAAATAAAGCCGAGTTCTGCCTAAATCAGTAGCTTCTCGTGGTCGCCTTCTCCTGGGGCAAGCTACTAAGTATACACACCTCGATGGCTCCCTCCAAATGCTGCTTTTACCCCCCCTTTGTCCCTCCAATTCTGGGTAATTACGTACTTGCCTAACCACATATTTGCCCACTCAAAGAGAAGCCACTGCGCGTCTACACCCTAAATCCCTCTCCCAGTTTTGGGCTACTAAGTACACACAAGTCATGTTGTAGTAGGATGCTGCCAGAAAACATGGGGTCAT
>NZ_JACSWC010000362.1 GCF_016888165.1 Halomicronema sp. CCY15110 | reverse complement strand
GCTTCTTTTGTCGTCGTGTTTCTAGGTGTCCCAGGTAGCAAAACCTTGGCAAGAGAACTTTTCAAACACCCTCTAAGTCTCATGCAGAGGGACCGCAGGAATTTTTTCGATTTTAAAACCAGTAATGCCATAGCCCAGCGACAGCAGCGGGCTGGCAATGTTGAAGATGCAGTAGGGCAAATAAAGAAACGTCGGCACGCCCAATGTGGCGGCCATAAATGCCCCGCAGGAATTCCACGGGACCAACGGCGAGGTGACGGTGCCGGCATCGGCGGCCACGCGAGAGAGGTTTTGCGGCTGCAAGCCCCGTTTCTGAAATTCCACCTTAAAGATCCGCACTGGCAGGACCAAGGCAATGTATTGATCGCCCGCAAAAATATTCAGTCCGATCGCAGTACACACAATGGTTAGAAATAACTTGCCAGTGGTTTCGGCCCGCATCAGCACTGGGTTAATCAGCTTAGCAAGCAAGCCAAATTCTTCCATTAAGGTGCCAAACGTCACCGCCCCGATAATGATCCAAAGCGTATAGAGCATGCTATCCATGCCGCCGCGAGATAGCAGTCGGTCGATGTCAGCGATGCCAGAGTTTTCCTGATAGCCGTTTGCCATCGCCAGCCATACGCCTTTGATAAATACTATCGGTGTCGCCAAATCGGGCTCATCGACAAATCGGATAACAACCTGCGGCTGCAGAATGATGGCCGTGAGACCGCCTACCAGAGCCGCTAGCATGATCGCTAGGGGGGCCGGAACCTTGCGAAATGAGAGGATACCCAGTATCAACAGGGGGATTAGGGCGAGGGGGGTAATCCAAAAAATTTGGTCGAGCTGGGCCAAATCCGTGACGGTTTCAATGCCTTCGACCACCTCTGTTTGACTGCCGATAATGGCAAACACGATGAGCGCGAGAATAAATGCGGGGCCGGAAGTCCAAAGTTGGGCCCGAATGTGAGTGTAAATATCGACTCCGGCTAACTGGGCACTGAGCACCGTCGTTTCTGATAAGGGGGAGGTTTTGTCACCAAAGTAGCCACCTGAGATCACTGCCCCAGCGGTCACTACCGGCGAAACGCCCAGCAGTGAGGCAATGCCGACTAAACCGACGCCAATGGTGCCCACGGTTGTCCACGAACTGCCGATCGCACTGGCAACAATCCCACAGATGATGCCTGTCGCCAGATAAAACCAACTGGGCTGAAGAATTTGAATGCCGTAAAACACCAGGGTCGGAATCGTACCGGCCATATTCCAGGTGCCGATCAATGCACCGACCGCTAGCAGAATAAAGATGGCGCTGTTAATTGAGGCGATCGCCCGCCCCCCAGAGGCACTGATTGCACTCCAGGGATGCCCATTTTTGAGAATGATGAGCGAGGCCGCCATAGCGCTGAGGATGAGGGCAACTTGCACTGGCCCATCGATCGCGGTTAACCCAAATAAGTAAACCGAGCCGCCGATCATCAAAATCAGTATCACCAAGGGAATGATGGCGTCTAAAAACGAAGGCTCGCGGATCGGGCGCGGTGACGAAGGCGGTTGACCGGTCATAGGACTTACCTGACTCCTAATTGAGGTTGGGGAGGGGCAGAAAGCGGGCGATCAGCGGGCTGATGGGGACCAACTACGAGATTTTGAAGAATGCGGAAACTTATACCAGTTCTCTGAGGTTCGACTCCACCGCTTTTCGAACCGATCCCCTCACCCCTCCTGGATCAAGGAGGTAATCCAATCCAGGTTGTGTAAAGCCCCTTGATTAAGGGGGCGGCGACAGCGGGGGATCTGCGATCGGTAGCGCTAGCTTGCAGAATGGGGATTAGACCAGAAGCTTAGATTTAGCTTGCTGAAACTCGTCTTCGGTGAGCGCCCCGACGGCTTTTAATTCGGCGAGTTGGGCCAACTGCGCGACGAGATCAGCCGGGGCGGCAGCGGCTGGCCCCGGCTGCGCGACGGGCTGAGGCACATAGGCCACTTGGGCTGGTTGGGGTTGAGCAACTGTGCTTGAGTTGGCCTGTGGGTTCATGCGGTTATGGACGGCGTTGCTGGTGGCGGTGGCGGTACCCGCAATCACGGCTGTGCGGGCAGCGGTGCGAGCGGTACTGCGGAGTAAGCCAGGACTGCGGCGGTTTCTGGGCATGGGTGGCTCCTTGGGGTGAATGGGTATGAGGGTAGCGGGGTGGCTGGGTGGCTGGGTGGGTTTCGAGTTAGGGGGATGGCAAGTCGCTGATCGGTTCGGGGACTTTGAAATGCCAGAAGCTTCGTGCCCGAGGGATTCACTTTTGCCTTTTGAATTTTGCCTTTTGAATTTTGCTATGCGTGCTTGACGGTGGTGGCGGCTTCGATGACGCTATGGGGGATGCGATCGCTCAGCAAAAGTTGACCATTGGCCTGCAAAACGGCATCGCGAAATTGGGTGGCCCAGGTATTTTCAAACAGCATCACAGCGGCAAAGGAATCGGGGTCGAGCTGTTGCGCAATGTCAGCCACATCTTCTTCGGAAATGAGGCCGGAAATTTCGGCGATGGCAGTATCCAAAAGACTGTGATCAACGTCTGCCATCTCATCAAGCTCGGCGGCGGTGACTGCGCCGGTGATGCTTTTGCGGATAAACAGAATATCGATGATGCGAATCGTTTGGTGATCGACCAAATCTTTGAGTTTCAGGGCGATGTTGTCGGTAATAGCCGTTTCAGGAAACCTGATGCAGATGATTTCGACGGGGCCTAAAGGCATAACAGTTGCTCCGGAAAGCGTGATTTCGGGCTCAATATCGCAGGATGAGGGCAATTTTTTGATGTTGGGCAAGTTCGCCGTCATCCATAAGTTCGACTTCGCCGCCTTTCAGCAAAACGGCTTCGATGATTTCATCCACTGCGTCGTCCATCACGTCGGTGCCGCCAGGGGTTTCGACGACTTTGAGACCGCCGTTGTCGGTGACGATCGCCGGTACGTGATAGTTCTTTTCGACTAACAGCAGTTTGCCGCGACCATCATTAGCGAGTCGCCATACTTCTTCGATGGCGGATACGACTTTTTGCTGGCCCATGGCGATATCCAACTGTTTGAGGGCGTCGTCGTGGCGCTGTTGGCGCATCGTTTGAGCGATCGCCCAAATATCGGAGGTGAGTTCGGCGATCGTGGCCCGGTCAAAGCTACCGGTCAGGGTTCCGGCGATATCGCCTTTGTACTCCGACACTTCTTGAAAAAAGGAAATCTGCCGCTTGACGCCGCCGATCACCAGCGGTAAATGCTCGGAGCTGGGCTGGCTATAGGTGGCAAAGGCGCGATCGACCTGTTGGAAAAAACGGCGATGGCGATCGTCCACATAGGCTGTATCCGCCTCATAGGGAATCGGTGCCGTGGCGGCAGGCCCCGTCATTTGCATCGGAAAATTTTCGTCGAACACCTCTTCCAGCGCTTCCCCAGTACCGGCGAGCAAGCGAGTGGCGTTTTGACTCAAGAGGAAGACCCAGTAGCGCAGGGTGCGGTGCATGCCATACAGCAAATCGCGCGTGGCAAAGGTTTGATCAATGATGACGCGCTCGGGCACGTAAAAGGGCACATAAAACTTTTTGGCGAAATCATGGCTGACAAATAAGACCAACCCATCCAGGGTGTGGTTGTAGTTAATGTCGGCCACCAGCGTTTCTAGTCGCGCCAGCAAGGGGGCGATGTCGCGGTCAGCAAATTCTTGGCTCAGTCGGGTCGTGGCTTCATCGACCAGATTTTTCACTCGAATCGGATCTTTTTTGTTGTCGGGAAAGTGGCGGTGGGTGGGCAGCAAAATCGACAGGGCGGGCACGCTAGTCATTGACTGTAGCGCTTGCAAATCGTGGCGAGTAATCATGGTGGGTTTCCTTTCGATCTAAATAAAGCTGATCGGGTTGAGGCCAGTCGATAGCCTGTATCGGAGACTCGATTAACGGTTCTGATCCCGATCAGCAGGGAATTCATCATCTCCCAGCAATTAGTAGTCCACGGCGTCGCGGATGATGGGACAGGTCATGCAGTGACCGCCGCCGCGCCCGCGCCCGAGTTCGGCCCCGACAATGGTGACCACTTCGATGCCTTCTTTGCGCAGGGCGGTGTTGGTGACGGTGTTGCGGTCATACATGATGACAACGCCGGGTTCCAGGCAGACGGCGTTGTTGCCGCTATCCCACTGCTGGCGCTGTTCTTGATAGGCATTGCCGCCCGTTTCGACTACTCGCAGTTTCTTTAGACCCAAGGCGGCAGCCACGACCTCGACAAAAGACTGATCTTCTTTGACGATTTCGTAGCCAGGAGCTTTGTCACTGGGGTAAATGGAGAAAGTCACCACCTGATCCATGATGGGGGGGAAGAGGGTGACGAGGTCGCGATCGCAGAACGTAAATACCGTATCCAGGTGCATGGCCGATCGCAGCTTGGGCATACCCGCCACAATTACCCGCTCAGCGCCTCCCTTGGCAAACAGATTAGCGGCCACCTGCGTAATCGCTTGATGTGAAGTGCGCTCGCTCATGCCGACGAGCACGGTTCCCTTGCCAATGGGCATGACATCGCCGCCTTCAAAGGTGGCCGCCCCGTGATATTGGGTCGGGTCGCCCCACCAGATGTCAAAGTCAGCGTCGACAAAATCGGGGTGAAACTTATAGATCGAGGTGGTGAGAATGGTCTCCTCATGACGAGCGGGCCAGTACAGCGGGTTGAGGGTCACGCCGCCATAAATCCAACAAGTGGTGTCACGGGTGTAAAGGGTATTGGGCAAGGGGGGCAGCAGATAGCCAGTATAGCCATCGTTGGCTTGGGCGAGCTTCAGCAGTTCGCTGCCAAAGTCGCCGGGCATGTCGTAAACGGCCAGGCCGCCAATGAGATACTCAGCCAATTTGGCGGGGGGCAGCTCATCTAAAAAGGCGCGGACATCGTCGACTAACCCTAACCCCACCTCATTCGGCACCATGCGCTGGTCGAGAATCCACTGTTTGGCGTCAGGAATGGCGACGGTTTCGGCGAGCATTTGATGCATTTCGACGACATCGATGCCGCGATCGCGCATCTTCAGCACAAAGTCGGCATGGTCGCGCTTGGCCATATCGACCCACAGCACATCGTCAAATAGCAATTCATCGTTGTTGCTGGGGGTCAGCCGCGAGTGGGCTAGCCCTGGCGAGCAGACCATCACTTTGTGCAATTTGCCCACTTCGGAGTGAACGCCATAGGGTTTGGTTTTAGCGGGCGAAGACGTAGTAGCGGTCATGGTTTCCTCTTGAATAGGGATCATTAATGGGGTGTCGGGCAGGCCCTAAAAGGCAATTTGTCCCGAAATCAGGCCGACTAAGGCGGTGATGGCGGCGATCGCCGCTACCGTGAATACAAACCATTCCACCGGGGTAAAGATCCGCAACTGCTGCTCCCGCCGGGCGAGGAAAAATAGGATGGTGCCGGGAACTAAAATCAAGGCCGCCAGCAGCAGCTTATCCAGCCCCCCCGCCACGAGCATGAGAATGGCGTAGGCGGTGGCGACTATCGCGATGATCATTTCGCGATAGCGGGTGGAATCGTCACGTTCATAGGTTTCGCGGGTTAGCGCTAGCTTTAAGGCGAAAGCGGCTACCGTCAAATAGGGGATGAGGGACATCGCACTGGTCAGTTCCAGCGCCAGGTCAAAGGCATTGTCAGCAAACAGCGTGACAATTAAAAACCCCTGCACCACGATATTGGTCATCCATAGAGATACGGCGGGGACTTTTTGAGCATTCTCGCGGTAAAGGAAGTTAGGCATGAGGTTGCTTTTGGCAGCCATAAACGGCACCTCCGCAGCAAACAAGGTCCAAGCAAGAAAGGCCCCCAAAACCGAGATCAAGAGACCCAGACTGATAAAGATGTTGCCCCAGCGACCAACCACTACCTCCAGTGCTCCCGCCATGGAAGGATTACGCAGTTCGGCTAGTTCTGCCCGAGGCAGCAACCCATAGGGCAATAGGGTCACCATGATCAGCAAGGCCAGCACTCCAACAAAGCCTAAGATGGTTGCGAGTCCCACATCTGAGCGCTTTTCGGCATAGCGAGAATAGATGCTAGCCCCCTCAATACCGATGAACACGAACACCGTCACCAGCATCGTGTCGCGCACCTGCGCCCAGAGTGGCTCGTCGTAGCCCTGCCCCCCCAGAAAATTGGCGGTAAACACGTCAAAGTTAAACGCAAACAGCAGGATAAAGACAAAGGTGACAATCGGCACAATTTTGGCGATCGTCACAATGGTGTTGACGCCGGCGGCCTGTTGTACGCCGCGCAAAATCATGAAGTGGAACAGCCAAATGATGATGGATGACCCAATCACTGCGGCAACGGTGTCGCCGTCGCCAAACACTGGGAAAAACTCTCCCAGGGTCGATTTGATGAGGACAAAGTAAGAGACGTTGCCGACGCAAGTGCTAGACCAAAACGCCAAGGCCGCGAGGAAGCCGATGTAATTGCCAAATCCGGCTTTCGCATAAATGAATACCCCGGAATTGAGATCGGGCTTGCGCTGAGCCAGATTTTGAAAAACGAACGCCAGCATCAGCATCCCCACACCGGCAATCAGCCAGGCGATCAGTGCGCCCATGACCCCTGTTGCACGGGCAAAGCGACCCGGCAGGGTGAAAATGCCAGCGCCCACCATCGAGCCTACGACCAAAGCCGTCAGCGCCCATACCGAAAGGGTCTGCTTCTCCTGGTTAGAGCTATCAGCCGGGCCTATAGCTGAGCTATAGTCTTGCGGTGAAGCCATAATCTACTCCGTATTGATTTGGACAGATACGAAATCAGTCTTAAACCGCTCTAATTCTCAAAAGGCGCGTCAAACTGTCGTCCGAGAGCACATCGCAAGGGCTATACTCCCCCGATCGCAAGGCCTCTCAGGGTAGTTAAACCTCATCCAGATTCAGAAGTGAAGTTTTAGCCACTGCTCGAATCTCACCGCCTGCGGCACCTCTCCTGACCAAGGAGCGGTGAGGTGAGGTTTTCCCGAACATGTAAAACTCCAGTTTTCAACTTGGACTGGGTTTACAACATATTCTTAGTCTCCAAGCGCTGGGCGATCAGGGCAGGACCGATAGGGCATGGGGCGATCGCGGCCAAAACCGAGAATACGCTTACCAACAGCGCCAGATTCTGATGCCCTCAACCCAAGTGGCGTCCCAGAAATATTGCCCGGGCTTAATTCACTGCATCTAAAGATCTGCGCCAAAATCCTCTTTCAACTTGGCTTCTTGCTCAGCCGTCAGGTTGGACTGCACGAGCTCGCCCCGCTCTTCAGGAGCAAAAGCGTCCTTTACCTTGTCAACTGTGACTGGTCCCGTCAGCAAGAACAGCGCCGAGGTTCCCTCAGTCACCTTGCCCCGCACTTCTTTAATGAATTCGTCGTTAATGCCATAGTCAGTAAATTTTCCCGAGAGGGCTCCAGTCGTCGCCCCCACAATCATGCCGAACAAGGGAACGAGAAAAATCAGCCCGAATAACATGCCCCAGAAGGCACCCCCTAAGGCACCGACACCGACGGTATTGACAGCCTGATAGGTTTTCGGCTTTTTCCGTCCCTCCGGCCAGAACACGATCGCGGCATCCATAACTTTGATAATTTCTTGTTTTTGCAGACTCTGTAGCTTATCCAGAACCTTCTCGGCCCCATCCGCACTATTGAATTTCCAAACCGTTAAGGTAGACATCAGATTCTCCAGTAGCTTATTCAAACTTTCTAATCAACAAGAGCCAATCAAAACAGGGCTGGCAATCACGGCAATCCCTAACTCTCTAGCTAGACGTGAACCTAGGGAGCAGCCTCATCCCATTTCATCAAGCGGGTAATATATTGAGGCAATGTGAATGGATTAAATGGCTTAGTAATTGCCCCGGCAAACCCCATTTCACTGAGCTGTTCGGGTGTGAAAAGACGGGCTCTTGATGAAATCAGCAAAATAGGAATGGATTGATCATGAGAATGAGTTTTCAACTGCTCAATGAACAGCAAAGCATCCATTTCCGGGGTTGAGGTGTCAACCAAAATCAAATTGGGTCTTTGCTGCTCGCACATAAGAATCCCTTCTCTAATGGAGCTTGAAAGCATCACATCCCAACCGCCAAGCTCTTTTAGGCAAGCACCTAAAACCTCTCGAAGGCCGATCTCATGTTCGATCAATAGAATGGACTGAATCGCCATAGACAACCCCTTGTATAAATGGCAGGGGGAAGGTCAGAGGTATTCTTGACTAGGCAATCAGCAAGTGGTTTAGCGATACCTCAATTCCTTAGAAAGAAGCGTAGAACAAGAAAATATGAAACTCATAGTATCGAGAACCCAGTTGATTAATTGCTGAGAATCATCTGGTAATTCTTTTGACCCAAGGAGTAATATTAGTTACCTGCCTAAATTTTCTGTCGCCTAAAAACTATTAGTCTCAAGCTCCTAAACCTATCATCCATCAGTGCTTTCGTGATAGATTCTGAAAGAGAGACTACTGCTAATTTTTAACCTCAAAGGCACAGCGATCAACCAGCTTCAGTATCAGTTATTCTCAGATGTCAATGGTTCTGGCCAGTCGCGGATCAGGTGCATTGAGAAAGGTGGCTGGCTAATGTAATTAACGTAGGATGCTTCTAGGTAGGGACGATATTCATCACGGTTAGCAAGGTGAGTTTGGGCAAAAGCAACTATTAGGGCTCTGTAGTTACTTCTCAGCCAAGCTTCGGCCAGTTCGAGATCCAAGTTTGCTTCAATAGGGTAGACAAATTGCATCAACGCGCGAGTTGACTCTGCACTATGAGCCTTTTGATCTACCAACAAAAAGTATTTGTCGGGGGTGGTTAACCATTTAAAGGTGTCAGCTTGCTCTGGAATGACTGGAGTCACATAGTCATACACCCCTCCGGCAATTAAGGTGGGAACCTGAATCTGGGCTGCACCACTCTGGCCAAATAAATTGCTGACCGTGTTAAAAGCCATGACTAATTTAATGCGTTCATCCTTTAACCCGCCTTGGCTCAGCATGGCGACATCTTGGGGAGAGTTTGCTAATTCAAGCGCTCGGCACTGCAGCAGTTTGGAGATGTTAGAAACAAATACTGCATCAGGGTTGCATTGCTCTTGCAACCAGGCAAAATCAACTGTGGCCCCTGCGTTAGCCAGTACGGTGTATCCGCCAAACGAATGACCGATCGCTCCCACTGACTGAGTGTTGAGTTGTCGATTCCACTGGCTATCGTTGAGCCGACTCAGTTCATCGAGTAAAAACGAGACATCTTGAGGTCGATCAATAAACTCCCGACGCTGAAAAAATTCATCGGCTAGCCACGCCTCTAACTCATGTTTTTGAGTTTCGTTGCTGCCCACATGTTCAGGCATCGCGACTGCAAAGCCATAGGACGCTACATGCTCGGCCACGTCTCTGAAATAGACTCGGCTATGGCCCAAACCATGGGAAAAGACGATTATGGGGACTGTTCCCGCATCGGCATTCGGCACCTCAGGCAAAAACAAATCCGCCGGAACAGGACGATTTCTAGCGTCATCTACCAAATCGAGCGGGATAAATCGCACCGGATAGGGACCGCGATCGCGCAAATCAGGTAAGTCCGCATAATCTATCGGATGATTCTCAGCGGTGAGGGCGGATTGTGTGGCGACTGCTTCCATAAATGTATCTGTCTCTGCGATCGCCCGCTGTAGCTGACGTCGGATCGCTAAGACCCGTAACAGATCAACCGTGACACTCTCAGTCGGAAACAAGCGCAGAACATCGATAAGAGAGCCGCCTCCGGGTTCATGCATAGCCTGGCTCAGGGCCGATCTGAGGGCAATTTGGCCGTTGCGTCCACTGCCTGTCCGAATGGTTAAACCCGTCGACTGCAGTAGCCGAGTCCCCATCGGAGAATACAGTTTTTGAGAAAAGGCAATGGGATCTTCAGACCTAGAGGTCACCAGGGCCATTTGCAGAGTGGTTAAAGTTTCGTCGTCTAGATTGCCAAGAAAAGGGCTCAGATGTTCGTCGACAGTGCCATCTTCAGCAAAGGTGACAAGGGAAGCAACGGGTAAGGTACGACTAAAGAAACCAACCCGGAATTTAACTTGCTCTGCACCAAAGCTGGGCGTCGCGATCGCGATGCCCATTACGGTTGCCGACAATATTCTCAACATGGCTGGGGCAACGTATAGCCGCAGTGGCAAGCCTGGAACTGTTATTTTCATATAATTTTCCTACTTTTAAGGGCTAAGCTATTGAAGCTACTCAGCCTTCTGGCCAGACTGCTCTGAAAAGATGATTATATCTGCCCTCAATTCCCTAATGTTTCAGAATAAGTATTGCCCTATAGTCTCACAAATAACAGAATAGTGAAATGACATGATTGTGAGTTTTCAGCGATGGACTGATGCATTTCTAAGCACACTCATGGCCGACATTTCTGACGATCTATTCAACACGATTGGCTAACTTATTTAAAGATTCATGAATTCATTTCAAGGCTCATGTGCAAATTCATCTAAAACGAATCAATTCTTCGATCGCCAGCTAATCACGGTGGGGCTTTGCTGCTCAATTATATTGGCTGGCTCCTCGCGGCAATTTAGCAGGTGCAACATGATTAATTCCAGTTCAGTAAGTTGACATCACTGAAAGCGTCGACACGCCATACTTTACTGTTTAGGTATTAGGATTAGTCGCATTTCAGCACCGTTCACGTTCCTTGCGATTAATACATCAGGGACTTTTATTTATCTGACCATTGCTGCTTTGCTGATCGGATTCATCCAGTGAGTTACTTCCCGCGATACGTTCCCCCACATTTCCCAAAGCTCGGCAACCGGATATGCCCTGGTCTGATCAAACTGAAACATGTCGCCTTCGGTCGATATCTCCTCTTGGTATCGCTTGGGATAACTTTGCTGTTGCTGATCAACATCGCCAGTTTGCCATCCTCGGCGGTGGCCCAGATGCCGCCTCTTGTACCCCCCAGCAATCACACCTTACCCGCGGGAATCGAGCAACAAGGCACCTTAGAGACGGCATCGGTCAAACTAGATGGCAAAACTCTGTTTAGAATTGCCTCGCCAACGGTAATAAATCGCAGTGATCCAGGTCCTCAAGTACCGATAGAAGTGAGAGCCAGTCAGATTGAAAGTAACCTACAGCGAGTTTTACCGAGTACCTGGTCTAGTGAAGCAGTGATTTATCCGGGGAGCCTGAATGTCGTTATCAACACCGTCAATGGCTTTCCTGTATTGTTTGCAGAAAGCCCCTTTTTTTCAGCCCAGAGTACTGCTTACCGTCACGGATGAAGACGCTCAGGATTACGGCATCAGTCGAGAAGAGGTTGCTAATCTGTGGCAGGATGAATTGGACAGAACCTCCGCCAGGCTCTAGAAATCCGTCAGCCAGAGGCTCTGAGGCAGAGGCTACGAACTTTCTTCAAGGTACTGATTAGTACAATTATTGCCACTCTGGGACCTTAGTGGTGCAGAAAAGTCCTGAGAGTATTGATGTAGCTAGATTCTCAGATTGAGAAGGGGAGCCATCTGT
>NZ_JACSWC010000361.1 GCF_016888165.1 Halomicronema sp. CCY15110 | reverse complement strand
AAGCCCTTTAAATGGAACTATTCGGGCAAGCCTTTGACCTCATAATGGCTATGGTTATTTATGCCGTCGAGTACTAGATCCGACTTGTGGAAGTGGCACAACCGCATATCTAGCTGAACAGTGGGGAAGACGCTGGCTAACTACGGATGTTAGTCGGGTTCCTTTGGCTTTAGCTCGTCAGAGACTTCTTACGGCGACTTATTCTTACTATGAACTTAAAGATGAAAGCCGTGGACCTGCGGGAGGCTTTGTTTATCTGCGCAAGCAGAATAATAAGAGAGAAGAAATTGGCGGTATCGTGCCTCGAATTACCCTTGGGTGCATTGCTAACGATGAAACGCCGGATGAAGAGGTGTTAGTCGATCGCCCCGAGACCGTCAGCGGTCTGACCCGTGTGACTGGCCCTTTCACCGTCGAGGCGGTCATTCCCACCCCCGTCGATGCCGAGCAGGATGACGAGGCGGCAGCTGTCACCCCCATGCTGGATGAGTCGCTATCGTTCTCAGACCGGATGTTAGAGGTGCTGCGCAAGAGTCCCGTGTTGCGGCTGGCGGAGAACAAGACCCTCACCCTCCAGAACGTTCGCAAGCCCACCAAAACCATCAATCTCTCCGCCGAGTGCATCGTCGAAGACATGCCCGTGGCCCTCGTCTTCGGCCCCGAAAATGGCCAGATCGTCGAGCGCACCGTCTATGAAGCGGCGATGGAAGCCCGCGCTAAGGACTACACCCATCTCTACGTCATCGGCTTTGCCATCCATCCCAACGCCCGTCGCCTGGTGGAGCACTGTTCCGAGCTCGTGGAGATTCCCGCCACCTACATCCAGGCCACCCCCGACTTGCTCATGGGCGACCTGCTCAAAAACATGCGCAGCAGCCAGATCTTCAGCGTGTGCGGCCTGCCCGAAATCAAAGTCCACTCCGCCGCCCCCCTCGACGACGGCACCCCCCGCCATCAGGTGGAGCTATTGGGCCTGGATGTCTTTGACCCCGCCACCATGGAGAACTACTCCCGCAGCGGCAGCGATGTCCCCGCCTGGTTCCTCGATACCGACTACAACGGTCTCTGCTTCCACGTCTGCCAAGCCTTCTTCCCCCGCACCAAAGCCTGGGACGGCATCCGCAAAGCCATCAAAGGTACCTACGAAGAGTCCGTTTGGGATCACCTCTCCGGCACCACCAGCGCCCCCTTCGCCCCCGGCGACCACCGCCAAATCGCCGTCAAAGTCATCGACGATCGCGGCAACGAACTCCTCGTCGTCCAGGAGATTTAAAGACTATGGATGAAGCGTATTCAATGGTTAAGGCACGCAGGATTTCTGCTTCATCTAGCGGACTGCACAGCACGAGTAATTATTGGGAACTCGCTTTGCAATGTCCATCTTGTGGTGAGCCCGTCTATTGGAAGTACGGTGGGGGAACTCGAAGAGACCATTTTTGCCATTTTCACAAAACACCCGATAGTGAACCGTGCCCGGAGCGAACCGACGGCTCTAGCAGCGCTGCTGTCGATTACGTCATTGATACTGAAAAATATCTTCTACTTAAAGATATTCAACAACAGTTGTTCACCATGCTCGCAATCGATTCTTTTGATTCTTTGTTGTCGTTCAAAGAGATACCTCCCGACTTTTTGGAAAGATTTGATGAAAACATCTCTCTCAATGAGACCGAACAAAGGGTATATAACTTGTTTCGATATGGACGATATAACACCATGGTCGATATTTTTAAAAAGGCTTTTAGGGAAGCAGAAGATGACTACAATATCTTCTCGATGGTTCAAGTCATGGGTAGACATAGAAATATAGATTTCAAGAGACTCGGTGGACAAAAAGAGAAAATAGCACGCGATATTCTAGATTTTCTATTCAGATCTGGCAACAAAGCAATTTTAACTAACTTAATTCGATTTTTTGTAATTGAAGTTGAGAAAGAATATCCAGATATAGATCCTGCCTTGAAAGCACACATCAGAATCATAAAGGCAGTCGCTCAAAGAGATTGGATTGCTTTCTTCTCAACGTGATTAAGGTTTTCTTAGATGACTTACGAAGTCGATACTCCCATCCTCAATTCCCCTTTCGAGCCACCCGATCGCTACTGGTTCATTCAAGAAGGAGAACAGCCCCAGCTCCGCACCGAGAGATGAAATCCGTGGACATCACAATTTCTGACCACGCAGCGATTGAGATCCAACGGCGCAACATCCGCTCCGAGGACATCAGGCAAGTCCTTAACAACCCGCAACAAACTCTGTCTATCAGACCCGGTCGCCAAATTTATCAGTCCATCATTGAAATGAACAGCAAACCTTATCTGCTACGCCTGATCATTGACGAAGGGACACCCCCTACCCTCGTAACCGTTTACCGCACCAGCAAAATTCAAAAATACTGGAGGCAATCATGAAAATCACCTATGACCCCAGCGTTGACGTTCTGCGAATCATCTTGGACGACGTTGAAATTGACGAAAGCGACGAGGAAGTTGAGGGCATCATTATGGACTACAACCCGGACGGCAAACTCATCGGCATCGAGATTTTAGACGCCTCCCAGCGGGTCGATAATCCCTACGTCATGAACTATTCCGTGGCGACCACCGAAGTAAGTCAACAAACAGCCTGATCGAGCAAGGCATCCGTTGTGCCGCGCACTACCTATGCTTGTTGACCCTCCTGAACCCGTCGCCCCCGAATACTGAGATGCAGGGTAATAGTTTCAAAACGAGGCAGAGACCAATGAAACAAACGGAAATTAGACAGCAGGGCTACAAAGCCCTCATCGACTCTCTAGGAGTCGCCAACACCTTGAGGTTTTTACAACAGCTCGGCGTCGGCTACGGCGACTACACCCAGGAGCGTCACCAGTGGCTCGACCAACTCACGATGGCAGATTTTCAGGAATTCGCCCGCCAAAAGTCTTCTGAGCCCAACGCCTAGCCAGACTCCTCTTTTAACTCCATGACCTACGAAGTCGATACCCCCATCCTCAACTCCCCCTTTGAGCCACCGACAAACTACTGGTTCATTCAAGAAGGAGAACCGCCCCAGCTTCGGGACGGACGCAGACCTTCGATTGTGTATCCCCCGGAGCAAACCCGCCCGTGGGATACCAGCGATGATGTGCTGCTACCCTGCAAACGGCTGCCCAACGGGCACGAGGCCAGAGGGTTCGATGCCTACTACATGACGCTGGTCAACCGCATTCGCGACGTGGTGGATAGCTGGCGATCGCAGGGCTACCCCGGCGTCACCCGCACCACCCTGGAACTGCTCCAGCACTGGAACGACGACGAACGGCAATGGCGACTGTTCTACACCCAGCGCGAAGCCGTTGAGACTGTCATCTTTTTGACCGAAGCCCGCGCCGACTTCCTCCAGGGCCTGACCATTCCTAGTGATGACCCCACCGAGCGGCAATGGGAAGACGGTATTCGGGCCTTTAAGCGGTACGCCTGTAAGATGGCTACCGGCTCCGGCAAAACCACCGTCATGGGCATGTTGGCGGCGTGGAGCATTTTGAATAAGGTCAACGATCGCAGTGATGCCCGTTTTTCCGATGTGGTGCTGATTGTCTGCCCTAACGTGACCATCCGCGATCGCCTTGCTGAACTCAATCCCGACAGCGGCGAAGCCAGCCTCTACCGCACCCGTGACCTGGTGCCCTCGCGCCTGATGGATAGCCTACGCCGGGGACGAGTGCTGGTCACCAACTGGCATCTGTTTGAGCGTCGCACCCCCCAGACCGCTGGCGATGCCCCGGCCAAGGTCGTCCAGGTGGGCGTCCCTGTCCAGACCACCGAAGTCATCCGCATCGGCGACAAAAACACCACCGCCCGAGGCCGCCGTTACCTTGACCTCGACACCTATCGCAAGCAAGTCGCCCTGGGCCAGCTCCGCGTCGCCGAAGGGGGCGAAAAGTACGATACCCAGGGCAACTTAGAATCCGCCAAAGTCGTCGCCTTTCGCCGGGTGGAGAGCGAAACCGCCTGGATACAGCGCATCCTGGGGCGCGAAGTTGGCGGCAAGCAAAACATTCTGGTGCTCAACGACGAGGCCCACCACGCCTACCGCATCCCGGACGAACCCCTGGACGACGAACAACAGGAACTGCTGGCGGAAGCTGCCGAAGAAGATGACGACTACACCCAGCGGGAAGCTACCATCTGGGTTGAAGGGCTAGACCGCATTCACAAGCTGCGGGGCATCAACCTCTGTGTCGATCTGTCAGCCACGCCCTACTACCTAACTAGCGTCGGCTACAACGTTAATATGCCGTTTCCGTGGGTGGTCAGCGACTTTAGCCTGATGGACGCCATTGAGTCCGGCCTGGTGAAAGTGCCTCAGCTTGCCGTGCGGGATACGACGGGCACCGAGATCCCTGGCTACTTCAACATCTGGAAGTGGATCATGGAAAAGATGTCACCGAAGGAGCGGGGCAGCAACAAGGTCAATCCCCGTCCCCAGGCGGTGCTGAAGTATGCCCAAACGCCCATCTCCATCCTGGGGGGCGAATGGGTAAAAATGACCCAGGAATGGGCCGATGCGGAAAACGGCAATGACGATCGCCCGCCCGTCTTCATTCTGGTGTGTAAGAACACCCAAATCGCCAAAACCATCTATGAGTGGTTGGCCGAGGGGAAACAGCCGTCCAACGTCTCCCCCAACAAAATCGAGCTATTCCACAACACCCCCGATCGCATCAACACCATCCGCGTCGATTCCAAAGTGTCTCAGGAGATGGAAGCTGGTTCCTCCGCCTCCGATGAAGCGAAGTGGATGCGCTTTACCCTCGATACCATCGGCAAAGCCACCTGGCCCACCGACCCGCAAAAGCGCCCCATCTATCCCGAAGGTTTTGAAGCCCTGGCCGAAAAGCTCGATCGCCCCCTGCATCCCCCCGGTCGCGACATCCGCTGCATCGTCTCGGTCGGAATGCTCACCGAAGGTTGGGACTGCAGCACCGTCACCCACGTCATCGGCATCCGACCCTTTATGTCGCAACTGCTCTGTGAGCAGGTAGTGGGCCGCGCCCTCCGTCGCCGCAGCTATGAATTGCAAGATAACAACCAGTTCAGTGAAGAGGTGGCCCAGGTCTTTGGGGTGCCCTTTGCGATCGTGCCGTTCAAAGCTAACAACGGGGGCGGTAGTCGCCCGACCCAAAAACGGCATCGCATCTATGCGGTTCCCGGCAAAGATGACTTCCAGATCGAGATTCCCCGTGTGGATGGCTACACCCAGGCCGTCCGCAATCGCGTCAGAGTCGATTGGGAAACCGTACCCACCTTAGAAATCAACCCCTTTGACATCGCCCCTGAGGTGCAGATGAAGGCGACGGTGCTCAACAACAAAGGGCGACCGTCCCTCTGCGGTCCCGGCAGCCTGGAGGATGTCAACCTCAATCCCTACCGCCAGGGCCGCCGCTTCCAAGAGTTGGTCTTTGACCTGGCGACCACCCTAACCAAGTCTTACATGAGCAATGGTCGCTACGAGGCCCCAGCCCATGTGCTGTTTCCCCAGTTACGGCAGATCTGCGATCGCTACCTGCGAGACAAGGTTAAGCCCATCTCCCCTGCCCAAATCCTCGATGTCTTTCTATCCCCTTACTACGGTTGGGTGGTCGATCATCTCACCGACGCTATCCAGCCCGACACCGACCAGGGCGAAGCCCCCGAAGTGCCGTTCTACGACACCCATCGTCCGGTCTGCTCCACTGGCGACATCGACTTCTGGACGAGCAAAACCGTCCGGGAGGTGCTGAACTCTCACGTCAACTATGTTGTCGCCGATAGCAGCTGGGAATCCAGCACCGCCTACATCCTCGACAATCACCCCGGCACCGCAACCTTCATCAAAAATCAGGGGTTAGGCTTTGCCATCCCCTATCTGGGAAAAGACGGCAACACCCACGACTACATTCCTGACTTTATCATCCGCTTCAAAACCGAGCAGCCCCACTACTTGATTTTGGAGCCCAAGGGCTGGGACCCCAACCGCGATCGTAAACGCGCCGCCGCCGAGCGCTGGTGCGATGCCGTCAATGCCGATGGTCGCTACGGCCACTGGCAATACCGTCTGTGCCAGCAAAAAGACGCCCAGCAACACATGGACGAAGTATGGGCAATCGTCAGAACTTCAACTTCTTCAGTTCAGCCAATTGCTAGCACCCGTTAGCAAAAACTTTCTTTTGGAATAGCGTAGGGGTGGATTATGATTGTGCGATTTTGGGTCGGAAGCTTGGTGACATTTGGGCTATGGGGGGCAACCACAGTCGCTTTGGCAGAGCTACCTCAAATAGCCCAAGCTCAGGCCAATCCCACTACCTTTACCGGGCAACTAGATGAGACCAGCAACATCTTGGAAGATGGCAACTATTTCAACTTGCATACCTTTGAGGGGAGAGCAGGAGAGAATCTCACTTTTGAGCTTAATAGTGAAGATTTTGACGCTCACTTACTTTTGCTAGATCCATCAGGTGAAATCCTAGCTGAAGATAGTGATGCTGGGGAGCTTACTAACGCAGTGCTTACAGTGGAATTACCAACCACAGCTTCTTACACAATTGTTGTAGGTACTGACAGCCGTCGTGAGACAGGTGAATATACATTAGTTTTACGCCAAAGCTCAGAAGTTGACTTACTTTTAGAGAGAGCAAATATCCTCAATGCCCAAGCGTTTGAATTGGGACGTAATGGACATTTTATTGAAGCTGAGTCTTTCTATCGAGAAGCCTTGGAGATTCGAGAGTTATATTTAGGTGAACAACACCCTGATACTGCATTAACACTTGACAGCTTAGCTCTGCTAAACAAGACGCAAAATAGGTATGAAGAGGCACTGAGCTTTTATGCGAGAGCACTAATAATATTTCGAGAATACCAAGAGACTATTGAGGTATCACTCCAGGAGTCTGAAGTTTGGCATGATCTTCGGACACCACCACCACTTCTACCTTCTAGTAAATACTTTGATGTCGAACCTGACATCCTCCAAGGAGTACTATATGGCCTCGAAAATTTAATAGCTTATATCCTTTCGGATATGGCTGACATATATTTGATTCAAGGAGATATTGAAAGAGCTGAAAGTTATCGAGAAGAGTGCTCGGAGGGTAGTTTCTATTTTGAACATGAAGTTTGTATATATCCTTTATCTATTGTGGGCTCTCTTATTGAGAGCATCAACTTAAGTATAGACTCGAAAGATTACGATAAAGCCGTATATCTTCTGAGGGAAGCTATCAACACGGAGAACCGTGAAATAGTGAATGAGAGCTTCGTATTTGCGTCTGATTCTGAAAGGGCTTCTTATATACAAAGCCTTTTGACCACTACCAACCTTGCGATTTCACTAGACTTGGGAATAGGTTTCCAATACCCCGAGCTGAGTTACCTTGCAGCTCATACTATTGCTAAGCGTAAGGGCTTGCTATTGGAAATGGAAGGATATGCTATGAGAGGTTTACGTTCGTTTGCCACATTTGGAGAACAGAGTATTTCCGACGAGGAAGTATTGTTAAGCCAGCTAGCACGTAAGAGGAGCGAGTTGGCTAGCCTATATTATGCATCTCGTGAAAGTCTTAACTCTGAACAATATCGCAATAGGGTCGCTGATTTAGAAGCCGATATTGATCAAATAGAGACCCAACTAAGGAACTCTCGAGACATACTCAATTTTGTCGATTTCTTGCCTGTTACTCCTGAGGCTTTTCCCTCAGATGAACCTTACGACGGATGGCCACGTATCTTTTATGGGACAGAATTTGATCCCAATTGGACAAATTCGGGAATTCCCTTGATATCAGAGCGAATCCCCAGTGAAGGTGTCTTGGTCGAGTACATTCGATATCGGCCATTTAGACTTGATGAATCTGGCAATCCCTCTAGTTCACCCCGCTATGCCGCTTACCTGCTCTTCCCCAACGGTCGCGTTGAATCTATTGACTTAGGCGATGCTGCCGATATTGACACCGCTGTTATCTCTCTCAGTAATGGCCTCGCCAATGTACAAGCGGTGGACGAAATTCACCGCCGTGCCCAAGAGCTGGATGCGCTAGTCATGGCTCCGCTCCGGGAACAACTGGAGGGGGTCGAACACCTGCTGATTTCCCCTGACGGTGCCCTCAACCAAATTCCCTTTGAAGTGCTGCGCTCCACCAGTAGTCAATACCTAATTGAAACTTTTGAGATTAGCTACCTCACCAGTGGTCGTGACTTGCTCAATCTCGACTCAATCCCCCCCAGCTCTAACCCTCCTCTCATCCTCGCAGCTCCCAACTATGGCGAGATTGTTGCTGCTGCGCCCGATAGCACTGGTCAGCGCTCGGTTGATCTGGCAACCCTCACGGTGGGGCCATTGCAACACGCTTTTCATGAGGGTCAAGCCCTTAGCGCTCTGCTTCCGGATGCGAACTTCCTCACCGGGCGCGACGCGACTGAAACAGCCCTCAAGCAATCCCCAGCTCCCGGCCTCTTGCATATAGCCACCCACGGTCTTTTCCTGGAAGACGCGCCCCGCCGTCAGGCAGTAAGGGATGCTGAGGGCATGGCCTTTAACGACACCTACGAAGTGCCCATCGAAAATCCTTTACTGCGAGCCATGCTGGCCCTGGAAGGCTTTAATGCCCGCAAAAGTGGTCAGGAAGATGGCATTCTGACTGCCTTGGAAGCGGCCAGTCTTAACCTCTACGGCACTCAACTGGTGGTGCTCTCCGCGTGTGAAACGGCTCAGGGCGAGGTGGTCAGCGGCGAGGGAGTTTACGGTCTACGACGAGCCTTTACCCTAGCTGGGGCAGAGTCTTTGGTCATGAGCCTGTGGCGCGTGGAAGACGAAGGTACCCAAGACCTGATGGTGCGCTATTACGAGAATCTGCTCAGCGGCATGGGTCGCAGTGAAGCTCTCCGCCTGGTACAACTGGAGATGATTCAGGCTGGAGACCAATATAGCCACCCTTACTATTGGGCCGCGTTTGTCCTCACGGGGGATTGGCGTCCGTTAAAGCAATAATGGGCTGAGGAGTCGAGATGACTATGCGCGATCGCCTGCCCCAAGCTCTCCAACACTACCGCCAGACCTTACAGGACTGGCAGCAGGACGCCAGTGCCGATCGCGCCCTGGCCGTACTAAAAGCCCGTGATGCCCTCCAGGTCGTGTTGGACGCTGGGACCACACCGGGAATCTATACCCTGCAACATCTCCGTGGTTTGGATGAAACCCTGCGGCAGCAGGTCACAGCCATAACACCCCTGGTGGATTTTGCCGCCTATCGTCGCAGCCTCTCCCCGCCCGCCACCCGCTGGTGGTGGTCTTTGGACGAGTTGCAGCCCCCTCACCGCCGCGATCGCCGGGACTGGCTCTATCGAGGTGGTCAAGTGCTGCTATGGACCATCAGCCTGGGCCTGTTAGGGGACATCATCCGCCGCTTCTTCCTCGGGGGACCGGGGGTATTGGGCGTATCTGCCATCGCTTTCTCCAGTCTGTTGACCCTACTCAACGCCCGCAGTGAACTAACCAAGGCGGGTCAAGCGGGCTTCGATGATTTGTTAAACACCCTGAGGGTGCCGTCTCATTGGCATGAGGAAGCCAAGTTAAGCGCCACGGGATTACTGTCAATCTTTCTATTAGGGCTGTGGTTGTCGCTGCCTACCATTTCGAACTTTTACAATCGCTTAGGTATGGGCAATGCAGAGGCCGGGCGCTTAGGGAGTGCTCAGCAAAATTATCAGCGGGCGATCGCCCTCAATCCCGACAATGTGGATGCTCACTACAACCTCGGCACCCTCTATGAAGACCTGCAACAGTTCGAGTCTGCTCAAAGCCAGTATGCGATAGCCCTGCAAGGAGATGTGCCCCAGGCGTACAACAACCTAGGGCGGCTATATTTGCTACCGGCCCAAGCCGACCCCGGTGCAGCGGTGGCGCTGTTATCAGCGGGTTTAGAAGTCCTGGCGGACCAGGAAGCGGAGCTGAAAACGGCAGGGGAGTTTTTCAGCACGCAATACAACCTCTACAAAAATCTAGGCTGGGCGCTGCTACAGCAGGGCCGCTATGAGGAGGCGGCATTTCCCCTGCAGGCCGCGATCGGGGTGGTGACTCAGCGCCCTGAAGCTACTGCAGAGATTACCAATCCAGCCTCAGCCCACTGTCTGCTGGCGCAAGTGGAAGCGCAGCAAGGGAATCAAACGGCGGCCTTAGAATCCTGGGCTGAGTGCTATCGTCTCGGAAACAGCACCAACCCCGATGAAGATCTATGGGGGTTCCAAGCCTGTCAACAACTTACGGAAGCAAACCAGCCATGCGTCAAGGATTGAATTTTACCCTTTCTCTATTCGCCACGGGCCTAGCGCTACCGGTCTTCAGTGTCCCGGCGCTGGCCCAGAGTCTCGGGGTAAATTACATCTCAGACATTGGCGGACAGGCAGAGGTGAATGGCAACCGGGCCTATGTGGGGGACTTTGTGCGCGGCACCGATGAATTGCGGGTGCGCTCCGGAGGCAATGTGGGGATTGTCTGCAACAACGAAACCCGCGAGCGGCAGTTTCCGGCAGGAACGTACACCGTTGGCGATTACTGTACGGAATCTTCTTCATTGCGTACCGGGCGGCGGCGGCCTTCTCGGGAGGTGAATGGCACGGTGCCCTATGTGATTAGCCCTCGGGAGACGGCGCTACTACCAGGGACAGTGCCCACCCTGAGTTGGAATCCGGTAGCGGGGGCGCAGACGTATCAGGTGCAGGTGTATGCGAACCCGACGCAGCCCCTTTGGACAGAAGAGGTCTCGGGAACCTCGGTGGCCTATGACGGGCCACCTCTAGAGCCGGGAGTGCGCTATCTGATCGAGGTCAGCTCGGATACGGGGCTATCGTCCAATGCGCTGGGCGCTGCGGTGGGTTTCCGGCTGCTGTTGTCCTCGGAGGCAGAGCCGATTCTGGTGGAGGCGGAAGCATTGAGAGCGGCGGAGTTGAATGAAGATGCGACGGCGATCGCCCTGGCATTGCTCTACAGCAATTCTCCCCCACCTACAGGACCCAACCCGCTCACCCTGACCCAGGCAGCGATAGACATGCTGGAAGACCGCATTGAGGCGGGGACAGATAATGCGCTGATCTATGTCCTCCAAGGCGATCTCTACCTCTCCATTGGCCTGACGCCCGAGGCCCAGACGCTTTATCGGCAGGGTTTGGCATTGGCGACGGAATCGGGGCAATTGCAGGGGCAAGCGGGAGCCTGGGATGGGTTGGCGCTGTTGGCCCAGGCGCGTGTAGACATAGAGACGGCGATCGCTCAAACCCAGGAGGCGCTAGCGCTCTATGACGTGTTGGGTGACTCGGAGCAGGTAGCGGTGCTGGCGGAGCGACTCGATTTTCTGGAGAGTCAACGCTAGCACGGACTTGGGACAAGATTTAGGACGCTAAGAGGGAATGGATGATGGCAATACGTTGGTGGGTTGGGGCGTTGGGGGCGTTGGCACTGTCGGGGCCAGCGCCGCTGACTCTGGCAGAAGAGACTCGACTGACTCAGGTGACGCCTAATCTCCCAATTCAGAATCCTCTGGAGCATGCAGATGCACTGAACCAGCAGGCCGTTGAACTCTTCCATGCGGGACAATACCAAGAGGCCGTGCTTCTAGCCGAGGAAGTTCTGGCGATTGTGCACGAGCAGGTGGGGAATCGCCATCCCTATGTCGCTACCAGTCTCAACAACTTGGCCGAGCTATACCGTGCCCAGGGGCGCTATGGGGAGGCCGAACCCCTCTATGTAGAAGCCCTGTCGATTCGTCGCGAGCAGTTGGGGAATCGCCATCCCGATGTCGCCACCAGCCTCGACAACCTGGCCGAGCTGTATCGCGTTCAGGGGCGCTATGGTGACGCCGAAACCCTCTACGAAGAAGCCCTGTCGATTCGTCATGGGCAGTTGGGAGAGCGCCATCCTAATGTCGCCCTCAGCCTCAATAATCTGGCCTTACTGTATTATGCTCAGGGGCGCTATGGGGAGGCCGAACCCCTCTATGTAGAAGCCCTGGCAATTTGGCGCGAGCAGTT
>NZ_JACSWC010000360.1 GCF_016888165.1 Halomicronema sp. CCY15110 | reverse complement strand
AGTTCTCGAAAGTGACGACTTTCTCACGATGAGACTACCGATACTTTGCTCCCAAAACTTTTCTGCACCAGTGAGCTAAAAATTCTGTAGAGCTGTTTTTGCTGCCGTTAAAATTGCGGGCAGCGTGGCAGGTTGGTTTTGCCCGACCCGGCAATGGGCTTACCCTCTAGTACCGGGCGGCTTAAGGGCGATCGCAGCAATCCGCCGTAAGGTACCGACAGGCAAAGGGCTGAAGCTGCTGGTTCCACAGCATCGAAACACACGGAGCCATCGGCGCAAAGCTATCGCACTATTGCGAAGGCATGAGAATTGAAGCAGTTGGGATAGCTGTCTCGGCTGTCCCAAGGCGCACTAGGCAGCGTACGCGCATAACCTCTCCCATCGCGGCGGCTGAACGCATGGTTGCGCCAGGTTCTTGCCCAACCTCTGGAGGACTAGCTTGCATTGGGGGGCAGCACTCTGGCAGGTGTTTCTTCGCGGGCATGAAACTGCCCGACCCGATCATTTCGAGCGAGTCCTGTAGAGGTTTGGAGCGCTCTTTGGACGGCCAGCCTGGTCGTCTGAGCCAGCCGCCCATAAAACTGTCGTAACCAATTTTGAAAATGCTCCTAGAGCCGTCATTCAGCGACTTATGTTGAAGGGATTGTCCTCAGACAGGAAGGGTGATTTTAGTTGGTGACCGGCCAGCAATGAACCGATGCTGGTCAGTCATGCGCTGGGCGGCGTGACGGCGCTCGGGATGACGATCTCAAACTCATGGTTTTTTAGGGCCTGGTAACCTTGGTGGCGAGCTGGCCTGATGCGCTGGTGACGATCGCCTCTGGGCCTCTGGGCCTGTAGACAACCACATTAGCCGTCGGCGGCATCACTCGTAAGAGAGGGTGCCCGGTGCGCTCGATTTGCAGGGGCGTATGGGGCTGAGTGAGGGTGAGTTCGACGCGATGAATGGGCTGACGGGCAAGGGCCAGTTTCAAAAAGGCGTGGCCGGCCTGACCGCTCTCGTGGCGCATGACGCTGGGGCCTTGTTGCAGGATGGCGCGCCCCAGGGTTTCGGCGGCTTGGAGGAAGGCGCGATCGCCACTGGCCTTGTAGGCTTCTACCAAAATGTCCAGAAAGATCGTCTGTTCGGGGTCGAGTCCCGCTTCGCGATCGGCGAGGCCTTGCCGTACCGCTTCGGGAGCGAGACCATTCTGGCCCAGCCTGACCAAATTATTCCAGGCTAGTTTCAACTGCTCTAAATAGGCCACATCGTCGGTGACCTGGTAAGCCCGCACCAGCATCGCAAGAGTGTTGTATTTGCCATCGCCGTATAGGGTATCGACAGCCGGGGTGCCATCAGGGTTGAGTTTGCGAATAAAGTGCCCCCATTGAGAATTCCAGGCGCGATCGCACCACAGATCAGTCACCGCTAACGCCCAATCCCGATATTGAGGGGTTTGCGTTAAGTCGTACAGGTCATACAGGCGACGGACAAAATACAGCGTATCGGTATCGCTGGAAGGTTCTTCGGGGCGATCAAGGGCCTGGGTGAGGACAAACTGTTCGTGCAGGATGGGCAGATCGGCACTCATGGGGTGCTGCCAGACAAATTGCAGCTTAGTATCAGCCCATTGCGCAAAGTACGGATCGCCCGTTTGCTGAGAGAGTTGGGCCATGCCCCAGGCGACTTCGCCATAGTCTTGGATGAGGGTGAGAGAACTGCGGCGCGCGCGATCGCTCGCCACATTGACCCAGCCCCACAGCCCGTGGGGTTGGGCTGACTCGGCGGGCACATCGAAATGTTCTATCGTGTTGCGGGCAAGGGCGCGGCACTGGTTTTGTAGAGCGCGATCGGCGGGAAACCAGAGACAAAACTCCATCGCCCGAGCAATTAACCCAACAGGCTGCATGGCTCCAGAGGTTAGGTCGGCCTCGGCGGGGCGATGCGGATCGCCGGGAACCGGCGTGTCATAGGCATAGGGAATCAACCCCGTTTGGGCATGACGAGCGGTAAAGAAGGCTTCGGCAAACTCACGCATCAACGCATCGGCAGGTTCATAGTTCAGGGTTTTGAGTTCTGGCGGCAAGTAATGGTCGAGGTGTCCCCGCACCAGATCAGGATTTTCGTTGCGAATGTCTTGCCAGTAGTCCTCTAGCAGCGTGAAGGCAGCGGTCAGAAATTCATCACCAGCGGCGTAGTCGGTCACCGCCGTGCCATCAGGGCGCTGCCAGAGGCGAATCTGGCGACCTTCTCCCACCAGATTTACCTGGGTGCAGACGGCCACCAGCAGCGCGATCGCCACAACGATGCCGCCCCACCACCAGGGTTGCCGCCGCCGCCGTAACCCCCAACCTTTTCTCCTTATCGGCCTGATCATGGGTGGTGGTCGCTCCTAGGGCGCATCATTGATTAATCCCGATTCTGCGAAAGAGCACGACAGATTGAGCATCCCTGGCTGTCGCCGTCCCCTTGCAATCAGGGGGCTTTACCAATGCTGAATGTGTCGCCCAGTCACAGAGAACTGGCTAACGCTAAAAACCTGGGGGCCAAGCATGGCCGCGCCAGCGATCGCCCCTAGCCGAGGGCGCGATCGCCCTTTGGTTGAAAGGAGTTGGCCGCTAAAGGATGAATCGGCCCTAGCAATTCGCGGTAAACCTGTACAGTGCCCTCGACTTGGGCCGTCGTGGAAAACTTTTGCTGCACCCGATCGCGGCCTGCTTGTCCCAGGCGCGATCGCAGGTCAGCATCCTGCAAGAGACAGTCGAGGGCATCGGCGAGGGCGATCGCGTCTCCCGGCGGCACCAGATAGCCGTTTTCGCCGTTGGTAATTTGTTCGCGGACTCCGGCAATGTCCGTCCCCACGATGGGCAACCCAAAAGCCATCGCCTCTAAATGCGTGGTCGGAAACCCTTCGTTGCCGCCCACAGTGATCGTGTGGTCGCCATAGTCGAGGGTCTCCCAACTGACGGAGGGCAGCACCTCAATGTCGGCGATCTGGTAAAAGGGGAACGGATTGGCCTGCCACCCGGTGAAGGTGACGTTCGTCAATCCCAGTTGTCGCTGGCGCTGCAAGAGCCAATCGGCATGGTACTGATATTCTGGCTCGATGTCGCCAATGCAGAGGACGACCAGGCGATCGCCCCAGCCGCGACGATTGAGTTCGGCGATCGCGGCTAGCAGGTGATGGTGGCCCTTAAAGGGCACCACCGAAGCAAAGCACGTCACAATCAGATGCCCTTGCTGTTTGAGGGTGGCCAGCCAGGGACTCGGCGGCCCCGATCGGTCAATGGCTTGAATGCCGTTGTAAACCGTGGTGGCCTTCGCGCGGGCCGCCGGGCTTAACGCCTGACCCACGGTATCGCAGACGGTCACGATGCGATGCGAGATGTGCTCAAAATACCAGTGAGTAATGCCCTTAAACGGTAACTGACCGTGCATATGCCCCACGAGCGGACAGCCATAGAGCCGCGCCGCCGCGCCAATCATCAAGGTGCCCCGCCCCCCGTCAGGGTGGACAATATCGGGCTGCCATTCTCGCATCAAGGCCCAGCACTGGAGGGTGTAGGGCAGCAATTCGGTCGTTGCCACTTGTAGCCGCTGCCACAGCGACCAGTCCAGCATGGCCTTGCCAAACTGATTGAGCGCTGCCCCCGGTGGCAACACGACCACTTCAATCCCCGCCTGACGAAACGCGGTGGCCGCTTGGCCTTGTCCTGCCGACACCACGAGTGGTTCAACCTCGGGGGGCAAGTGGGTAATCAGTTCAAACAAGACTCGGTTGGCCCCGGCCATGCGCTGGTAATAGGCAATGTAGTAAAGCACCCGCAGTTTGGCCGGGGGCGCGGTGGCGTGAGTCGTGGCGGTCGGGGTGGTCGATAGGATCGTTTGCATGACAAAAACCTGTAGACAAATGATGTAGACGGCGGCGGTGGGGGGCGGGGTGAGCGGGGGACAAAATCCATGAGGCCGGTGATTGACTCCACTACCCCCCTCGCCCCTTGGCCGCCCACTGGCATATCGCTAGCGCGCAGGGGCCGCGGTTAAGGCGCGGCTGAAGGCTTGGGCATAGGCTTGGGCAATGGTGTCGGCGTGAAATTGCTGCGATCGCACCAGCCCCCGACGGGCAAACTTTTCTCGGAGTTGGGGGTGGCGCAACAGTTTGAGCATCTGCCGAGCCAAATCGTCCGCATCGGCCGGGCGGGCCAGCAGCCCATTACGCCCCCGTTCCAAAATTTCAGCGGGGCCATGGGGGCAGTCGGTGGCAATAATGGGCACTCCACAGGCCATCGCTTCGACCAAGACATTCCCAAAGCCTTCGTATAGAGACGACAACACAAACCCATCGGCAGCCGCCATGAACTGAAAGGGATTGGCTTGAAATCCCCAAAGCTGCACCGCATCGGTCAACCCGAGGGCCCTGATTTGCCGCGCGATCGCGGGCCGCTGGGGGCCATCTCCCACAATCCAGAGCTGCACGGGTATTTCGCGACGCACTTTGGCTAAGGCGGCGAGCAGATAGGGATACCCTTTTTGCGGATGCAGCCGACCGCAGGTGACCAGCACCGGGTTAGAGGCAACGCCATCGCGCAGATGTTTTCCCTGACGTGCCCCGCGCGTCACCCTCTGATCTACCCCAGCGTTGTAAATCAAATCAATGGGTGGCCGCCGTTGCGTTGGCAAGGGGCCAACCAGCGTGTTTAGCTCCTGTGCAACCCCCTGCGAGAGGGCAATGAGGCGATCGGCTTGGGGATACATTTGGGCCATCAACTTCAGCATGAGGCGATCCAGAGGATGCCAGGCCCGTTGGTATTGAGCAAAGGGCGAATTTTGGGCACAGACAATCAGTTTGGGGCGCTGGGGCAGTCCTTGGCAGGCGCGAATGGCGGCTAGATTGGCATGAGATTGAAACGCGCAAACAATGTCTGGCTGGGTCGTCTGAATGAGCTGGCGCAAGGGCCGGATGGCGCGAATCATGCGGATCGTGCTGGAGCGGATCGCCGGAGAATTGAGGCTATGGAGGGGCACATCGTCCGCGAGCGCCGCTTCATAACTGCCACCGGCTTGGGCGACCGCCACCGAGGGTGCAAAGCCTTGACGATCCAGGGCATTCATCACCCGTAGCAAGTGCATTTCGGCCCCGCCGTGCCCTAGAGAAGGAGAAAAAAACAGCACCTTGATTGGAGTCAAAGGAGCAGATCGAAGGTGCTGTGGCAAACTTGATGGGAGCAGAGAGCGATCGCCGATGGCAGCGCCACTCAGCGATGAAGGCGACGTACTCATAACCGCTATTCCTAATGAAAAACTTTTCCGGTTGGGATGGCTGACTCGCAGCCCTAATGCGTTGCCCCAACCGAGTTTTGCAACCGTATGCCTAGTTTGCCGAAGCGCCTCTCAAAAGTAATGCCAGTTTGCCTTGACTCATGACTAGGGGCGGGGTGGCAGGATGCACCCGTCGCGCAGTTCACCGTGATAGAAGCTACCGGATATCCACATCTCGAACATGAGCGATATAGCTTCGCGCAGACAGTTCCGGACATTTTCATGCTGTGGAATCAGGGGCTTAGTAAGTGTTTAGCGTTCCGTAAGATCCCCCGCTGTCGCCGCCCCCTTATCAAGGGGGCGATTCACAATCTGGATCTGTTTGCCCCCCTTGATTAAGGCTATCCATTCGGCAGAACTCAGTCAAAGGCTTGTATAGCAAGGTTTCTGGCCTTAAGTTGCGGGGGGTACAACCTCACCGCCTGCGGCACCTTTCCTTGGTCAGGAGAGGTTTATCAAGGCTGCTGGTTCCTCTCCTGGCGCTTGGTGGAGCCTGCCCGCAGGGCTTAGGAAAAGCTCGGTGCGGTTCTACAGTCCGTAAAAGGCAGCCATCAGCAAGGTCAGCCTCCCGACAACATTGGGGGAGCCAGGGGCGTATGGGTGAACCATCAGTCCCGATGATGCCGGGTGGCTTTACGCCGATCGCGAAAATCTGATCGCCCCGATCGCGATCAGATAGCCCAAAGTTGGCACCAACATCATCAACCAGGCAATCGTGGCTAGCCCATCTGGCCCAGCAAACAAAAACAAGGTGACGACATAGGGCGCGATCGCGGCGGGGTGGTGAGCATGGCGCACAAAAAAGTCAGCCAGCAGCTTGAGAAACGCCCCGAAGGCACTAAAGACCACTAACACGCCGGGGACCCCAAAGTTCCAATACGCTTCGCCTACCGCCCCCGGTGGAATGCCAAAATTACTACTGAAAAAAGTTTCGCCCACCATACCCGCGACCAAGCCCGGTTTGGCCGACCACAACGCGCGGGGAATGGGCAACGTGAGGATGGCGAGATAGGAACTGCCGTAGAGATGCTCTACCTGATTGGGCACCAGGGCCAGAATCGGAAAGACGCCAGCATTGACGCTACTGCGCTCAGAAATTTCCTGCAAACTTTCGCCCAAGGGCGATCGCGTCTCACTCGTCGTTTCTGCCGCGCCCCCGCGCAACGTATTCCAGTTGATTTGACCGCTAAACGTGCTATTGCGCAGGTTGCCCAGCACCCCCATCGCGACTAAGCCAATGAGGGCGATCGCCACCATCCGCATCACCGCAATTTTCTGTTCTCGGATGAACCATGCCAGCAAACACATCGCCATAAAGTAAATCAAGCCCGACCGAGAACCGCCAATCAAAAAGGCCATCATCAACGACGCCGTCAGACAGCCCCAAAAGACCGGATTGCGAGTAGAACGACGATCCATCGTTAACCAACACAGACAAGCGATCTGCCCGAGCTGAGTAAAAAACTGCCAGTAAAAAACCCCGGCCAGCGCTTCATTGCGTCCCGCCCCCCAAGACAATAGATGGTTGACGATGCCGCCGCGAGTTTGCATATAGACCAGAAAGAGACCAGTGGCCAAGCCCACCGTCGCCACCGTTTTGCGACCCAAGTGAGCGGGCTGCTGAAAGGGCATCGAGGGCATAGGCAAAGTCGGACTGAGCCAAAATCCGGCGTAAATTGCCAGGGTGCCGACCATTTGCAATAGCAGATCTTTGAGCAGCAGCCCCGTCAAGCTGTCGGCACTCCAGCCGGGCAGGGCTACGTGCCACGGCAACCCGGTGAAATAGACATCGAAACGACGCAAATGAGGCAACACGCCCCAAAAGATGGCGAACACCAGGGGATGAAACCACCCAAAACTAGGACGATAAAAAATCACAGGCAGCAGCAACAGGACAGCATTGCCCACCAGCGCCAGATAGACCCATTGCATGCCAGCAATATTGGGGGGCGATAACTGCAACCGCAGGCCGATGCCCACCAGCGCGATCGCCATCACACAAACCACCCCAAACCGATGTGTGTGGCTCATCGCTACAAAGGGAGAAGCGGCTTGGGTGACAGGCTCGGAGGCAGTGGCAATGCTGGGAGCAGGGGTCATTTTGATCACGGCGGGATAGAGGAAAACAGGGCAAAAGAGCGGGGCAACGGGCTGGGAACGGAATCGGGGTGGGGCTCAATCTAGGGGCAAAGCGGGGCAACGCTGAACGGCTGTGAGCCTGCTCAATTTCCCCAATCGGGCGGGCTGGGAGCAGCCGCTTTGCCCCTCAGCTGTGGGGCGAAGGCGATCCCTGCACCGTTGGCCCCCACCTCTGTTAGGCGGGGCACAGTCGCCGAGGGCGCGCTCAGGTGTTGATAGAGCGCCAACAGATTTTGCACTCCCGGTTCTAGCGCAAAGGCTTGGGCGCGGATGCGCCCCGCCGCCGCGAGGGCTTGACGGGGCGCTGGCGAGGTCACCAGAGTTTGCACGGCGATCGCCAATGCGGTGGCATCCCCAGGGGGCACTAACCAAGCCGATTTCCCGGCTTCTACAACGTACGGAATGCCATCAACGGCGGTAGCCACAATCGGCAAGCCGACGGCCATCGCCTCAATTAGCACAATGCCAAACGGCTCGTGACGACTCGGCAACACGAAGAGGTCAGCCGTGGCATAGGCAGCAGCGATGTGGGCGGGCGCGATCGCCCCGGTGAATTCAACGCGATCGGCCAGACCGAGGTCTGTTGCAAGCGTTTGCAAAGAGTGTTGATACTCGATAGAGCCGCTGCCCACCAGCCGTACCCGCAGCGGCAAGTGCGACAGTTGGGCCAATGCCTGCAAATACACATCCAGCCCCTTCACCGGAAAGAGTCGGGCAACGGTCAGCAGTTCCAGAGTGGATTTGGGGGCCGTCGCCGTCGCTGCCCGCTGTTCGGCGATCGCGGTAAAGGGTTGCAAATCAATGAAATTGGGCATCAACCAACACTTGCTAGCAGGCACCTGATAGTGCTGCTGCAAGCGGGTTTGAAACGCGGGCGTCGTCGCCCAAATGTGGGTGTATAGCGCAAAGAGCGATCGCTGAAAATCATCTTTGGCCCGCTGCCCCATCCAGTGCCGACGGCGAGCTAGTCCGTCTGGGGGCGGCGCAAAATCGGCCAACGTCGCCTTTTGGGCCACCAAGTCGGCGGTATATTTGAGCAGTGCGGGAATGCCGTGCCGCCGCGCCGCCAAGCCCGTCATCAGGGCCAGATTTCCCGCCGCCGTCTGCATGTGAATCACACTGGGCTGCATCCCTTCAATCATGCGGTTCAGCGCTTGCCAGATCCGCCAGTTGCGCCCCAGCTTGCCGAGCCAGCCCGACTGCGGGCGACCATCCACAAACGTCAGGGGCACCCCATCGACGACTCCGCTCTGGTCGGGGTCGCCATACGTCACCACTTGCACCGTCACCCCCCGGGCCATGAGCCTCTGGGCAATCTGCTGCGTTTGCAGAGAAGGGCCGCCAATCGCGGGGGGATAGACACCGGAAACCAACAAAATTTTGAGTTGAGCAGGAGCCATAACATCAACATCGCTAAACAAAACGGCAGACCAAACAGGGCAATTATCGGGTGAACCCCAGCGACCAGCGGCTCAACAAACGTAAGGGCAGCAACAGGGCTTTGGTCATCAAGTAAGCATTACTGCGAGTCGCGGGAAGCAGGCCAAAAAAGAGATATCCCCCGATCGCGTAGGAAATCAACGTCGCGATCGCGGCCCCCATGCCCCCATAGCGGGGAATCAAGACAAGATTAAGCACAATATTGACCATCAGCCCAGTGAACCGGGCATAAAAGTTGTAACGCTGAAGCCCCTCAGTCACAATCCATTTGCTCTGGGCAATGCCCAAATACGTGAACAGCGAAGCCAAAATGTGTACCGCAAAAATGGGGATGCCAGCTTGATACTCAGCGCCATAGAGGTGAGTCATGATGAACCCTGAAGTGGGCAGCAACACCAAAATGAGGCTGTAGGCGATCGCCGTATTCAGGTCGTAATACTGCTGCAAACGGCGGCGATATACAGACGGAGCCAATTGGCGCGACTGAATGATGCGGGGAAAGAGGGACGAACCGATGATGACAGGCAAAAACGCCGTGGCCTCTGACAAATTGGCCGCACTGGCATAAATGCCCACGGCAGACTTGTCGATCATATTGCCCAGCATGAGCTGGTCGATATTGAGGTAAATGACCACCGCCGTCGAAGACAACACCAGCGGCCAGGACTCGCGCAGCAAATATTTAAGACTGGCAAAATTCGTCCGCCAGGTCCGGATAGATTGATGCTGACGGAGATAAAAGTAAGCCAGGGCCAGGGCATAGAGCATCGACTCTAGGGCGATCACGATCGCAAACGCCACCACCGTGGCCTGGGTCATCACCAGTCCACATTTCAGCAGCACGATGAGCAAAAACACCCCGTGCTCAGCCATCACCACATATTTCGACGCCACCCACGACTCAAACCAATTGGCAATCGGTTGTAGAGAGTTGAATAAACACTTCAGCGCGATGATGCTCACCAATAGCTGAATCAAGGGTTGATCAGGAGCCAAGAACTGCACCCCGAACACGCATAAACTAGCGGCCAGAATGCCGCCGACCCATTGCAGAACAAAAGCAGTGCCCAAAATTAACGAGCTGTTTTCGGGATGACGGACAAGGTCACGGGTCACCACCTGCCCCATCTGAATCGTTGACAGCGGGTCAAAAAAACTGACCAACACCAGCGCATATTGCAGTTGCCCAAACCCTTCGGGCCGCAGGTAACGGGCAATCCAGGTGCCGACAAACAGGCTGATCACCATCCGCAACACCTTCCCGCCAAAGAGCCAGCCAGTGTTGTGCAGAATTTGGCGAAATTCGGTATTAACCTGGCCTTTGGGATGGATCAGCTTGTGCAACATAGGGTGAAGTAGAGCAGCAATGGATGGATAGGGCCGCGACTGGCCACCAACGGCTGAGTTCGGCTCCGGACAGGAGGGGCGCAGGGCTCAGTAACGGGAGCCAGGGCCAGTCAGTCGGCCAGGTGTCCGGCGCGGACTTCCCCCTCAAACGCCATGACCATGACGCGAGGGCTCCGGCAGCCGATGGCCGTCGGGTAAGGGGCTGACCAAATTGCCGGGGCAAGGGACTGTCCCGATCGCCGCAGCGGCCCGGGTCGGGAGCCTGGTGTCAGTGGCATGAGCGCCCCGCGCGATGGCGCAGCTTCACGGCGCGGCGCTCACGATCGCATCGCGTTGGCCGCGACCACCTCAGTGCCGCTCCATTCGGTATGGTGGCCCGCAAAGTAGCGATAGCTGTCAGGCTCATGTTCGAGCACGACCCCGTTGATGACCTGACCGAGCACCTGTGAGCCAAACTGCGCCAACCGCTCTTTGGCCGCTAAGGCACTGCCCAGATCGACCACCCCGGGCCGAGTCACCAACAACACGCCGCTGGCCAGCCGTCCCAATATTTGGACATCAGCGGCAATGTTAATAGCGGGGGTATCAAGCACCACAAAGTCATAGTCTGCCGCCACGTCTTGCAAGAAGTCTGCCAGGCGCTGCGAGTCTAGCAGGGCGGTCGGATTCGGCGGGATGACGCCAGCGGTGAGCACATCTAAGTTTTCTGCTGGTGATTTCACCACCGAGGCCAGTGAGCAATGCTCCGCCATCACGTTACTCAGGCCGCGATCGTTGACGATGTTCCAGATTTGATGTTGACGAGGGCAACGCATATCAGCATCAATCAGCAGCACCCGGCGGCCCAGTTGGGCGCGGGCCATCGCCAGATTGGCCGAAATGACCGACTTACCCTCGCCGACGGTGGCACTGGTGATGACAACGGTTTTGATCTCGCGATCAGAATTGAGAAATCTCAGGTTTGCCTGCAGCATGCGGTAGGCTTCCGCGATCGCCGATTCTGGCTCATCCCGCACGATCACTTCCGAGCCGCGCTCGACTGAGCGAAAACCATAACGCGATCGGCTCACCGTTTTGTGCATAGGCACCACCCCGAGCAGCGTTAGCTCAAACAAGTTGCGGGCCTGCTTGGCAGTCTTCACATACTTGTCTTGAGACTCCAGCACCAGAGCAGTCGCCGCAGCCAGCAACAAAGCGACAATGCCACCAGTGGCCAAAAAGGATAGTTTGCGGGGAGCCACGGGGGTTTCGCCCACAAAGGCCGCTTGCAAAATGCGGGCATTGCCCACATTCTGGTTCTCGGCGATGCGGGTTTCATGCAACCGCTCCAACAGTAAGGAATAGGTGCCCTGAACGGCCTCCAATCGCCGCAACAGTTCTCGCTGTTCCTGCTCCAGTCGGGGCAACATCGCCAGCCGCTGGGCATAAAAGGTTTGCGCTTGTTGCAAGGTGCTTAGCTGTTGCGCCAAGCCCCGACGCATCGCTTCTGTACGGGCCAGATCTCCCGCTAACTCGGCTTGCAACTCACCAATTTGGAGATTGAGGTTAGGGGCGATCGCTTGTCCATTCAAAGCTTTAGTCACCCGCCCTTGCAGCACTTGTTCAAGATTAGCTTGGCGATCGAGCAGGGCCTGCACCACTGGACTTTCGTCCTGAAACCGCACCCGCTCAACGGCCAACTGTGACTCGACCTCCTGATACTGCGTGAGAATTTCCTGTACCCCGGGTGATTGGCTCAGGGTAGTGAGGGCGATCGCCTGCTGGGGCGACATGCCCAACTGCTGGCTAAAGGTTTGAGCTTGTTCCTGGGCATCCACCAAGGCCGATCGCGCTTCTGCCACCCGCTGTCGCAGCGTTTCCGTAGCCGTGACCACCACCACCTTCTCTTCCTCCAGGGCCGCCACTTGATTACTTTCCTGAAACTGTCGCAAAGCGGCTTCCGCCTCCCGCACCCGCGCCTCCGCATCGGGCAACTCCCGTTCGATAAACTCCCGAGCGGCCATGGCCTCAGCCCGATTCTCACTGACGTGATTGGCCAAATACACTTCCATTAAAGTGTCAATCACGGTCGCGGCCAGTTCGGGCTCAGCGTCCTGATAGGTCAGCAGCAAGATATCGGTGCCGCGCACATTGGTTAATGACAGGTTACGGAGCAGCGTTTGGCGGGTGATCTCGTCCTCGCTGGGCGTGATGGCGGTTAATCGCCGTAACGTTTCCTGCACGATCGGCTCCGACCGAATCACCTCCATCTCCGTGGTCATGGGGTTGCTTGACTCCACCAAAGGACTCAACCCGCCCTCGGTCACCCCCAGTCCGGTCAAGGCGGAGGTGCGATCGTCTGGGGTATATCGAATCTTGCCCGCCGCTTGATAGATGTTGGTTTGTTGCGTCAGGGCGACTAAGGTGAGCACCGAGACCGAGGCAAATACCGCACTTGCCGGTAGCCATCGGCGTTTCACAATGAACCAATATTGTTGAATATCCATAGCATTTTAAGTCTCGCGATCGCCGTTATTGATGGGTTGTCGCCGCAAAAAGACATCTAAAAACATCATTGGTAGGCCCCTTGGCAGACCCTCGACAACTTAAAAGTGACAACCTCAAATCCTGTCATCTACGCGGTCTAATGGTGAATCTAGTGAGATGCGAAGAATCCCGAAGATTAACGGATAACTTATCAGCAAGCAGCGGCAGCAAGCATGCCACTTTGCCATCCACCTCAGTCGATTTAAAGCCTCAAACTGACAGTAGGTCAGGTTTGCAAATACTTGATCTGGCCCGAGCTGGCTCTCCTCACCCACCCCGGCTCCCCTTCTACGGGTGGCCGACTGGGCAGCCGACCCGACCAGGGGGCGATCCGGCTTGAGCCGCAGTCCACCATCCCCTTAACCTCAATCACCGAGGCTGAAAATGTGACTGGGTCAAGTTCTGGCTAAACCTCACAAGATTAGCTAATGAGGGGCTCAGCAGGGCAAATACAGTAGGTTGAGGCCGCGATCGCGATGCGTATCCGCAGCCCAATCGGCGGCGAGGAATTCAGGGTGAGGGCTCAAAGCTGAAATCCGCCCCTGAAAAAATATTTTCGCGGCAATTTATTCAATATCAAAACTCTCTCTGAGCCATTTTATTGAGGGGCAAAAAACTTAGAAGATGAAGATTAATCAGTATTCCCTGGCATTTTGGCAAGTTTAGTCAAATGGCCAAGGCTAAGATTTCTAAAACAAAATTAGCTCATAGTTTTAAGTCGGCAGCCGAAATTAAAGGTCTCCAACACCGCTGGTTTCGACTCTGCTTAACCCGCTGAGCCTTTGGTTGTCAGGACGCCAAGGGCGGATCGGTAGTAAATTTACGCCGAGCGGTACTAGTGTCTCCCTGCGGGAGCCAGCCCGGACGACTGAATAATTGTGAGCATCTACTGACAATCTCAGATTTCAGCAACTTGTTTTCAGCTGCACATGAACGATATCAATCATTTTCTCTATAAATGTTGTCTAGCTTCTCTAGTCTCTAGGCTCTCAATTATGCCTGTCTTTTATGACTTGCTGTTTTCATTAAAGAGAGGTCAGTTAGGATTCGATACCCACCCATAACTAATATAAAAGGGGTAATCGCTCTATAGTACCGTTCACTTAGAGCTCACTGGTGCAGAAAAGTTTTGGGAGCAAAGTATCGGTAGTCTCATCGTGAGAAAGTCGTCACTTTCGAGAA
>NZ_JACSWC010000036.1 GCF_016888165.1 Halomicronema sp. CCY15110 | reverse complement strand
CTGTATTATGCTCAGGGGCGCTATGGGGAGGCCGAACCCCTCTATGTAGAAGCCCTGGCAATTTGGCGCGAGCAGTTGGGGAATCGCCATCCCAATGTCGCCACCAGCCTCGACAACCTGGCCGGGCTATATGATGCCCAGGGTCGCTATGGTGACGCTGAAACCCTCTACGAAGAAGCCCTGGCGATTCGTCGCGAGCAGTTAGGAGAGCACCATCCCCATATTGCCATCAGCCTCAATAATCTAGCCGGGCTGTATGTTACCCAGGGTCGCTATGGGGAAGCGGCCCCCCTTTATCGAGACTCTCTGGCAATTTGGCGCGAGCAGTTGGGGGAACGCCATCCCAATGTCGGCACCAGCCTCAACAATTTGGCCACGCTGTATAGTGCCCAGGGTCGCTATGGCGACGCCGAGACCCTCCACGAAGAAGTCCTGTCGATTCGTCGCGAGCAGTTGGGGAATCGCCATCCCAATGTCGCCCTCAGCCTCAATAATCTGGCCTCACTGTATTATGTTCAGGGACGCTATGGGGAGGCCGAACCCCTCTATGTAGAAGCCCTGGCAATTTGGCGCGAGCAGTTAGGGAATCGCCATCCCGA
>NZ_JACSWC010000359.1 GCF_016888165.1 Halomicronema sp. CCY15110 | reverse complement strand
CGCTCGGGCTCTCGATGCCATAGCTGAATCGTACTCAATCCCAGCGGGAACCCACTCGCCGCGTCGGCGACCAAGGTCGGATGAAGGAAAAAGCCCAAGTCTTGATTGTTGCCCACAACCCCGAAACCGGATGTTTGAAGATGCTGGGCTTGAGCCTGTAAATTAATTTCACTGCTGTCACTGATGGCTAATACATGCCGTCCCTCG
>NZ_JACSWC010000358.1 GCF_016888165.1 Halomicronema sp. CCY15110 | reverse complement strand
CCTTGAGCCGCCAGGGCCGCTTGAATCCGAGGGGACCCATAGCTTTGGCGACTGGTGTCATAGATGCGTTGAATCGGGGCAGACAAGAGCGCATTCTCCTGGGTTCTAGCGGCAACAAGACGGTTGCACCAGGCGTAATAGCGACTCCTGGACTGCTTCAGGACTCGGCACATCAGGGCAATGGGAAAATTCACCTGCTCCCTCTGGATTAGCTCATCGGGTCTGAGCTTTCCCGAGCCAAGAAGGTCGCGGCTTTGTTTAAGAAATCGCGCTCCATCCTCACCC
>NZ_JACSWC010000357.1 GCF_016888165.1 Halomicronema sp. CCY15110 | reverse complement strand
AAGTTGAATTGATTTAGTTGAAGTTGATTGAAGCTAAGTAAACTCCGGCTAAAACGTTTAGAATGCTTATGGTGCAATGGATTGAGCGATTTCCCGATACAAAACTCAAAAGAAGCGAGAGTAATTGCTCATTGGGGCTGATCTGGCTGCCGCCTTGGGTGCTTGCCCCATGGGTGCCAGCGACCGATAAGGAAGCCCAAAAATAGATAAGGAAGTCCAATTAGCGTGACATTTTGGATCAAAAATGCCTTTTAGGA
>NZ_JACSWC010000356.1 GCF_016888165.1 Halomicronema sp. CCY15110 | reverse complement strand
AATAGATAAGGAAGTCCAATTAGCGTGACATTTTGGATCAAAAATGCCTTTTAGGATGAGGCGCGATTAGATATGGATAGATAAGGAAGCAAATAAACTGTTGTTTATCAAGAGTTTCAAGGTTGACCAGTCGCGCTAAGCTCATGACTTTAAAAGACCATCAATGTCAGGGGAGCATGGTATGAGCTGGGCAAAAGACGAGCTAAAGAGCACGAATTTAGGTGACCGTCGCCGTGCACAACGGCTAGTAACGATCGTGGAAGACCTGATCGCACAGCCGAATGCGAGCGTGTTGCAAGCGAGCCGCGATGATGCGGCGGTGCAAGGACTGTATAAGTTTTGGTCAAATCGGCGCATTACCCCCACCGCCATCTTGTCCGGCCACATTGATCAAACGGTCGAACGCTGCTTAGAACACTCAACGGTGCTGACGATCCAAGACACGACTGAACTAGACTTCAGCACTCACCGCCACACTCGCGGCTTAGGCCCCATCAGTGATGCCTCAGCCACCGGCCTCAAAGTCCACCTCACCCTGTGTAGTAGCGATGCCGGAGTCCCCTTAGGCATCTTGCAAGAAACCGTGTGGGCCAGAGAGAAGACCCGGCGTGGTGCGGGCTATCGCGCTCGACAAACGGTGATCGAAGAGAAAGAAAGCTACCGCTGGCTGGAGCATCAAGAAGCGAGCCAACAACTGATCCCCGCATCCGTCGAGGTCATTACGATCACAGACCGCGAAGGGGATATCTATGACTTGTTTGCGCAGCCAAGACGCCCCCGCTCCGAGTTTTTAATCCGCGCCGCCCAGAACCGCAACACGAAGCGAGATGCCTATGCCGAAGAAGTGCAACCGTTATTTGAAGCGATCCGCCAACAACCCTGCCA
>NZ_JACSWC010000355.1 GCF_016888165.1 Halomicronema sp. CCY15110 | reverse complement strand
GCTACTAAGTACACATAAATCCCTCCTGGGCTAGTGACCATCCCTGAAAGATGGCCTCAAATTTCCTGAGCCCCTGGCTCAAAGTTCGAATGCCGGGTGGAGATTGCGAGCGATAGCCGGACCAACCGCCCAACCGTGCAATCAGCCAAGTGGCCCAAGGCAATGAGCCTGAGGCAAAAGAATGCTGCTGTTTGCGAGTGCGACCTTGTAATTTTGGCGCTAGATGATGAAGGCACTGCTGTTGCGCATCGGAAAAGGTGATGTCAGCCGATAGGGTGTCATCGTCTCGC
>NZ_JACSWC010000354.1 GCF_016888165.1 Halomicronema sp. CCY15110 | reverse complement strand
CAGGGTAAGCGCAAGAAAAAAGGGTCTGTGACATGCTAGAGGCAACCCATCACTGTGCCCCCTGAGAGTTGCCATGAGCCAAGGCTTTGCACTCAACGAAGAGACCGCTAAAGCTGGTCAGACCCAGCCGCCCTTGTGCGCGGCCACCGATGCCGCCGCCATTCAACAGCAGTGGGAATCACACTTTGCTGAACTCAAAGACCCGCGCGGTAGTCAGGGGATAGCGCACCCGTTCTTGAGCATCGTGATGATCGCGATTCTAGCGGTCATCGGCGGCGCGACGGGTTGGGAGGACATCGAAACATACGCTGAGAGCCACCAGGCGTGGCTGAGCACCCTGTTCTCGATACCGAACGGCGTCCCCCATGCCGACACGTACCGTCGGCTGTTCGAGCAGATGGCTCCTGATGCCCTAGAGCGTTGCTTTTTGGGCTGGGTGAAGCAGATCGTTGAGGCCAGTGGAGCCCAAGTGATTCCCATCGACGGTAAGACGATTAAAGGCTCCTACGACCGCAACCGTAAGCAATCTGCGCTCCACGTTGTCAGCGCCTGGGCCAGCGAGCATCGGCTGTTGTTAGGCCAGGTGAAGGTCACCTCTAAGAGCAACGAGATCACCGCCATTCCTGCATTGCTGAAACTTCTCGATATCAGTGGCTGTATCATCACCCTCGATGCCATGGGCACCCAGAAGGAGATTGCTCGTGAGATCCTGGGGCACGGGGCTGATTATGTCCTCTGTCTCAAAGCCAATCACCCCACCCTGTGGGCCGAGGTCATGACGTGGTTTAAGCAGGCTGAGTCCGCCAACTTTACCGATTTAGAGCACAGTGATGATGCTCGGGTGGAGTCGGGTCATCATCGGCGGGAGCATCGGCAGGTGTGGGCTGTACCAGCTGTCGTCATGGGAGACCTCCACCAAATCGAGCAATGGGCGGGACTCAAAACCATTGTCATGGTGAAGCGGGTTCGCCACCTCTGGAACAAGGTGACCCGAGAGACGATGTTTTACATCACGTCGTTGCCCTGTGATGCAGCCCTCATTGGTCGGGCGATTCGAACCCATTGGGGAATCGAGAATCAACTCCACTGGGTGCTCGATGTCACCTGGGGTGAGGATAAGTCTCGCATTCGACGGGGCCATGGGGGAGAGAACATGGCGCTCCTAAGACGCTTAGCCATCAGTGTGCTGAACCAAGAAACCTCTAAAAAGCGCAGTCTTAAACAAAAGGCGAAGCGAGCTTCAATGAGTCCTGACTACATGCTCACTGTCCTTGCCGCTGGTCTGGCAACGTAGCACAATTCCCCGATGTTTTTCTTGCGCTTACCCTG
>NZ_JACSWC010000353.1 GCF_016888165.1 Halomicronema sp. CCY15110 | reverse complement strand
TATTAGACGACAATGAGCCTGTCGGCTGACGACAACTAGAGAGGCGGATTTATTGATTTCGTCATCTGGATCCAAATAGTCAAATAAAAAAGACACTGAAGGCGTTTTCCCCGGTCAGGGAAGCCTTCAATGTCCAGACAAACCATTCAAAGTTATCAGGTCAAAGTGTATAAGAATGCCCGAGAGCTCGGTCTAAAACAGACCGAGGCGGCTGCCATTGCCGAATTTTCAGACCGGACAGGCCAACGGATTGAAGCGGGAGAGCATCAACCGAATCGAGGCCGCCTGCGAGACTGGAGCACCCGGAGCGACCCGTTAGCTGGGGTGTGGGAAGAGGAGTTGGAGCCGATGTTGAGGC
>NZ_JACSWC010000352.1 GCF_016888165.1 Halomicronema sp. CCY15110 | reverse complement strand
GCATTCTGCAACCCTTCTGATAAGGCGACGAAACTCTCGCCGCCTTGAATCACCTGGGCGTAGCGCCAACCGCTGTACGCCAAGCGGTAGTGATAGAGCAGATGCTCAAACGGTTCACCGTTGATGGTAATCACCGCCCCTTTCAGTTCCGTAAAGTCGGAGATGCCCATCACTCCTGGCTCGTGGCGCAGCTCAAACATGACCTCGGGCGCTTTGCCATACAACGCTTTCCAGGTCTTCACCCGCCGTTGCAGAGTCCGCAGCACTTGCGGATATTGACCGGGATAATGCTCTTGCAAGTAATCGAACAACGTCATGGGCTGCAGCCGTGGCTCCTGCCTCAACATCGGCTCCAACTCCTCTTCCCACACCCCAGCTAACGGGTCGCTCCGGGTGCTCCAGTCTCGCAGGCGG
>NZ_JACSWC010000351.1 GCF_016888165.1 Halomicronema sp. CCY15110 | reverse complement strand
CTCATCGCTACAGACGAGCCGGGCCTGACGTAAATGTTCTTGAATCTGGGTGGTCGAGGCCGCTAGTGACGCTTGCGTACGGCGCAAGAGATTGGCAATCGCACCTTCGGAAAGGCTGAGCCCGTATAACTCTGCCATCAGTTGGGACAATCGCTGATAACTCACCGCATGGCGATAGCGCAGATACGTCACGACACTGGCAATGCGCGGTCCAAAGGGTGACCCTGGCTCCAAACCGACCGGCACCGGCGACTCGTAGCGTTGCTGGCAATGAGGGCAAGTGCCACCATAGCGCTCCACACGGGTGATATGGGGCTCGACCGGGGGCAGATCAATGCGCTCGTAACAGCCGGTCATCTGCTGGCTAGTCGTGGCCACGCTCGCGGCACAATGCGGACACGTCCTGGCTTGGGCCACCACGACTTGCTGGGGATGAGCGCTCAAGGCACGACCGCCGTGGCAATGCTTAGCGCTGGTCGGGGCGGTGTCACAACGGGACTGATTCGGCTTAAAGCCTTGAGCGGGCGGCAAACTTGAATTGCGGGCAGTTTTCTTGACGCGCTTTTGCTTCAGCTTTTCCACCTCTGCCTGAAGCGTTTGCAACTGACCCCACAGCCCTCGAATCAGGGCATCCTTCTCCTCATGGCTCAGTCCATCTAGCGGGGGGAGTTCAGTCATGACCAAAGCCTAACATCCTCTGCTAGCTCATCGCTTGAGTCAACCTGGTTGAGCAATTAC
>NZ_JACSWC010000350.1 GCF_016888165.1 Halomicronema sp. CCY15110 | reverse complement strand
TACTCTTTTCCACGGTTGTGGAGTTGATGAGTTTGGTGGTGTGTGGCATCAGCCCCTCAATTAATGCGGCCTATCAGTCAAAAGCGAAAGGGATCGGGGTTCGCATTCAGTCGATCTACAACAAACTCAATGGCTTGGAACCGTGGATTGTGGAGGCGTTGGTGCGCCAATCGGTGCAGAAAGCCCAATCACTGATTGAGCAATTGCGAGGCGAATTGCCAGCGCTGCTAGATGGCTATCGGGTCAAAATTCTCGATGGCAATCATCTCGCCGCGACGGAGCACCGCCTAGAAGTGTTGCGTCGAGTCGGCAGTGCGCCGCTGCCGGGTCATGCGCTGGTCATTTTAGACCCGGCTTTGATGCTCGCCATCGATGTGTTTGCCTGCGAGGATGGTCACACCCAAGAGCGAGCGTTATTGAGTCGGGTGTTGGCGACGGTGCTCAGCCGTGACCTGTGGATTGCCGACCGCAACTTTTGCACCCTCGGTTTTCTCTTTGGTGTGCAGGCCCGAGGGGGCAGTTTCGTCATGCGTCAGCATGGCAACTTACCCTGGCAGGCACTCAGCGAGCTGACAACAACTGGCAAAAACGAGACGGGAGTGGTATTGGAACAATCGATTCAGCTCACCCTTAATCAGAGCCTGAGGCTGACCCTCAGACGCATCGTCGTGCGCCTAAAACAGCCCACCCGCGACGGCGACCTCGAAATTGCAATTTTGTCTAATCTACCGGTCAGCGACGCGACGGCGCTGAAAGTCGCTGCCCTCTATCAGAAACGCTGGCGTGTGGAACGGCTATTCCAAGTGCTTGACCAATGCTTTCGGGGTGAAATCAACACCCTTGCCTATCCAAGAGCCGCTTTGTTTGGCT
>NZ_JACSWC010000035.1 GCF_016888165.1 Halomicronema sp. CCY15110 | reverse complement strand
GGGAGCAGAGCATACCCATGGGTCGAAGTGGTCAAGGAGCTAAATTGCCGATGGTGAAATTCCGAGAAATTATCCGCCTGCATGAGTTGGGGTATAACCAGAGCGAAATTGCGCAAAGCTGTGCGGTGGCCCGTTCCACCGTGCAGGACTATATCCGACGCGCGAGTGGCAAAGGTCTGAGCTACGACCAGTTGAGCCAA
>NZ_JACSWC010000349.1 GCF_016888165.1 Halomicronema sp. CCY15110 | reverse complement strand
GTTCTCGAAAGTGACGACTTTCTCACGATGAGACTACCGATACTTTGCTCCCAAAACTTTTCTGCACCAGTGAGGGAACCAACTCTCCGCCTGGCGGTTTTGATTGATGCTGACAATGCACAAGCAGCGGTTATTGAAGGACTTTTAGCTGAAATTGCACGTTTTGGCGAAGCCACAGTCAAGCGAATATATGGAGACTTTACTGCTCCCACTAGCGCATCTTGGAAAAAGGTTCTTCAGAAATACTCAATTAAGCCCGTGCAGCAATTTGCTTACACCACAGGAAAAAATGCAACAGATAGCGCTTTAATTATAGCTTTTCCCAGCCTAGTGAGATACGCTTGATACGTTTAGCAGTCGTGCTGAGGGACAGGAATGAAAGCCTACTCCGTTGAGTTCCGCCGAAAAATCATTAAAGCTCATGAAGACGAATCTATTTCGCAACGGAAGCTAGCAAGACGATTTTGTGTCGCCCCAAGCTTTATTCAGAAACTATTAAAGCAGTATCGAGAAACTGATTCCTTCGCACCCAAAATCCGAACTCAGCAGACACCGCCAAAGCTAAAGAGCGCACATCTAGATGTACTTCGACAATTAGTGGAAGCGCAAAATGATGCGACACTGGCAGAACTGCGGGTGCAACTAGCGGAAAAAACTGCTCTCTGGGTCAGCACCTCAACCATTGATCGGGCCCTCAAAAAGCTCGACCTAACAGTAAAAAAAAGACGTTCCACGCCGATGAAAAGGAAAGTGAGCGTGTCCAGCTAAAGCGAGTGGGCTTTTGGCAATTAGTACGAGGCATTTTAGCTGAAAACCTCATCTTCATTGATGAATCTGGAGTGAATCTGGCCTTGACCCGGCTCCGTGCTCGCGCCCCTCAAGGTCAACGTGTCCACGGCAAACGCCCTCAGAAAAGAGGTCGAAATGTTTCTATTGTCGGTGCCCTCAGCTTAACTGGATTGTTGACCAATGTCAGTATCATGGGAGCCTTTGATGGCTTGACGTTTGAGGCTTTTATCTCCCAAAGGTTAGTGCCCAAATTATGGCCAGGAGCTTGTGTGATTATGGATAACTGCTCTATTCATTTAGGCAAAGACATCGAAGAAATGATTCATCAGGCAGGAGCCTCACTCATTTATTTGCCCCCTTACTCGCCCGAATTCTCTCCGATCGAGAATTTCTGGTCGAAGGTCAAGTCGATCTTACGATCACTCGAAGCAAGAACATATCCTGACTTAGCAAAAGCCTTAGACAAAGCCTTCGAGGAAGTTTCTTTGCAAGACATCAGGAATTGGTTCACAAATTGCTGCTACTGTACCTCATTAGAGTGAAAAACGCTGTATTGATGCTATGGATTTGCTATATACGCGCAAGTTCGACGGTTTCTGTTTGGTGACCAGCGATAGTGACTTTACTGGATTGGCAGTACGGATTCGAGAGGAAGGACTAACTGTTCTAGGCTTTGGAGAACAGAAAACACCAGAAGCTTTTAGAAATGCTTGTCACAAGTTTATTTTCACCGAGGTACTACGTCCTACACTCGAAGACGGAGAATCAGGAACCGATTCCCAACACCGCAAAGCATCAAAGCACGATAAAAGTACCTCTCATGAATCCAATAATGAGAAAGGAGTTTTTCCCACTCAATTTTTATTGGCGGCATTGGAAGAATCCAGCGATGACGAAGGATGGGCAGAGCTTGGCGCATTTGGCAATTATCTTAATAAGCTTCAACCTGACTTCGATTCGCGTCTATATGGCTATAAAAAACTTTCTCTACTTGTAAAAGCAAAGCAAAATTTGTTTGTGACTGAAGAGAGAGATGTCGCTGGAGGAACTCACAAAGCCCTATATGTTCGGGCAAAATAGAAGAGCAACATCTGTAACGTGTCTTGGTGGATTTGCCGGAAGCGGGGCGATCGCAGTTGTTAGCCGCGAACTACCCGCGAAGTTTGGCTGTGGGCGATCGCCTTTTTTCCAAACGGCGTCACCGACTGCCAAGGCGAGCCGCTGGTGGCACATACCAATAGGCCCAAGCTATCAACACTAACTGTAGCGGCAGTCGCAGCCAGAGCGAGATCGCGCTAAAAGCTGGATAAAGCTGCGGGTTGAGAGCCATATGGAGATTGGCGGGAAAGACCGCAATCAGCAAAACAATAAGCCCCCAAGCGGCGATCGCGGTGAATTTTGGCACCCATAGCAGCAGCCCCAAAGCAATCTCGAAAATGCCGCTGAGGTAAACCAACCCCAAGGGCCAAGGCAAATAGGGCGGCATGATGTTGAGGTAAAAATCTACACTGATAAAGTGATTGAGCCCCGCCACCACAAATAAGGTGCTCAAGGCAAATTTCAGAGCTGGTTTAAGTTTCGGCATGGTTTTTAGCCTTTACCCTAACAAAGTGGGGCTCAGCTCCTCGTCATTGTTTTTGAAGGACAGACTCCATGCGTCCGACTCGGCGGCTGAGCCGACCACACCGTCCGCGATCGTTGTTGCTCTGGGGGAGTCACCTGGTGGCTTGGCTATTAGTGGGCACCAGCTTGTTTTTGAGTCTGTGGATTGTGTTGCCCGCCCCGACGCGATCGCTGCTACCACTCGGGGTCGGTGCTCCAGAAATCAGCCCGTGGCTAGAGGGCTTGAGTGCGATCTCCTGGTTCAAGCAATTTGGGACAGCATTGCCGCTGAGCAGACTTATCCCGACCTGACCGACGCTCAGAAACAAGCACTCGACCAGCGGATTGAAGACACCGACACCGATCCAGACAACATTTTGACCTGGGATGAAGTGCGAGCTTCGATCAAGCGGCAAGCATGAATTACGCCTTAGTTTTTCGTCCAGAGATTCGGGACGAACTGGATGAAGCCTTTCAATGGTACGAATGCCAGAAAGCTGATTTGGTCGACGAGTTGCTCGACTGTATCGATGCAATGCTCAATCGCGTTTACCTGATACCAGAGGCGTATCCAGTCGTCTACCGGGATGTGTGTCGAGCCGTGGTCAAGCGATTTCCCTACGCCATCTACTACCGCATCGTTTCCAGTCACATCATCGTCACTTCAAAATCTTGGCAGCAGCGCTCATAGATTGGCTTGCCGCGATCGCACCCTAACCTCCCGCTGTCTGTGATTGGGGCGATCGCCCGTTGACTCAGTAGGGTCATCAGTTGACGATACAGCCCCGGCAGATACTGATAGTTGGGGCGATTCAGCTTCCCATTATTGGCCCCCCTCTCAACATGAAAACTCAGCCGTATCAATCCTTTCAGGACTTTTCTGGGTCACTAAGTTCTCACCCGGCGATCGCTTAACGATACTTCTTCAACAACAAGTCCAACTTCTCTAAAGTCGCCGCAGGTGCTTTATCTAGGGGCGTGATCACCGCATATTTCAGCGCATCGTGGGCTTCGGATGCGGGAGGCGTTGTCGCTAAACTGCGCACCGCTGCCCGAATCACTGCCTGGGCATTTTTCGCATTTTTCTGCAAATTGCCAATGACCATTTCGACGGTGACGCTGTCGTGGTCGGGGTGCCAACAGTCGTAATCGGTCACCAGCGCCAGCGTCGCGTAGGCAATTTCGGCTTCGCGGGCGAGTTTGGCTTCGGGCAAGTTGGTCATGCCGATAATGGTCGCGCCCCAACTACGATACAGATTTGACTCCGCCTTGGTGGAAAAGGCTGGTCCTTCCATACAGACATAGGTGCCGCCACGATGCAGCGTCACGTCAGGCAAATTGAGGCTGGTTGCGGCATCGGCAACGACTTTTGCCAGGGCATGACAAATGGGATCGCCAAACGCAATATGCGCCACGATGCCGTCACCAAAAAAGGTCGAAACGCGATTTTTGGTGCGATCAATAAACTGGTCAGGCACCACCATATCTAGAGGCTTGGCCGACTCTCGCAACGACCCCACGGCTGAGGCGGAAATCAGATACTGCACGCCCAGTTGCTTCATGGCATAAATGTTGGCACGAAAGGGCAACTCCGAAGGCATGAGGGTATGGCTGCGGCCATGACGGGCCAGAAACGCCACCCGAGTCCCTTCCAAGGTGCCGACAATTAAGGCATCGGATGGCGGGCCGAAGGGGGTTTCGACCGGCACTTCTGCGATGTCGATGAGCGCGTCCATTTGGTAGAGTCCGCTACCGCCAATGATGCCGATGGTTGCCTGTGGTGTCATAGAGATGTTTTGTTCAACGCCGTTGATTGTAGCGAGTTCGGCCAGGGATTTGCGATCGCGCGCCTAGTTCATCACTCGCTTCTCTCCCCCAGGATGCGTTACCCGCTCTGGGCGATCGCTTGCTTGATGGATCGCTGTGATACCGCTCGGCCAGGATATCTCTAATGATCCAGCCTCGGCCATCAAATCTGCAGCCATAGAACTATCCCAGCAGAATTTCTCCAGCTTCAATTTACTGCGATCGCACCCAGTCCAGGCATGTTTGCATCTGTTCGCGCATCATCGCGGTGTCGGCATGATAGCGGCGACCATGCCCCGGCAGCACCCACTCAAACTCATACGCGGCAAGCTGTTCCATCGATCGCCCCAACTCCGTCCAGGAATACCAGCAATAATTGCGAAAGGCGTAGAGCTGGTGCAGCCGCGCCGACCAGGCGAGATGATCGCCCGTGAATAGAAAGCGATCGCGATAGAGCAAGACGGTGTGTCCCGGAGTGTGTCCCGGCACAGGAATAATCGTGATACCGGGGGCAAACTCAATGGGTTCAGTCCCCCGTAAGGGCTGTTCGATATCGGCGGTACTCGATGTTATGTCAGCAACATGCAAGAGGCGATCGCAGCCAAACTGCTCGTGCCATCGTTCATGATCCGCCACATCATCCCGGTGGGTCAAATACAAATACCGCACTCCACCCAGGGCTTCTAACTGCTTTACCAAGGGCGCGGCGAATCTAGGAGAATCAATCAGGATATTGCCTTCGGGCCGTTGAATGAAATAACTCGCCGCGCCATAGGATTTTTCAGAGTGGTAGCCGCAGTGATACACATTCTCCGCAATGGGGGTAGGTAAACTCGCTTGAGCAGCCTTCATGTCTTTAGGGGGCTCCACCGTCCCTATCGAAGCCGTCGGACAAGAAAGTACGGCTTGCAAGGTGGCCAACCGTTCTGCCTCGGTGAGGGGCTGATGATAAACCGCTGACATGCCAGCATCGCGATGAAACACGCTGGGCACCATCCATCGACAGGTGTCACAGTCAATGCAAGACGTGTCTACATAAATGTCACCGTCAATATTTTGGGGGCGGCGATCTTTGAGGTGGGCCATTTTTCGTCAACGCTCCAGACAGGGCTAATTCTGGTATAGCACCGTGATGCAGCGACTTCAGATGACCCATCCAGCGGGTTATGCCACTGCTGATGTGTCAGACGGATCAGGTCGCTGGGCGATCGCTTTGGCCGATTTTGCCGCTTTGCCAGAGAGAATGCGATCGCCTGACTCGGCCACCTTCAGGACGTCACAACCCGGTGGTGCCGGAAAGGCGCAGGCCAACTTAGCGGCCACACTGGGCGGCGCTTCAAATAGCAGATTCGTAAACCCTTCAGCCTCGTGACGGTTGATCAACTTGGCCTGAAGCTCAAATAATCGTAGCGCCACCAACGGATACACTTGCTGGGGAATGCCTAATAAAGCCCATCCCTTCTTCTCTTTCGCTCGCCGAAAGCGCACAGTTTCCCAAACTGGCGAAGCAAAAGAAACATCAGCCGTGGTTGTGGCGAGACTAATCATAATAGTTTTCGCGTGAACATCTGTTCTACATCAATATTAGTGCGCTTGTACTTTTCTCGCAAGTTTGTCCAGCAGAGTTGAGAAATTTTGATATTGACTAATGCCGTTCACCCGGAGCCATCAGTCGAGGGCTGCGTCCCCTAAGACTGAGTGCGGCGTTTGTCTGTGTTTAGACCACAGTAAATGGGTAGTTTCTGTAACAACCTGTGCAAAGATGGAAAAGCTGTCAAAAAAGACCGTTGATGCCCTCAGGGTAAACGGCGAGCAATTGAGAGGAGGCATAGTTAGCCATGCAGGTTGGCGATCGCGTACGAATCAAAGATTCGGTCATCTTTTATCATCATCCCCTGCACCGCAGCGCCGCCTTTGATGCGCAGGGCATGGAAGGCGAAGTGACCAAGATCTTAAAAGATTGGAAAGGCCGCCCCATCAGCGCTAATTTTCCCGTGGTCGTTAAATTCGCAGTCGAAGGCGCTAAGCGACCTTTTCAAGCGCACCTCCGCAGTGACGAGCTAGAAGCGGTAGATTAGTCCCCTAATGCCCCCATGCACAAGGGCTCTTTGCCTTGGTGCTGGTAGGTGGTGTACAGCGAAGTAACACAAACCCCCCGTTGCCGGTAAATTTTGGCAGCGAGGGGTTTATTTCGTGTTTGGGGTTTTGTGAGCCGTTTATTCCTGACCAGCGGGAGCCAAGCGCTTGCGCAGAGACTCGGCGCGACGTTTAGCCGTCTTGTTATCAGGGTCGTACTTTAGTGATAACTCATACGACTCCAGCGCTTGGGTCGTCAGCTGTTTTCGTTCGTAGCTATGGCCCAAATTGTTCAGAGCTGTGACATAGGTTGGTGCAATGTCTAAAGCTTCTTTATATTGGCGAATTGCGAGGTCATATTGCTCTTGAGCAAAGTAGGCATAGCCCAGTGCATTGCTAATCAAAGCCGCTTGTTCTGATTCTTCTTTGGCTAACAGTTTTAGGGCTTGTTTGAATTGCGTAACCGCCTGAGAATAGAGCTTTTTATCCAGCAGCAGGCTACCCAGTTCGTAGTATTCTCGGGCGTTGCCCTTCTCTTTGCTCAACTTGCTTTGCAAACGATTGAGGGTGCCCTCGACGCGCCGCGTCTTAAACACTTGGCGAATGACCAACACCGCCGCCACACTTAATAAACCGAGCAGCGTTACCAGATAGGTCAACAGCAGATTGGTATCTTCCATGTCTCCGCTTGTGAAAATCAATTCAGGACTAGCATCTTATACCGATTATCTTGACATGCTAAATGCCCTCCTTGAAGAGTTCTCTCTGAAGGTTGGAAATTCTTGACAGAAGTAGGGACGCGGCGGGGGGCCAGGGGGAGCGGTGGCAAGCGGTCGGTGGAGCAAAGGGAGCCCGCCTCCGTCCATCCGTTCGGGGTTATTGGTTTGCTATTGGGAATCGCTCAAGGCAAACCCCAGTAGGTCGCCCGTTCCTCTAGCCAGCCGTCGGCATGCCATTCGTCGATCGTGCCATTTACAAACCGCTGCAAGTCAGCGTACTGATTGCCTTTCGGGAAGGCGATCGCCAACGGTTCCGCCGTCAGCACACTGGGTAACAAACGGTAATTGGGATATTCCTGCACCCAACCAGACAGAACGGTCAGGTCAGCGGCGATCGCCTCCACCTGTCCCGCTGCCGCCATCTCGTATCCTTCTTGATACGAGTCGATACCCACTAAGGTTGCCGTCGGCAGCAGGTAGTTCACATGGGTCACAGCTTCTGATCCGTCGATCAGCGCGATCGTGCCCTGGGCTAAATCTTGCAAATCGCGAATGGCCGGATCGCGCGTAAGAAAGGCGGTACCGTCCAGGTAGTAAGGCGTACTGAAACTGACAACACGCTGGCGCATAGGGGTGATGGCGAGACCAGCGATCGCCAAATCCACCTCATCATTCAGCACCGCCGAGAGCCGTTCCAGGTTCGACACCGGCACCAACTGGACGGCGGTGGGATCGTCAAACAGTTCAACAGCTAGGCGGGTGGCGATGTCGATTTCCAGCCCGACCAGATCTCCACCTTCATCTACAAACCCGAGTGGCCGCCAATTGTCTTTCACGGCTACCACCAAATAGCCTCGTTCTTCAATCGTGGCTAAATCCGCTGAAAACGCAACTGGGGCTGCAAAACCTTGCACCCCCAGTACCAGGCTAAAAATAGAAATCGGTAAGCGCATGTCGTGAGCTGACAAGACTACCTCAAAAGTTTAGGCTTTGCTGGCAATTTCGACGACCTTACCGAACCCTTCCGGGTCTAAAATCGCCATCTGAGCCAACATTTTACGGTTGATCTCAATGTCAGCTTTCTTGAGCTGGCCGATGAGTCGGCTGTAGCTCATGCCGTGCAGACGCGCCGCAGCGTTGATGCGCGTAATCCATAGCCGACGAAAATCACGCTTCCGACGACGGCGATCGCGATAGGCATACCGCAATGCCTTCATGACCTGCTGATTCGCCGTGCGAAAGAGCTTAGAGTGCGATCCACGAAAACCTTTTGCCAACTTGAGCACCTTTTTCCGGCGCTTGCGGGCGACATTACCGCGTTTAACCCGTGCCATTCTGTCTTAGTCCTGAGTATTTACAAGTACCAACTTGGGAAAGTTGGACGATGAGCATGCAAAGCGTGACACCAACTACCGCTAGCCAAAGCGCTAGGAGTAGGGCAGCATCAGCTCAACGTTAGGCGCATCGGCATCAACCACCACTGCTTTCTGAGACAGACGAGCTTTGCGCTTCGTCTTTTTCTTGTCCAGCAGGTGATTGCGAAATGCTTTGCGGCGTACGAACTTGCCACTGCCCGTGCGCTTGAAACGCTTGGCAGCCGCTCGGCGAGTTTTTAGCTTCGGCATGACGACGTTTTCCTATTTTCGACGCAGTCTTACATGATATACCCAGCATCTTGATCTACACAAGGGCATCACGATTACCGTCCTCACTCTCCCTGCGATGAACAGGCAAAAAGTGATACAAACTTATTAAAATCTTGGGGGATGGTATGGCCAAGTCACGCTCAATTTATGTGTGCAACAGTTGTGGGGCGGAGTCGTCGCAGTATTTTGGCAAATGCACCGTCTGCGGCAACTGGAACACGATGGTCGAGCAGGTGACGCAGACCTCAGAACCGGCCCAGATGGGTGCTGTCCGAGGGCGATCGCGCTCCACCAGCGCCACCAAATCGACCAAACAGCCAGAACCCCGTCTCGCCCGCACCCTCAACCAAATTGAAGACCGCCCCCAGCCGCGCCAGCCCTCTGGCTATGAAGAACTGGATCGCGTGCTCGGCGGCGGTATTGTACCGGGTTCCCTCGTGCTGGTGGGGGGCGATCCGGGCATTGGCAAATCCACTTTATTGCTGCAAGTGGCAAACTATTTGGCCCAAAAGATGGGGGTGCTGTACGTTTGTGCCGAGGAATCGGGACAGCAGGTGAAGTTGCGATCGCAGCGCTTGGGCATCGGCAGCTTGGGGCATGAGCTGGAGGACGAAACCGGGGCCGCTCAATCACCCGCCGCCCCTAAAGCGGAAGCAACAGCCGCCAATCAAGGGCTCTATTTACTCCCCGAAGTCGACCTGGAAACGATTTTGATGGAATTGGAGTCGCTGAAGCCGACGGTGGCGGTGATCGATAGTATCCAAGCCCTGTACTATGGGGCGCTGACCTCGGCACCGGGGTCGGTTTCCCAAGTGCGGGAATGTACGTCAGGACTGATGCAGGTCGCCAAGCGCGATGATATTGCTCTCTTCATCGTCGGGCATGTCACCAAGGAAGGGGCGATCGCGGGGCCGAAAGTGCTGGAGCATTTGGTCGATACGGTGCTGTATTTTGAGGGCGATCGCTTTGCCAGTCACCGTCTACTGCGATCGGTCAAAAATCGCTTTGGCGCGACCCATGAGCTGGGCATTTTTGAAATGGTGGAGCAGGGACTGCAAGAAGTCCACAATCCGTCGGAACTATTTTTGGGCAATCGCGATGAAGCCGTGCCTGGGATTGCCACCATCGTGGCTTGTGAAGGGACTCGCCCTTTGGTGGTCGAGCTGCAATCGCTCGTGAGCCCGACCAGCTACAGTTCGCCGCGCCGCTCCACTACGGGCATTGAGTACAACCGGCTGTTGCAAATCCTGGCAGTGCTCGAAAAGCGGGTCGGCATTCCCCTCTCAAAACTGGATGCCTACGTTGCGTCATCCGGGGGGTTAAACGTAGGGGAACCTGCGGCCGATTTGGGAATTGCGTTGGCAGTGGCGGCCAGCTTTCGCGATCGCATTATCGATCCCTACACCGTCATTCTGGGTGAAGTGGGACTGGGCGGCCAGGTGCGCCCCGTGTCGCAATTAGAATTACGCCTGAAAGAAGCGACCAAACTCGGCTTTAAGCGAGCGATCGTTCCCAAAGGGCAGGGAGGATTAGACACACCACTGGAAGTGGTGCCCGTGGCCCGCGTGATGGATGCAATCACGGCGGGTCTAGGCGGTGCTGCTTAACCGAATGGCCAGGGTGCCATGCAGCAGCCCATCACCACTACGGTTGTTCGGTTTGCTCGGTGTTCACTAAGTTTTTAATGTCTTGAATGGTGGGGTCATTGCCCCAAATCTTGGCGGCTTGAAATAGCAAGACCGCCAAGAAAGTTAGACCGACAAATAGCTTGGCGTAGCTGACAAGGTGGCGTAGGGCGGGGTTGGTATAAACACGCATAGCAGAATTCCTCCACAAATACGAATGCAATGGGCTAATAAAAGTTGATAACCACTGGGCGTCCTTGGTAGGCCCGTGGCGCTACCGGGTAGATGATGAACAAGGGTCAAACCGCAGTTAACAGAAGAGCGGTGATTTAGATTGATGATTCATGCCGCTACTTTTTATTATGAAAACTAATGAGTGCCAGTGCGATCGCCGCTCACAATCTTTCACACAAATTTAATGCGGATGGGACTTTACACAAAGGAATTGTGATGTGGGACACAGTCAAGTCCCAAGACAGCGACCAGGTCTAGCGAGTCTGGAAAATATTTTGCACCATTTGCTTATCGCTGCGTCTGACCGCATTGTCGAGTTCTACCACTTCACCAGCCTCCAAACGCCAGCCTAATGCACCCGTATTTTGCTGCGCCTGCGCCAAAGTTTTAGCGCCGGGAATGGGCATGAAACCCTTGCAGATACACCAGTTCAACGCGATTTGGGCCATCGTTTTTTCGCGAAAGATGGCGATCGCGTTCAAGGTGTCCAAAATGGGCTGCACCCCCGGCAGCAATTGGCGAAACACCAATCCCCGTAAACCGCTAGGGAGGTTTCGCCCCACTTCATACTTACCGGTGAGCAGGCCCAATGCCAGGGGACTGTAGGCAATCAGCCGAATTCCTAGCTCATCACAAACGTCCTGAATGCCCAACTCGGTCACGGGATAAGTCGATAGCAAGGAATATTGCACTTGCAGCGTCGTGATGGGAATGCCGCGATCGCGAAAGCGCGGATAGACTTTTTGCAGCCGTTGCGGGCCGAAGTTCGAGAGCCCGATGCCCTGAACTTGGCGTTGTTCAACGAGATCCGCCAAACCGTCGAGCAGCGCCCCCTCTTGCCAGGGGGCATAGTTCGCCGTAGACCAATGCAGTTGCGCCAAATCGACGGATCGTCCCAGCCGCTGGGCCGATGCTGCACAGGCTTTGGACATCGCGCCCCGAGTCAGTCGCCAGGGATAGGCCGCTAATTTAGTCGCGAGGCAGAGGCGATCGCGATTGGCTCCCTCATAAGCGCTGGCAAATTGCCCCAGTAAGGCTTCGCTGCGGCCATTGAGGCGGCCTGTACCGTAGGAATCCCCAGTATCAAACAGCGTCACGCCTTGACTCACGCAATGGTTAAATACCGCCTGCAACTGCTCATCCATATCAGGCGAATAGCCCCACAGCAGGCGATTACCCCAAGCCCAGGTACCACACCCCATCTCTGGTAAGGCGATCGCCAACGCTTGAGCCACTTCTGTCGTTTGCGCCATGGGTTTCATGCTCCCAACAACCTCTCTGGCAAGTAGGATAGGCGATCATCGGCCAGGCTGACTCCGTAGTTGCCCGCTCTAATTAGACTGTCAGGGACATTTAGGAATGAGAATTGAGAATAAGTTGGGATAGCCGAGACGGCTATCCCCAGGCAGGCAAGATGCCTGCTCTAACAATTTTGCCGTTATTTGATCATCATTTCAGAGCCAACCGCGCGGCATTACTACGAGGCTACAGTAGCCTCAGCGCTAGTGGTATGAAAGATGACTGGGCGGGCGATTTAGTGGTCTATTCGTGAACTCTGGTTAGCTGGTGTCGTGGAGTTAAGCGCTATGCTACGCGATTTGAAAATGCTGATTTAGCGACTGGGTCAACAGGTCATGAACCCGAGTTAAAATTGGCTCATCTTGTCGGTAGGCCAGCATTTCGGCCATGCACTGGACAAAGTCCCAGTTAATTGCAGCACCGTCCCGGAGCGTTTTGCTCGCTGCATAGTACGAGACTTCGGCGGGCACATCCAGTTCTTCCGTTTCGCCGGTAATGAGCGTGTGGGCTGGTTTGCCAGAGACCACCTTGCCCCGCAGGGTAATCTGAAACCAAATGATCTCTTCTCCCTGGATATCAACAGTGATGTCGAAATAGGCTTCTTGGCCTTGGTACCACAGTCGTTTGGTCTGAGGGCTCGTGGCTGGAGCTTTCATCAAATTAGTGCTGATCAGGCGTAAAGAGTTGCCCAAGGCCTCTAACTCAAATTTTTGGATTTTCATGGCGAGTTCTGTAGACCGGCAACATCAACAACTTAGCTTTACCTTTGCAATGTGTCTTCCTCCGGAGGCGCAATCTCTAAACTGTCCTCAAACAAACAGTCCGCGAGCCCCAAAACCGGCGATCGCCCCCGGCCATTTAACTGCGTTGCGCTCCCCGTGGACAACTGCACCCCGTTGCAACTTTAGAGCGCCTGCTAACGAAGGAATGGGAATTGAATCAGTTGGGACAGCCATCTCGGCTGTTCACGAGCAGGCACCCATCGCCCCCTTCCCGCAGCAACTCATCCACGTCCCTCACTCAGAAGGTGATTTTCTGGCCGACCCTAATTGCTAGGCGGTGCCATAATCTGCTCGTAATGCGCCCACCAGCGACTCAGTGGATAGTAAATAGCAGGAGCCCAAAGGCTGCTCAGAATAGCGGAACTAAGGGCAATGCGCTGATGCTGGAGCCAAATAGCGGGCACGCCTGGATAAGGCGAGGTGCTGCTCACGAGATGATAAGCCGTGATTTGCAGCGCCATGATGGTCTGGGCAATCACAGTCATGCCAAAAACGATAATCGCGACGGAGACAAAGTCTTCTTGAATGAATCGCTGTTTTTGAATACGGGCAGTGAGAAAGCCCACCAAGGTTAACCCCAGGGTATGGGTGGGGAAATAGCCGGTCAGACCGTCATGCACCAGGCCCAGGATAAAACCCACGATCGCCCCCTCGACGCCGCTGCGCTGCACACTCCAAGCGACTAGCCACATGAGCAACCAACTGGGAGCTACCCCAAACAACACCATGCCAGGTAATCGCATGGGCAACAGCAAAGTACACAGCAAGGCCGAGCCCATGACGAGGCCAATATTAATCCAGCGATAACGACGACGCTGGCCCAGACTAACAGAGCGGCTGATCGTCATGGCGTGCGATCGCCCTCCACCGCATCCGTCCCTTCCCGATTAGGAATCACCTCTTGCAGAGTATCCCGAGTCTCTGGCATGGTGATATCTCTGGGCTCAAAGGGAATGACTTCCACCCATTCGACAATGCCCAGCGGCGCTGTGAGCTCCACCGTCACCTCTGGCGCGGGACTTTTAGCGAGATCAAGGGCGACTACCCGACCAATGGGGATGTCTTGGGGAAACAGCTTGCTGTAGGCGGACGTGGTGACCACATCACCCACTTTCACATCGGGAATTTTGTCGAAGAACTCCATCACCACTTGTTGCCCCATGCTGCCCTGAATGTAACCAGTGGCTCGACTCCGACTAATGCGTGCCCCCACGCGACTGGTGGGGTCGCTGACCAACAAAACCCGGCTGCTATTGGGAGAAACCGCAATCACGCGGCCCACCAAGCCCCCTGGCCCGGTCACGACATCATCGGGGGTGATACCATCCTGTGCGCCCCGGCTAATGATGATTTGCTGCCACCAGTCACCTGCGCTGCGGCCAATGACAGCAGCGGGTGTCCCCTCATCGGCTGGTGAGCTGTCACCTTCGACAATTTGCCGGAGCGATCGGTTTTGACTTTCGAGCTCGACCAAGCGCTGCTGCAACTCTTGGGCATAGCTCGATTGCAACATGGCCTCGCGGGATGGCCCCGGGTGAAACGGGCGGGTGACCCAGCGATACATTTCATAGATCACCGCACCGCCGCTGTCACGCATACTCAGCGCCGCAATCATCACCAAGACCACTAATCCGGCCTTGAGGGCATATTGATTCCACCAGCGCCGCAGGGCAAACATGGCTACTCAACCTATCTTAAATACCAGAACTGCCACTGAAGACACGACCCATCTGACTGAAGTTTTCGAGCACTCGTCCAGTGCCCAACACCACACAGCTGAGCGGATCGGCCGCCACATGGACGACAATCCCTGTTTCATGGCTGAGCAGGGTGTCGAGCCCCTGTAGCAAAGCGCCACCGCCCGCCAACATGATGCCGCGATCGATGATATCAGCCGCGAGTTCCGGGGGGGTGCGTTCCAGCGTTCGCTTGACGGCCTCGACAATGACCGCTAACGGCTCCGCCATGCTCTCGCGAATTTCGCCGGCCTTGACGGTCACCGTACGCGGCAAACCCGACAGCAAGTGGAGTCCGCGCACATCCATGATGAGCTCATTATCGTCAGAGCTCGGATAGGCCGAGCCGATCTTAATTTTGATTTCTTCCGCCGTGCGCTCACCCACCACCAGGTTGTGGACTTTCTTGAGATATTGCGTGATGGAATCGCTCAGTTCGTCCCCCGCAACGCGGACGGACTCACTGAGCACGGTGCCCTGCAAGCTGAGGACGGCCACTTCGGTCGTGCCGCCGCCAATGTCAATGATCAGGTTGCCGGTGGGCTCGGCAACGGGTAACCCCGCCCCGATCGCGGCGGCTACGGGCTCGTCGATCAAGTAGACCGTACGGGCGCCAGCCTGCTGCGCGGCATCCATGACCGCGCGGCGCTCAACGCCAGTCACCCCGCTCGGGATGCCAATCACGATCCGTGGCGAAACGAGGGTGCGACCTTCATGCACTTGCCGAATGAAGTGTTTGAGCATCAATTCAGCCGTATCAAAATCAGCAATGACGCCATCTCGCAGGGGACGTAGTGCCGCCACATTGCCAGGGGTACGACCTAGCATGCGCTTAGCCTCTTCACCCACGGCTAACGGTTTCTTTTGTATCGTATCAATGGCGACCACAGAGGGCTCTTGTAGAACCACTCCCTTGCCTGAAACATACACCAGCGTATTCGCGGTGCCCAGATCAATACCCATGTCTCGGGAGAGTGAAAATCGGTCAAACAAAGCCACGAGACTTAGCTCCCAAACGAACGAAGTGGACGGTTGTATGTAAACTCGCCGAACTTAATGCTAGGCCATAGATGTCCGATTGGGATTTGGAACCACCGCTTGCCAAGACACTAATTCAGGGAACGTCTGTTGCAGGTTGCAATGCAGACGAAGTGGATTCTATTACGTTTCGTATCAATGCGTCTAGCGGGTGATTATCCTCAGTCGAATTAAAACCCTTGCGGTTGCCGGGCGAGGAGTGAACAGACGACTCGGAAAAGTGCGATACGAGATTACCATCCTGACGTTGAAGGTGGTGTTAGCGGGCAGCGATCGCGGGCAGCGACTCACCAGTTCCCGTCCGCCAGTGAGCGATCGCCAGGCTCAGGACGGACTTCCGCTCACCTAAATTTGCGGCACACTAACACTAATGGCAGCATGACCGATGTTGGTCAGGGATTAGAGAACTCGCTAAAGCTTTGGTACATTGAGCGACGAGGCGAGTGCGGTGTGCCGTCGCACCGAGTGGACAAAATCAGGAGACAGTCTGACTATGAGTATCAATTCCGTAACCCTTGTAGGCCGAGCAGGACGTGATCCCGATGTGAAATATTTTGAGTCCGGTAGCGTGGTCTGTAAGTTTTCCCTCGCGGTGGATCGCCGCACCCGCAACTCTGATCAGCCAGACTGGTTCAACCTCGAAATGTGGGGCCGTACGGCTGAGATCGCGGCGAACTATGTGCGCAAAGGGAGCCTGATCGGAGTCAGTGGCAACCTGAAGCTGGATCAGTGGAACGATCGCTCCACCGGGGCCTTACGCACGTCACCAGTGATCCGGGTTGAGCGGTTGGAGCTGTTGGGCTCGAAGCGTGACAACGAAGCCGGTATGTCGGCGAACTACGCCGACGACGAGTTTTAAGCTGCCGTTGCCGAGGACCTGTTTTAGCCCAAGCCTGGCCCCCATACCCTGGATGAGACCGGCCTTGTGAGATGCACCCGGTGCCTGGCCTGGCCGTCCCTACAGCCGCTGCAAGGAGCCCGATCGCTTCAGAGCGGTGAAGTCGGGGTTACCCGTGCAGAGCAACACGGTGCGGAGTTCTTCCAGCAGGCAGGCAGCCAGCAGGGCGACACTCGCTTCGGAGTCATGGGCGGCGAGCAAAAACGGATGGGCCAGTCCCACCAAGTTCGCCCCGAGGGCGATCGCTTTGGCAACCTGCAACCCATTGCGAATGCCCCCTGAGGCAATGAGGGGAATCTCTGGAGCGACCGCCCGAATTTGCGTCACGCAGGTTGCAGTAGGCAGGCCCCAGTCGGCAAAGGTTTGCCCGAGTCGGCGCTGGCGCGGGTCGGCGGCACGACCGCCCTCCACCTTGGCCCAGGAAGTCCCCCCAGCACCTGCCACGTCAATGGCGGCGACTCCCGCGTTTATGAGTTTTTGGGCCATGGCGGCGGAAATGCCGTTGCCCACTTCTTTGGCAATGACCGGCACGGGCAACCGTTGGCACAGCGTTTCAATCTGGTTCAGTAGTCCTTTGAAATGGCGATCGCCCCGCGTTTGCACACTCTCTTGCAGGGGATTCAAATGCAGGATCAGGGCGTCGGCTGCCAGCCCCTCCACTACGCGCTGGCATTCCGCTAAGCCATAGCCATAATTGAGCTGCACCGCCCCCAAATTGGCAAACAGCAAAGCATCAGGGGCATACCGGCGAATGGCAAACGTCTCCATCACATCCGGTGCTTCTACTGCGACCCGCTGAGAACCGACCCCCATGGCGAAGCCAAAGGTTTGGGCGGCGATCGCGAGCCGGGTGTTAATCAGCCGAGCTTGCTCGGTGCCCCCAGTCATAGAAGAGATCAGCAGGGGTGCGCCCAGGGATTTGCCGAAGAAGGTACTCGACACATCCAGTGTGTCCCAGTCCAGTTCTGGCAGGCAACAGTGCTCAAAGCGATAGTTTTCCAAGCCAGTGGTAATTTGCTGGCACTGCACATCCTGCTCTAGGCAGACGCGGATGTGGTCGGCTTTGCGCTGTTGTGTTTCTGGGGCGGCGGCCGCGAAATTATCGGCAACGTCAGGCAAAGGGGAAGCAGTCATAAATCCAAATACACAGCAATGCAACTTCGGCTGGGCGTGATTAGCAGCGGCAGCAGCATGCTGGCGGCCAGAATCAAGCTCTGAAGTAGTGTCCCACAGGATCTTGTCGGGTTTCGCCGCCCAGTTAGAAGTCGAAATAAATATATGAGAGGGTTTCGCTGGGGGCGAATTGCCAAGCAGTGAACAACATGAGCGGCACCAGCAATAACTTGACCGGCCAGTTGAGCTGCAACTTCAACTCGCGCTGTGCGAAGTAAATGAACATCATCACTGCGACCAGTAGCCAGAGCAGGCTCCACAGCTGGGGCGCGGTGAGCCCCAACGACTCAACGTAGACCTTTTGGGCAAATTGCGCATCGCTGTTGACGCCCCACAGCTTTTGCAATGCCAGAGAATATTGGCGCGGTTCGGGCAGGCGGAAGAAAAGCCAGCTAAAGAACACCAAAAATTGCGTCGCGGCCCAGGCGGTGACGACGCCCCAGGGTTGCCGCCAAAACTGCTGTAACGGTTGCCAACCTTGGGCGATCGCGTGATTCAGACGATGCCCGATCAGCGCCAGACCGTGAATGCCGCCCCAAATCACAAACCCCCAGGTATTGCCGTGCCATACGCCCGCGATCAGCATGACAATCATCAGGTTGATCGCCGTTCTGGTGAGCCCCTGGCGCGAGCCCCCCAGGGGAAAGTACAGATAATTGCGCAACCAATCACCCAAGGTGATGTGCCAGCGCCGCCAAAAGTCGGCGATGCTGGTGGTCATGTAAGGGAAGTTGAAATTTTGCGGCAGGTTAATGCCCATGAGCAGCGCACTGCCCCGGGCGACATCCACATAGCCGCTGAAATCGAGATAGAGCTGTAACCCGTAGGCAAAGATCGCCAACCACAGATCCCAGCTCCCGGCTCGTTCCAAATTATCCAAGCTGAGGTTGACGAGGGTACCAATGTGGTCGGCAATGAGCACTTTTTTGACTGCGCCGATGCCGATCAGCCACAACCCTTCCACCGCCCAACTGAAGTTCAGGCTGGGTTGATTGGTCAACTGGCTGGTAAAGCTATGAAAGCGGGTAATCGGCCCGGAGATCAGTTTGGGAAAGTACAGTTTGTAAGCGGCAAATTCCGGCAGGCTATTGGTGGCGGGCGCGCCGCGATACACATCGACCAGGTAGGCAATGCATTCAAAGGTGAAGAAACTCAGCCCCAGGGGAAAGGCGATCGCCAGCCAGCTACCGTCTGCCACTTCAGGATTAAAGCCGTCGGGCACTAACCACTTCAGCCAGGTTTCCACATATTTGAAGCCCAGCAACAGCAAGACATTGAGGGCTACCCCAAAAGTTAGCCAGTAGCGCCGCCGCCGATACCATTGCTGCTCGGCCATCTGCCACTGTTCGTTGGAGACACGCCAGTCGGCGGGCATTTGCAGCACCCGTCCCAACCAAAAGTTAATGGCGACTAGGGCCAACATCAACGGCACATAGTGAACTTGCAGCGAGGTGTAAAACACAATGCTGGCGATCAGCAGCAGCCAAGTCCGCAGCGATCGCTGCTGTAGCGCCCAATACAGCCCGACGACGCTGAGCAAAAATAAGCCATACAGAATCGAAGGTAGGGTCATGGCGTCAGACGATCAGGATTAGCAGCGGATAAATCGAGCGCCCGGGGCCAGGGGATCATGGGATCCTGAGCCAACCGCAACGATACCTGATAAGCGCCATAGCGATTCAAGTGGCTGGGATCAGAGAAATAATCGTAACGGTTCGTCCAGACCTGACCCAGATCGCGGAAGATGAAATCGCTCTCGGTCGCGGAATACCGCAGCATCAGTCGCTGAAAGTCGGCTTCAACATCGCTGCGATACCCGTCCAAATATTCGTCGGTCAGTGGGGTATTCACAAAGATGACGGGAATGTCTCGCTGTTGGGTGTAGTCCAGCAATTGCTCAAAAGCAGCGGTCTGTTGGCCCTGCAACGCAAAGTCTTCGTAGTCGCTATCGTAAGCCCCCGCGACCCGCGCATAGAGCTGGAAATAAGTGGCGGGGTTAAACCGCACATCTAACGCCAGGAAGCCGTCAAAGTCGATCTGGCTACCTTCCGGAATCGCCAAATCGGAGGTGTTGGGACTGGAGGCCACATCCGGCGACAGGGCCACTGAGGTGGTTAAGGGCGTCAGCAGGCGATCGCGCACGAAGGCTTTGAGTTCATCACGCTCTGCGTAAATGGCGGAGCGTTGCCCCAGTTGGTCACTCAGAGTCTTGTCTAAAGCTTGATAGCTGCCTCGTAATGCTTCGCCAATCGCTTGGGGCTCCTCGTCAGCCAGATTGGCTAAGTCATCCGGATCGTCTCCGGCGGCGATCGCTTCAGGATTGCGGCGACCCAGCTCTTGATAGCCTTCAGAAGCTTCAATGGCGTTAAACGTAATATCGGTGCGCCCGCTATTGAACGCCCGTGCGCCGTCGGCCCAGATAATGATGCGCGGCAGTTGATCGGGCTGAAGCACCCGGCGAATCGTTAAGTCCACCACTTGAGCGGTGGCTCCATTGACGCCAAAGTTAAATACCGTCAACTCACCTTGGCCTAAGGCCGCCAACTCACGTTCTAGCGCTGCGGGATCAACCCCGCGCAACGCTCGCGAACTGCCAATCACCAAAACATCGGGCGGGCCAGACTCAGCCAACTGCTGATGATACAGCGCTAGCTTTTCGTCCATTTGTTGGCTGCGGAAGGAGGGATAGGGCGACTGGGCAAGGATATCGGTCGTGGGGGCGAGGGAGCGATCGGGACTCGCAATCAACTGCTCATCATTGAAGATCGAATCGTTTGCCGCAGTCGGCTCATCCGTTTCAGCCAAGGGCAGATCGGGTAGCTGCTGCTCGGCGAGCCAGTCTTGGCGCTCCCACTCATCATCAGTCGGCGGGGTCTCACTGGCCGACGTATTGACCACCGATTCACTGGTTTCGGCGGCACTCGCAGCGTTGCGGGTGTCAGCTATTGGCCCTGGCTGCACCAACTGTCCAAAGATCCAATCCACTTGCAGGGCCAACAAGACGCCGACCGTCGCCCACACCAAGCCAATTTTGACGGCATCCTGGCTGTCTTCGGCAGTGAGGGGGGGCGGCGTGCGCGTCAACTCTTGCTGGGGCACCACGAGTTGAGTGTCGTACAAAAACTGGCGCACGTGGTCGCGGCCGGATTGCCAAGCCGTGTGAATAGCGTGGGCGATCGCGGATGCTTCCGTCTCGGGGGCGTGTTCCTCTTCCTCAGACGGCGACAGCAGATCACCCACATACTGATCCGACACCGCGAACATGGCTTCGGCTTTCGGCACCATGGCGGGCCGGGCCTCAAAGTCTTGGCCAAAGCTCCAGGCCGGGCGCTGTTGTCCGGCGCGCCGACCGTATACCCGCAGCCCTTTGATGTCAGAGAGGTTAACCACCTCCAGGAAATCCAGAATTTGCGGCACCACCTGTCGCCGGGTCGGACAGATGGGCGCATCGGCCATGATGTGGAGCAGCTGATCACGCTGCAACGCCTGAATGCGAATGCCGCCGGTGGCTAGTTGAGCCTCCAGGTCAGGATTCAACAATCGCGTCAACAAATAGGCTAACGCCGCGAGATCCCCCTGCTTGGCCAACTCGGTGGTTGCGATCGCCAGATCAGGATGCTCTAGGGCAGGCAAATTCAGACAGCGTACCCATTCCGGCGTGTCTGACTCGGGAGCCTGACCGTACACCATGAGTCGATGCACCCCCTGGGGGGCGAGAGCTTCCACCAGCGGCGAAATCGCGGTCATGATCGCGGCTTCACTGGGAATCGTGGGCGGTTCCGTGGTGAGGAGCGATCGCACCATACAGTGCAGGCTTTCATCCTTGCGCTCAATCGTGACGACGGCGGCTTGCTCGCTAATCGCGGTGTCGAGTAAGCGGGCGATCGCGCCCTCGTCACCCCAGCGCGCCCATTCCCGCAACATTTCATCAGCGGGGGTCAGATCGATGCGCAGGCTCCAGTCCGGCGTGTCTTCGCCATGGACCTGAATGACGATGGCCGCGTCTTTGAACTGGGTCAGTTCGAGCTGCCGCAGCCGTTCCGTCACGGGTTCCGCAATGAGCAGCGGATCAGGGCTATATGCGGCCTCACACCACACCCAGAGTCGTTGCTGCTCGTCGGCGCTATCCTCAGTGGCCCGATCTGGATCAGTGGCCGCCGCTCGCTGGCCCGGCACCGGACGCGACGCCGCCCGCACACTCACCCAGACCCCCACATCAAGGGAACTCAAGACTTCGCTGAGGTACCAAGCGATCGCGTCAGCATCCCCCTGTTTGGCCAAACTTAAATGCGACAGCACAATGGCGGCGGCGGAGCCATCAGGGACAACGTCGCCCGAGTGGGGGGTGACATCGCTGGCGGCACTCGCGTCCTGTTGCACCGCATCAGCAATTTTCAGCGACGCTCCGGCCTGCTGTTGCAACTGCGCCTGATGGTGCTCTAACCGATTGAGATAAATCGGAGCTGTCCAGTCGGGCTGCGAGTGGCCCCGGCGGCGACTGTAAATGTAGAGCTGATAAACCTGGGGATAAACGGTCGTAATGACCGCAGTGCCGGATGGATGATGCAGCAGGGCATCGACTAATCGAGTCACCGCCCCGGACTGATGCAAGCGATGGGGCGTTTCGGCCAGCACATGCAAAACATTGCCCCTAAGCCGCATTTGGACGCGGGCATTAGACGCTAGCAGTTGAGCAATCCAGTCGTTGAGGGATTGCTCAGCATTCGAAATCGGCGGCGGGGTAAACGGCTTGGCAGTCATAAAACCGGACTACTTTTAAATCGAGCGGTAGCACTAGAAGCAACCCTCAAAATATAGCTGTGAAGGATATCGCAGTCTGCCGAATCTCACCAGTCCATTCACAGAAAAACGCAGATCTTTGCATTCTCCCGAGGGATTGACTCAGTCAAAGATTGGGCGACGGCATTCACCCTCCATAGTTATTCATCTATTCATCCTAAAGGTCGTCCAGCCAACTCACACGGCGATCGCCCACTTTTGGTTACACCTTAGCGTTAGCGATTTTCTTTGTGGGGTCTGCCAGCCATGATGAATTCGATGGTTCGTATAGACCGTCTCAGCGCTGGCTACCAGCAGTTGCTAGGGCCAGAAAACTGCGCCCAAGGCATGCGAGATTGCCGTCACTGGGACGATGCTACGCCCGCTCAGTCATACGACGCAGCCAACGTTAACTAAGTCTTCCACCACCAAGCTAGAAATCCGGTCAACGGCAATTCTCCCCATTGTCAGCCCGTCACCACGAGAGCGGCCTGGCTTTGCATTGAATTTCCTGCCTTGAAATTTTCCTAGCCTTGCAATAAAAAAACGGGCGACCGCTGGTGATCGCCCGTTCTCGTCAACGGCAGAGCATTCATTGCTGCTGCTGGATATTGGCTGCTCGATACTGCTGCTCGATACTGATGTGGCTTGGATATGTCAGCCGCCCCGCTGTGGTCTCATCTAATATTGACGGCTTTGAACCACCTGCTGGGCATAGTAACCCGCGATCGCGGGGTGGCCCGCCTGGGCATACAGTTCGCTCAACCGCTGCCAAATCACAATTTCAGGAGCCACAAACGGTAGCGATTGGTAAATGGCCAGGGCCGCCTCCAGGTAGGCGATCGCCAGATAGAAGTGCCGCGTTTGTTCACATAGGTTAGCCATCTGCATCAGCAGGGCAGCGGCTTCTGGGCGCACGTCTTGATCATCAGTAGTCGAGACCTCATTCAGAACATCGATCGCAGCCTCAAAGCTCCCCAACGCCAACCAGGAGCCGCTCTGTTGAGCGTAGACCCGACCTAAATAATCCAGCGTGAGCGCCAGGCCCAGGCCATCTTCGTCCTGTTGCCACAGCTCTAAGGCCGCCTGCAAGTGGATCTGGGCGGACTTGTATTGTCCTTGTTGATAATGGGCAAGGCCCAAATTATGGTGAACGATCGCCTGGGGCTGTGGTGCTTGCAGCTCGTCCAGCACCGCGATCGCCGCCCGGAACCGCGTCTCAGCCTGGGCAAATTGCTGCTGGTCAAAATAGATTAAGCCCAACCCATTCAAACAACGTCCCATGGCCAAATAATGCCCCGCTTGGGTAGCAAAGCTCAGCACCTGTTGATAAGCCTGGATGGCGGCTTGCCAGGAGCCCTGGTGATGGAGCACGGCAGCGCGATTACAGTGTTCGGCGGTGGCCACGTCCTGCGCAGTCACAGCGCGGTGAGTGCCCTCTGAGGCCGGATTGCCGGTCGCTGGCGACAACGCCGCGATCGCTTGCTCAGCGGCCACAATCCAACCTTGATGACCAATTTGACGTCCCATGCCTAATAACTCCTGAAACGCTCGCTGTGCCCCAGCGCACTGTCCCGCCGTCTGCTGCTGCCAACCTTGAACATAGAGCTGTGCGCAATGGGGCAGGTTAAAGGATTGCCACAATCTGGCGACTGCGGTTGCCCCCTGATGTAATCCGAGCCATGGATACATCGGCACAGCCGGGCGAGGAAAAACGGTGACTTGAGTCTGAGCAGAAGAGAGCAGCATCGGTGGGGGACTCCTTATCGATATCTGCAGTATGCAAGACCGACACCGCTCGGGGGCTTCAGCTTCCAGACAAGTCCTTGGCAGTTTTCGGCAAAGGGCCAAACCGTTCCGCTGCGGGTCGTGCGATCGCGCTCCTCGTGGCAATCTGAACTCGCGGCGGCGGCACGCCCCCCCAAAAAAGTACCGCCACCCACCCACTCCTCTACCCACCCACTCACCCACTCCTCCACCCAGCCAGCCATCAGCCTCACAAATTGCAAGCCTGTCCCTTACATTGAAATGAGAACAGTTGGCTTGTTGCGTTGCGTCACATCTGGTTGCTATGACTCCTACACCTAAAGATTTTCAACAAAATTCCGAGAGTTCTCAGCGGGTGAACAGTACAGGCGTCTCAAGTGTGGTAATAAGCCTGATAACAGGACCATTTTTAGCCACCTTGATGGGGGCTCGCACCCTAGCCGAGGCGCTAGAACAGGTCGGCATTGTCAGCGAAGAAATCTTTCGTGGTGTCCGCTTGCCGAGCCTGCCTGATGTCCCGACAGCCCGCGATCGCGGAATGGACGATACGGATAACGATGATGCCGAAAACTCTTAATTAAATTGGCATCCCTGCTTCAGTTCTGCCGTTTTGCAGCGATACTCTAATAGTCTATGACCTCCACCGTGCCGACTTCTTCTGAGAATATGCCAACTACCCGCGAAGCCACCGTCGAGTCCACTCACAATGTGTCGATTACGCCGCCGGGCTCTGCCTACGGTCTGCGCGTGCAGCAACGCATTAAGGTCGTCGAGGATATTTGGGAAGCGGTGTTGCGCCATGAATGTGGCGACGAGCTATTGACACTCTTGCATCAGTTGCGCAGCATTTGTTCCGTCGAAGGTCAGGCCCCAGCGGCCCGGGCCGCTAGTGTCCAAAAAGTAGTGCAGGTCGTTGAAGATTTAGAGCTGCAAGATGCCATTCGTGCGGCGCGGGCCTTTGCCCTCTATTTCCAGCTGATCAACAGTGTCGAACAGCATTATGAACAGCAGGGGCAGCAGCGGCAGTATCGCGCCACTTATGGCGAGGTTGAACCCGCATCGGCGATCGCGGGGTTAGCCACCATTCGGCCCCATCAAAACAACTCGGGTGCCCCCGCTGAAGAATTACAGCCCGTCCAGCAGACCAAATCCACATTTGACTATCAACTGTTGCCGACGAGCTATCGCGATGCCGGGACCTTTCACTGGCTCTTTCCCGCACTCAAGCAACTCAACGTACCGCCTCAGCTGATTCAGCGCCTGCTAGACAATCTCGACATCCGTCTAGTGTTTACCGCGCACCCCACCGAAATTGTGCGACACACGATTCGCGATAAGCAGCGCCGAATTGCGGCCCTGTTTCGCCAAATGGATCAGGCCGAAGATTCCTTGCCCAGTATGGACGGTGTGTCCAACTGGGAAATTGACACCCTGAAAGAACAACTGACTGAAGAAATTCGCCTCTGGTGGCGCACGGACGAGCTGCACCAGTTCAAGCCATCGGTACTGGATGAGGTCGATTACACGCTGCATTATTTTGACGTCGTGCTATTTAATGCCCTGCCGCAGCTGTATCAACGCATTAAGCGATCGCTCCACAATACTTTCCCCACCTTGCGCCCGCCCCAGCCCCAATTTTGCCGCTTTGGCTCTTGGGTCGGAGCCGATCGCGACGGCAACCCCTCCGTCACCCCAGACATCACCTGGAAAACGGCTTGCTACCAGCGCAACCTCGTCATCGAAAAATACATCGAGGCCCTGGAACACCTCACCAAACTGCTGAGCCTCTCCCTCCACTGGAGCGAAGTGCAGCCCGAGCTCCTCGACTCCCTGGATCAAGACCAGCAAGTCATGCCCGAACTGTACGAGCGCTGGGCCATTCGCTACCGCCAGGAACCCTATCGGCTCAAGTTGGCCTACATGCAGCAGCGGCTCGAAAATACCCTGCTACGTAGCCAGCGACTCTATCAGGGCGACATTCTCAAAGAAGACCAGGGCGACATCACCGAACTGCCCCTTTACCTGTCGGGCGATGACTTTTTGGCTGACCTGCGCCTGATTCAGCGCGACTTAAACGCCACCGGGATGGTCTGTGGTGCGCTAGAACAAATTATTTGCCAGGTAGAGCTATATGGTTTCATCCTGGCCCAGCTTGATTTACGGCAGGAAAGCTCCCGTCATTCCGACTGCATCGACGAAATCACCGCCTATTTGCAAGTTTTACCCAAGTCCTACAACGAACTGTCCGAGGCCGAAAAAACGGCTTGGCTCATTCAAGAATTGCAAACCCGCCGCCCCCTCGTCCCTGCCGAACTACCCTTCTCGGAAACCGTTTGCGAAACCATTGAAACCTTCCGCATGGTGCGCCGCCTGCATCGCGAATTTGGCCCCCAGATTTGCCGCAGCTACATCATCAGCATGAGCCACACCGTCAGCGACCTGCTGGAAGTGTTGCTGTTGGCCAAAGAGGCGGGACTGTTCGACCCCGCTACCTGGGAGTCGAGCATTCAGCCCGTCCCCCTGTTTGAGACAGTCGAAGATTTAAAGCGGGCTCCCTCGGTCATGCGATCGGTGTTTGAACTACCCCTCTATCGCGCCGTCACCCAAGGCGGCAAATCAGATGATCCGGCGGGCGAAACCGCCATGGCGGAAGCCTCCTCGACCCAGCCCATTCAAGAAGTCATGCTGGGCTATTCCGATAGCAACAAAGACTCCGGCTTTCTCAGCAGCAACTGGGAAATTCACAAGGCTCAGCAGGCGCTACAGGCCACCGCCGACGACTTTGGCATCGCCCTGCGGATCTTCCACGGTCGCGGTGGCTCCGTGGGTCGGGGTGGCGGTCCTGCCTATGAGGCGATCTTGGCGCAGCCGGGTGCCAGTCTCAACGGTCGCATCAAAATTACCGAGCAGGGCGAAGTGTTGGCCTCGAAGTACAACTTGCCCGACTTAGCCCTGTACAACCTGGAAACCGTGGCGACAGCAGTTATCCAAGGCAGCTTGCTGCACAGCAGCGTGGATGAAATTGAGCCCTGGAACGAGATTATGGAAGAGTTGGCCGCCAGCTCGCGTCGTCACTATCGCGCGCTGATTTACGAGCAGGCTGATTTTGTTGAATTCTTTCATCAGGTCACCCCGATTCAAGAGATCAGCCAGCTACAGATTAGTTCGCGCCCCGCTCGCCGTAAGGGGAAGAAGACCCTCGATAGTCTGCGGGCAATTCCTTGGGTTTTTAGCTGGACGCAGGCCCGTTTTTTGCTGCCCGCCTGGTACGGGGTGGGCACCGCTTTAACGGACTTCTTAGAAGAAGATCCGGACGAAAACTTGAAGCTACTGCGCTACTTCTACCAAAAGTGGCCCTTCTTTAAAATGGTGATTTCTAAGGTCGAGATGACCCTAGCCAAAGTGGACCTCCAAATTGCTGAGCACTATGTACAAGAGCTGACCCAGCCCGAAGATCAGGAACGCTTCCACGTTTTGTTTGAGCAAATTTCAGAAGAGTTTCGCAAAACCACGGAGATCATTTTGACCATTACGGGCCATCGGCGCTTGCTGGATGGCGATCCTGATTTACAGCGATCCGTGCATCTGCGCAATGGCACGATTGTCCCCTTGGGCTTCATTCAGGTGGCCTTGCTGAAGCGGCTGCGGCATTATCGGAGCGCGATCTCTGGTGTCATCAAGTCTAGATATAGTCGCGAAGAACTCCTACGGGGAGCCTTGCTTACCATTAACGGGATCGCCGCTGGCATGAGGAACACAGGCTGATCCGCTACCTTTGTAACGCTTTGTAACAATTTTCTTGCGGATCTGAATATCTTTGCTTGAATTAAGCCGTGAAGTATCCCTAGATGTGGCTTAAAACCTTTTTGTGCCAAGGGTTTTCACGAATTGGATAAAGCTGTTGTCTGCTCGATCTGTGGGCGAAGGGACTCGCGAGATGGCTTATGTACGGCGACGCTATCCATTGTGTTTACATTGCCTGCCTGAGGAGTGGTGTCGGAAATGAAGCAGATTAAACGTCGATTAATGCAGGCAGCGATCGCCTCTGCGCTCGGTGGCGCGATCGCTGGAGGTGCGGCGCTGGTCGATGCCCGTCCGGCGAATGCTCAAGCGGCATACGGTAGCTATGTCGGCATCGGGGCCGGCTTTGGTCTGACCGAAGAAGCCGAAACTGGCCGAGGCTCGGGGCTCGACATGGTGATCACCGGTCGCTATCGCTTTCTGCGTATGCCCGTCTCTTTGCGCACAACGGCTTTCTTATTTGACAATTTCACTTTGGTGCCGACAGTCTCCTACGACTATCCCATCTCGTGGAACACGGATATTTATCTAGGGGCGGGGGCGTCCTTCCCCATTGGGGATGATGATCAACCGGGGCCTTTGGGTAACCGCACTGCCTTCGTTTTACAGCCAGGCATTGACTACATGTTCCCCAACAGCCGTTGGGCCGCCTTTGGTAGCGCCATTATTGCCTTTAATGGCTATCGCAATGGCGGTAATACAGCCGTTGCTGTACAAACTGGCATTGGCTATCAGTTCTAGTTTTGTGAGCTAAGCAAGCGGCGATCGCCCGCTTGTGACGTTTCCCACTGCAAACTTGGTCAGCGGGCCGTAGCTCATCTACGGCCCGCTTTTTAACGAGCAATTGCGTTCAGTCGTTTACGGTTGGCTGGGGTTGAGGAACTCGGGAGCATTTAACGGTGCCCCCCCATTATCTAAATCGGCCTGGGTCACCGTGTAAGTTAACTCGTAAGCCTTGCTCACCCCCGGCGACAACGAGAATCCCTCGTCAATCGTGCCGCCCAGCAATGGATCGGTCACAATCACGTTGTTCAGCGTTTGATTGCCCGTGTTAGTCACAATCACCTCGTAGTGGATCTTTTCGCCCGCCTTATTCAGCACCCCATCGCCGGCTTTATCCACCTCTAGCACCCGCTTCTCAATGGACAGGGTCGGATTTTGCTGCAAGTCCACTTCGACAAAGTCTTCGGTGGGGGGCACTTGATCCGCCTTGACGATGACCGTGTTATCAATATCACCGTCACCGCCGCCATTGGAATCAATATCTTGCTGAGTCAGCTCATACTGACCCAAAAAGGTTTTGCTTGCATTCGGAGCCAATTGATCGATGGTCTGATTGCCGATCAAAGCATCGTTGACCTGCACATTCGTCAATGTTTGATTTCCCGTATTGGTCACCACAATGGCATAGTCAATGAGGTCGCCGACGGCATTGAGTTGAGCGTCGTTTTTGCGATCGATGCTCGTCGCTTGCTTCTCGACGGTCAGGGCCGGGATTTGGCGAATCGGCACGGCTTCGCCATCGGTTTGGGGCGAGGTTTGATCACTGCTAAAGGTGGCTTCATTGTGAATATAGGCGGACTCACCATCGATATCAGCTTGCGTCACCTTATATTCCCCTTGGAAAAATAACTCCTCGTCCACCGTTAAGGTGACATTATTCGCCGGATTAGCTTTTAATAGCGGATCGGCGATCGCGACCCCGGTCAGTGTCACGTTACCCAAGTTGCTGACCCGCATCGTGTACTTGATTGTGTCCCCCGCCTCATCGACCACCGTGTTGGCAGCGATCGAGCCATCGGGATTGATCACCTCCGTGACGGTCTTATTGAAGCCCAAGACCGGATGACTGGTGACAGGTACATTGGCGCTGGCTCCTTGGGGCGGCGTTTCGCGACTCATCCCCGTCGCCGGGTTGTTCAGGATGCCGTCGGGCTCATCAGGCTTTTTTGTCGGGGTCGGGGGGGGCGATCGCGGCTGCGTCACTTCTGGAGTGCCGGACTTATCTACGGGCTCCTCCGGGGTGGGCGTGGGAGCGTGACCGGACGGCGACGATGCCGGTGCGGAGGCATCTTCTGCTTGGGCATCGCGGCTAGGAGCTGCGTCGATATCCGACGGGGTTGTTTCAGGTGCGTCATCCATCTCCGCTGCGTCACTGCTTTCACCCGTTGCGTCAGTCGCTTCCGCTTCCGTCGGAGCTTCTACTTCCGTCGGATCAGCGTCCATCGTTTCCGATGGGGCGTCATCGGCGGCTGCGTCGTCGCTCTCATCATCTGAGATCGCCTCCGCGTCCTCCTCCGTCGGACTGCCGTCAGGGGTTTCTGGGGTTGCAGCATCAGTGGGCTCCGCGTCCTCGCCACTGTCGGCAGCATCGGGGGTGTCGTCTGCCGCCGCCTCAGTCTCGTTGCTATCGTCGGCTTCCGATGCTTCGGCCTCTCCTGCGGGAGCGGTGTCAGCTTCGATGTCTGTGTCTTCATCATCTGCCGCGCTCTCTGGTACAGACTCCGACGACTCATCCTCAGTATTTTGCACCAGCAGCAGACTCTGACCGCTGTCATATCCTGCTGGCATCGCCGACACCAGACTGGTCTATCCTGGGTTGCCAACAATCCCAGCAATGCTGAGACCGCGCTGCGCTTTCTTGCGCCAGCGGGGCATGAGCTAATACATAAGGAGTCAAAAATCTGTGGGCCATCAGTTGCTTGTGAGCCAGTTGTCAGCGCTCAACTCGGGCCTGATCGAGACTGCTGTAGGCCACTCAACCAAGCTCTAGAGTCGTTCTGTCATAACGGCTGTCGCGTTGCCCCAGGGGCTGAACCATAGTCAAGGCACTCTGCAACCGCTCTCAAAAGCTGGTAGAAACCCTGCCTTATGTATGAATTCTGCACAAAAATGCCCCCTCCGGAAGAACCGATTGATCGATTTGGGCGGGCGGCACCATCCTTACATCTCGTCGGCCTAATCAACCATCAGTTCCGGTTAAGCCCAAACCGGTTACGTTCCCCTCTTGGGAGCTATCCATTAGGCAAAACTCTATCAAAGACTTGTATAGCAAGGTTTCTGGCTTTGAGTTGCAGGGGGTAAAACCTCACCGCCTGCGGCACCTCTCCTTGGCAAGGAGAGGTTTATCAAGGCTGCCGGTTCATCTCCTTGCGTGGGCGTAGCCTGCCCGGAGGGCTTAGGAGAGGTTAGGAGAGGTTCTACAGCCCATAAAACTGTCGCAACCGATCGCTGCAGCCTTGCTCCGACAAGCGATGCACCAGCTTGTGTATAAGGGATAGCTTCCACGGAGAGGCTAATGGGGGTGGGTAAGCCGCTGACCGACCCACCCCGTCCTGCGGACACCCCGCCAATGGCGGGGATTGAGGCTGCGGATAACTCTGAAAGTTCCTCTGCATCCTTTATCTCGAACTCAGGTTAATCAACCGTCACCCGCCAGGCGATACCAAATATCCAGCAGCGATCTAAACAAATGTACTAAATGCGAGTGAGTCGATCTACTATAGGGGCAACGCTGCGGGAGATACCCTATGGAGTTCGGCAAGCCGCTGGGGTCTGTCATTGAAGGCTCACTCATTCGAGGACTGGAGGTGCGACTGCATCCCGACGTATCGGTCGAAGATTTGCGAGTGGGCAAATTTTTAGTGGTGCAGGGGCGGCGATCGCGCTTTTTCTGTATGCTCACCGACGTGGCCCTGGGCACCGCCAGCGCTCGCATTTTGGCCAATCCCCCCGAACCCAGCAACCTGTTTTTGCAAGAAGTGCTCTCTGGCACCGGGACTTACGGCACCGCTAGCCTTAGCCCAATGCTGATGCTCACCCCACAGGACGAAGACTCAATTCCTGGCGGCAAAACTGCGAAATCGACGAAAAAACGCACCAATGGTGCCGCGTCTTATGAAGCGCAGAGCAGCGCTAACGTCGAGTTGCTGCCCGTCAAAACGATTCCCAGCCATTTCAGCCAGGTGTATGACGCCGCCGAACGCGACTTTCGCATCGTTTTCGGCTGGGAAGATGACCTCCATCGCCGCAATTTCGTGATTGGCCAGCCGATTGATATGAGTGTGCCGATCTGTCTGGATTTAGATCGATTTGTCGAGCGCAGCAACGGCATTTTTGGCAAGTCAGGCACGGGCAAATCTTTTCTCACCCGGGTCTTGCTGTCAGGCACGATTCAACGACAGGCCGCCGTTAATCTAATTTTCGACATGCATTCAGAGTACGGCTGGGAAGCCGTTAGCGAAGGTAAGCACTTCAGTACGGTCAAAGGGTTGCGCCAATTGTTTCCTGGTCAAGTGCAGATCTTTACCCTTGATCCAGAAGCGACCAAACGTCGGGGGGTGCGCGATGCTCAGGAGCTCTACATCAGCTTTGATCAGATTGATGTCGAAGATCTGATGCTCGTGCGGGGTGAATTGAATCTGTCGGAAGCCAGCCTGGAAAACGCCATCATTCTCCGCAACGAGTTTGGCAAAAGCTGGATTAATCGCCTGCTGGCGATGACTAATGAAGAGATTCAAGACTTTTGTGAAACCAAGATGGGCAATAAGTCTTCCATTATGGCGCTACAGCGTAAGCTGACTCGGTTAGTGGATCTGAAATATATTCGGGCTGCCTGTCCTCATAACTATGTGGGCCAAGTTTTGGCGGCGATCGATGCGGGCAAGCACGTGATTGTGGAGTTCGGCTCACAGTCGAATTTGCTGTCTTATATGTTGGCGACTAATGTCATCGCCCGCCGCATTCACGCGATTTATGTGCAAAAGGCGGAACGATTTTTGCAAACCAAAAATCCCAGCGATCGCCCCCAACAGCTGATGATTACCATTGAAGAAGCGCACCGCTTTCTCGACCCGGCCACCGCTCGTCAAACCATTTTTGGCACGATCGCCCGAGAGATGCGCAAGTATTTCGTCACTTTGCTAGTGGTCGATCAACGCCCTTCAGGGATTGATAACGAGGTGATGTCGCAAATTGGCACCCGAATCACGGCGCTGCTGAATGATGAGAAGGATATCGACGCCATTTTTACGGGGGTTTCCGGGGCGCAAAGCTTGCGATCGGTTCTCGCCAAGCTGGACTCAAAACAACAAGCACTGATTTTGGGGCACGCGACGCCAATGCCGGTGGTCGTGCGGACCCGCGCCTATGACGCCCAGTTTTACCGCGAGGTCGGGGCTACCGCTTGGGAAGATATGCCCGATGAACCTTTATTTCGCGCCTCAGAAGCGGCGAAAGCTGACCTCGGCTTTTAAGCTGCGGGCACATTGATCGCCGGCGATCGCTGGAGTTTTACAGCAGAGACTTTCATCAAGCTGACCGCGTCCAGAGCTCGGCCAATAGTATTCGACGCTAAAGTCTGGAAAGCTTGATTTGAGTGAGAATTCGGAGCAAAAGGCTGACCACCTTAGGGTAAACTGTTAAGGTTTGTATATCAGACTCTTAAAAGCTTCTGAGCTGCCCATGGCTTCATTCGTGCCATGTCAAAAACGCACTGCCCTGATGCTGTCTTGCCATGGCAACAAAGTATCAGCGGGGTAGTTTGGAGCAGCAATCTAACACAGTCTGATATTTATGCGAGGCTATGAATGACTGCTACATTACCGTCTTCTGCCGGAGCCTTTTCCCCGGTAGTAAATGCTTCTCAGCTACATGAGCTGAAGCTGAGCGACGTTATTCAAACAATTCCTAAATCCTGTTTTGAAAAAGACTGGCGTAAAGCCTGGTTTTCAGTACTCATCACCCTCTTAAGTGTTGCCGCTGGTATCGGTGCAATTGCCCTCGCCCCCTGGTATTTACTACCCTTGGCCTGGGGCTTTACCGGCACTGCTGCCACCGGACTATTTGTAGTTGGCCATGATTGCGGTCACCGCTCCTTTGCGAAGCGTCGTTGGGTCAATAATTGGGTGGGTCACATCATGATGATGCCGCTCCTTTACCCGTTTCACTGCTGGCGAATTCTGCATGATCATCACCACGTTCATACAAATAAGCTGCATGTCGATAATGCTTGGGAGCCGTGGACTGTCGAGGCCTTTCAAGCGACTCCTCAGTGGCTGCAAAAGGGGTATCAGCTGCTTCGAGGTGGTTTTTGGTGGATTGGCTCGATTGCGCATTGGGCCGTTTTGCATTTTCAAGTGAGCAACTTTGCCGAGCGCGATCGCCGAGCGGTGAAAACTTCAATCGCAGTTGTTCTGGTCTTTGCGGCGGTCTTTTTTCCCACGATGTACTTCACGCTTGGGTTGTGGGGCATTGTGAAGTTTTGGCTCATGCCTTGGTTGGGCTACCACTTCTGGATGAGCACCTTCACTATCGTGCATCACACGATTCCTGAAATTCAGTTTCGTCCAGCGGCTCAATGGTCGGCAGTGCCTGCTCAGTTGGCCGGTACCGTGCATTGCACCTATCCCAAATGGGTCGAGGTACTGTGCCATGACATTAACGTGCATGTGCCACACCATTTGTCAGTTGGGATCCCTTCCTACAATTTGCGCCAAGCGCATCAGAGCCTCATGAACAATTGGGGCGAGCATATTTATGTTCGTCAATTTTCTTGGCAGCTGATGACTCAAATTACGCGTCAGTGTCATTTGTATGACGAAGTCGACGCTTATCGCTCCTTTCAAAGCTTGCGGTAAGTGCCACCGGTTTCTCGTTCCAGCGGCGTTGAGAGCATTGATAGCTGACTCAGCGTCGTTGGCATTGTTTGTGCTTTTTTGCTGACCGTGTGACCCACAACGATTAGCTAGCTCTTTAATTCTCCAATGGCTTTAATCTGTGCAATTACAATCTCCTCCTCCCTCAGACCCATCATCGTCCGTGAGCCGTCTTTCAGCGGCCACCAGTGAACTGCCGTTTACGCTGAAGGATTTACGGTCAGCCATCCCTAGTTATTGTTTCGAGCCATCTTTGCCGCGATCGCTCGCGTATTTTTTGCTGGATATTGGCATCATCACGGGTTTATTCGTAGCGGCACCCACCATTCAAGCTTGGTGGGTGTGGCCCCTCTACTGGTTTGCCCAAGGCACCATGTTCTGGGCGTTATTTGTGGTGGGTCATGACTGCGGTCACGGTTCCTTCTCAAAATACAAATGGGTGAATAATTTAGTGGGGCACCTCAGCCACACGCCCATTTTGGTACCCTTTCACGGCTGGCGGATCAGCCATCGCACCCATCATGCCAACACGGGGAACCTAGACACCGATGAAAGCTGGTATCCCGTTAGTGAAATGAAGTATGACGAGATGACCTGGCCCGAAAAGCTCGTCCGCTTCTATCTGCCCTTAATTGCCTATCCGGTGTATCTGTTTCGGCGATCGCCCAGTCGCCCTGGCGGTTCCCACTTCCTACCCGATAGTCCTCTCTTTAAGCCCAGCGAAAAGTGGGATGTCATTACCAGCACGGTTTGGCTACTCGGAATGCTGGCCTTGTTAGCGGTGATCGGCAGCCAAATCGGCTGGCTGGCCTTAGGGGCCTATTATGGAGTGCCTTACGTAATTTTTGTGATGTGGCTTGATTTAGTCACGTACTTGCATCATACGGAAGCGGATATTCCTTGGTATCCCGATGAAGATTGGTTCTTCCTGAAGGGAGCACTTTCCACGATTGATCGTGATTATGGAATTTTCAATCCCATTCATCATGATATTGGCACCCATGTGGCTCACCACATTTTCTTGAGCATTCCCCACTATCACCTACAAGCTGCCACTGAGGCGATTAAGCCCATCTTGGGCGGTTATTATCGCAAGTCAACAGCCCCGATTTGGCAAAGCTTTTGGCGCTCTTATCGCACTTGTCATTTTGTGCCTGATCAAGGATCTCCGGTCTACTACCAGCGAGCTCAGCAGAGATAGCGGCGAAATTCGCGTGACGGCAAAGGCTTCATCTCACCAGGAGCATGGCATTCAAGCCCTCTTGGTGAGAGGTCTTCAGATCAATCTCTTTGAGTGCTTATAGGCCAATCTCTATAATCTCCAGTATCTCAGTGACCGGTTAAGGCGGCCCAACCACGGTGCTGCATTGCTTAAGATCAAAAACAGCACCCCCGACCCAGCTTTTCCAGGGCTACACTGAAACCAGTTCAACCCGCCCCCCAGTGATATTTTATGTTGCAGGGTATTGACTTTAGAGGTGTATTATTGGGGGCAGGATTGACAGTATCATATGCTAGACGCAAGGATTACATAGCTATGCAACAGTTGGATATCACTCCTGCACTCGATTACCAGTCTGAGAGCTACAAAGACGCTTACAGCCGGATTAATGCGATCGTAATTGAGGGTGAGCAAGAGGCATTCGACAACTACTACAAGTTGGCAGAACTCCTCCCCGACGCCAAGGATGATCTCTTGCGTTTGGCTAAGATGGAAAAACGCCATATGAAAGGTTTTCAAGCTTGCGGTAAAAACTTGTCGGTGATTGCTGACATGGAATTTGCTCAAGCTTTCTTTGAGCAGCTGCACGACAACTTTAAGCAAGCCTGGGATGAAGGCAAGATCGTAACTTGTTTGCTGATTCAATCGCTAATCATCGAGACGTTTGCGATTTCGGCTTACAACATCTACATTCCCGTCGCCGATGATTTTGCCCGTAAAATCACTGAAGGTGTCGTCAAAGATGAGTACATGCACCTCAACTTTGGTGAGGAATGGCTTAAGGCTAACTTCGAAGCTTCAAAAACCGAGCTAGAAGAAGCTAACCGCCAAAATCTGCCAATTGTTTGGGCTATGCTCAACCAGGTGGCGGATGATGCCAACGTCTTAGGTATGGAAAAGGAAGCTCTCGTTGAGGATTTCATGATCACCTATGGCGAAGCCCTCGGCAACATCGGCTTCTCGAGTCGCGAAGTGATGAAGCTTTCGGCTCAAGGGTTGGCAACGGTTTAAGACCAGAGTATCCATATCTCTAACTAGAACACTACCGATGGACGGCTGACAAAGCTGTTTAGGTCGTGAGGAGAATGCGGTCGCGCCTTGAACAGGAGGTCGCGATCGCTTTTTTTGCACATATTGTTCAACCTGGCAGTTGAATGAGATTTTTTCGCGGTGGCAAAAAGACCGAGCTTAGTCGCGCTGTGAGACTCGTCACTCTGGATGTCTAAAAAGTTGCTCATACAGATACTGTAAAAAGCGCTCAGCATCGTCCACACTTTCCGACCAGTGATGGACTTTGGCAAGTAAAAATGCTGTATGGTGAGAAAATCTTTAGTTATTGCCTTATTCTTTATTCCCTCACAGGTGGCACGCAGGATTACTGATGTTTGGTCTCATTGGACACTTAACCAGTCTCGATCACGCTCAAGCAGTCGCACGAGACTTAGGCTATCCCGAATATGCTGATCAAGGGCTCGACTTTTGGTGTAGCGCACCACCACAGATTGTTGACAACATCAAAGTCACCAGTGCCACCGGCCAAATCATTGAAGGGCGTTACGTCGAATCCTGTTTTTTGCCAGAAATGCTGGCAGCACGACGCATCAAGACAGCAGCTCGCAAAGTCGTCAACGCGATGGCTCATGCTCAGAAAAACGGTATTGACATCACTGCACTCGGTGGTTTTTCGTCCATTATCTTTGAGAATTTCAATCTGAGCCAGATGCGCCAGGTACGTAATGTCTCGTTGGAATTTGAACGCTTTACTACGGGCAATACCCACACGGCTTACATCATTTGTCGACAAGTTGAGGCCGCTGCCGCTAAGCTGGACATCAATCTTTCCACCGCGACAGTTGCCGTCTGTGGCGCTACGGGAGACATTGGCAGTGCAGTCTGTCGCTGGCTCACGGCTCGAACTGATATTCAAGAGCTGTTACTAGTGGCGCGGAACCAAGAGCGGTTGCAAAGTCTCCAAGCGGAGCTAGGTCGTGGCACCATTGCCGATAGTTTAGAAGCGGCAGTGGCCCAGGCCGATATTGTGGTTTGGGTAGCGAGTATGCCCAAGGGCGTCAATATTGATTCCGAAATTCTCAAACGCCCTTGTCTGATGATTGATGGCGGTTATCCCAAAAACCTCGATAGTCACTTTAACGCTGAAGGCGTTTACGTTCTCAAAGGCGGCATTGTCGAGCATTCTTTGGATATTGACTGGCGCATCATGAACATTGTGAACATGGATGTGCCCGCGCGGCAGTTGTTTGCTTGTTTTGCTGAGGCCATGCTGCTGGAGTTTGAAAAGTGGTACACGAATTTTTCGTGGGGCCGCAACCAAATCACCCTCGAAAAGATGGACATGATTGGCCAATCTTCCGTGCGTCATGGCTTTCGTCCATTGCTCCAGCTCAATTCTCCCTCTCTCGTGTCTGAGGGTTCCTGATGGTGGACACGGGTAAAGCCACTGGGCTGCCATGACTCGTGCTGCAGAATTTTCCGTCGAACTTGCGAATGCTCCTTTTAATGGCACGGGTAACGGCTGACTTGGGCGATCGCGATTCAGTTGAATCCCTCCAGAGAGAAAAACAAGAGCCGCTATGCTTACTGAAAGAGGTTGCCTGATCTGACCGCGCCGATGGCCTTTAGCTGACGCCAGCTTGCAGCGATTCTGACACCGATGTAGTTGAAATTATGCCGACGACCCAACGCAAAACCATTCTGTTAGATTTTGAAAAACCGCTAGTGGAACTGGAAGAGCGCATCGACCAGATTCGTAATCTGGCTGAAGACAACGAAGTCGATGTTTCCACGCAACTCCGGCAGTTAGAGACCCGGGCCGACCAATTGCGGCAAGAAATTTTTGCGAGCCTGACCCCAGCGCAACGGCTACAAGTCGCTCGTCATCCCCGCCGCCCGAGCACGTTGGACTACATCCAAGCGATTAGCGATGAATGGATTGAACTGCACGGCGATCGCGGTTCCGGCAAAGATGACCCGGCTTTGGTGGGGGGTATTGCCCGGTTCGAGGGCCGTCCAGTAGTAATGCTGGGAAATCAAAAGGGCCGCGACACCAAGGATAATGTGGCGCGCAATTTTGGCATGGCCTCGCCGGGGGGCTACCGCAAAGCCATGCGGCTGATGCAACATGCCAATCGCTTTCACATGCCAATTTTTACATTCATTGATACCCCTGGCGCTTTCCCTGGCTATGAAGCCGAAGAGTTGGGGCAAGGAGAAGCGATCGCCTATAACCTCCGCGAAATGTTTGCGCTGGACGTCCCCATTGTCTGTACCGTCATTGGCGAAGGCGGCTCGGGTGGGGCGTTGGGCATTGGTGTGGGCGATCGCCTCATGATGTTGGAACACGCAGTCTACACGGTAGCAAGTCCAGAAGCCTGCGCCGCCATTTTGTGGAAGGATTCTGGCCGCGCCGCCGAAGCCGCCGAAGCCCTCAAAATCACCGCGCAGGATTTAATGAATCTTGGCATCCTGGATGTGCTGCTACCCGAACCACTGGGTGGAGCCCACGCTGACCCCGTAAAAGCCACAGAGATTTTGCGCGAGGCCCTACGAGAAAACCTGGAATCACTGCTGGTATTGTCTCCGGCAGAACGACGAGACTTGCGATATCAAAAATTTCGCCAAGTGGGTGTCTTCGCCGAAACCGCTCACCCCAGCACCGTTTAACCTCCGCCCTAGACCGGGCAGAACAACGTCCATCGCTGAGTAGGAAACGGGCACTGACAACCGCTAGCTCAATGCTCACAGCAGCCGTTCAGTTGTACCGTTATCGTATGGCCTGAGCTAGGCGCAGGTCATGCCCCATGGCTTAGGCACCTGCGATCGATGGCGACACGTTTGATCTGCACAGTATTTTCTGCCCCCGCCAGACGTACTGAGCATTCGTGCCGTGGTCTGGTGGGTATTGACAAAAGACTATCGGCTTTGGGCAGATGGCCTGATATGATCGACGATAGCCAGATGAGAATAAACACAAATAGGGTTTACATTTGTTAACATTGGTTTTGTAGCGGATTCCAGAACTAGCTCTGCTACTCCTCAAAGTGATTATTTGCTAACAGCAAAGCTGGAATGCTGACCCAACGCTCAGCCTCATCGTAAGTATTTTTAACATCAAGTTTATGACTTCTGAAAGCAAACAGCGGGCGCTGATTACCGGTGCAAGCAGCGGTATTGGCCGCGCGACCGCGATCGCCTTGGCCCAGGCTGGTATTGACCTTGCCTTAGTCGCCCGCACGCCGGACAAGCTGCAGGCCTTGCAGCAAGAATTGGCCGAGTTGCCAGTTGCAGTCAAGTATTACAGCATCGACCTGAGCCAAGTTGACACTTTAGCAGCCAACCTAGCCAGCTTGTTAGCAGACTTTGGCGACGTCAACATTCTTGTCAACAACGCTGGCATGGGCTATACCGGCACGCTGGCTGATATGCCCCTAGCCGACTGGCAAACCCTGATCAACCTCAACCTGACGAGCGTTTTGCTCGCGATGCAAGCAGTGGTTCCGGGCATGAGAGCCCAGGGTCAAGGCACCATTATTAACGTTGCTTCCATCGCGGCTCACAATGCATTCCCCAATTGGGGTGCTTATAGCGCTAGCAAAGCTGGGTTAATCACCCTCGGCCGCATTTTAGGGGTTGAGGAAAGCGAACATGGCATTCGCGTCATGACAGTATCGCCTGGGGCGGTTAACACGCCACTTTGGGATACCGAGACGGTACAGGCTGATTTTGAGCGCTCACAAATGCTGACTCCAGCGATCGTGGCTCAAAGCATCTTGCACGCTGTCCAACTGCCAAATTCCGCAGTCATTGACGAAATCACGTTGATGCCCAGCGGAGGTGCCCTTTGATCGGTCAGTTGTTCACGGTCAATCGGCAAAATTTCAACTGCTTGGAGAATTAATTAACAATCCACTATGACTACCGTGTCTTCTAACACCAACAATAATGGTGCCAATTTGTCGAGCTCAACCGCCGACCTCGACCTCCGTCAAAATGGCGTCACGGCGATTCGGCCTGACCGCAGCACGGCTTACGGTGAAAGCACCAATGCCAAGCCCGTTTCTGACGAGAGCTCTGACGAGAGCCAACTGGCAATGATGGATGCCGTGCGGACCATGCTCCTCTCGCTGGGTGAAGACCCTGAGCGCGAAGGTTTACTCAAAACCCCGAAGCGGGTCGCGGAAGCCATGCGTTTTTTGACCAGCGGCTACAGCCAGTCCCTCGATGACTTGGTCAATAACGCCATTTTTGACGAAGGTCATAACGAAATGGTGCTCGTGCGCGACATCACTTTGTTTAGCCTGTGCGAACACCATATGCTGCCGTTCATGGGGCGCGCCCATGTGGCCTATATTCCCAAGCAGCGGGTGGTCGGCCTGAGCAAGCTAGCTCGCATCGTAGAGATGTATTCCCGCCGTCTTCAGGTGCAAGAGCGCTTAACCCGCCAGGTCGCTGAAGCCATTCAAGAAGTCTTAGATCCACAAGGCGTGGCGGTTGTCGTCGAGGCCAGCCATATGTGCATGTCGATGCGCGGCGTGCAAAAGCCTGGTTCTTGGACGGTCACCAGCGCCATGATTGGTTGCTTCCAGGAAGATTCCAAAACTCGTGAGGAGTTTCTCAGCTTAGTGCGCCACCAGCCATCGCTGTTTTAAGTGGAGCTGTGGATGGCGATCGCTCCTGCTTATCTTGGTAGCAGCGATCGCCCCATATTTCAAAATGCTATTGACCTGTACCGGAGGGCATCATCGTGGCCGCTCTAGCTTTTGGGTGGCTGGATTTTTGTCACGATGCCGACAACGTTTGCAAGTGCGATAGCTCTGTGAACAGTCGTTGCGTTTGGTGCAGACATTTATTGCCGGGGCTCAGCTCAACCCCGCTCGATAGGTCGACGCCATCTGGTTGCAGGAGTGCCAAGGCCTCGGAAATATTGTCTGGATTGAGCCCCCCCGCTAAAATCCAGGGTTTGGCAGGACGAAAAGTTTGGAGCGATCGCCAATTGAGCGTTTCTCCCGTCCCCCCTTGGAGATGAGGATGATACGCATCCAGCAACAGGGCATCGACGCAGCTCTCGTAGGGGCGGATGGCGGCGAGATCGGCCTCATCGCGAATGCGAAAGGCTTTGATCAATTTCACATCGGGCAACCGCTGGCGGATTTGCGCGCAGTGAGCGGGGGATTCTTGACCGTGGAGCTGTAGGGTGGTGAGTTTTCCCGTCAGAGCCGCTATTTGCAGGGTCTCTAGGGAGGCATCTACAAACACCCCCACGCGCTCTACCTGGGCAGATTCAGCGGCCACCAGGGCTGCACTGATAGCTTGCATTTGCAAGGGCGTCACATAGCGGGGCGATTGGGGAGCCGCGATGAGGCCGATCGCACTGACCCCTTGGCGAGCGATCGCCACGGCTTGGCCAGGCACCATCAGCCCACAAATCTTTACCCAAAGAGAAGAATCTACACAGGCCATCGTTATCCTGTTAACTCTGTTAAACATTCTGCCGATCTCGATTCTACGGGTCTTTATGATCCAATAGACCAATCATCCTGTCTGTTGGAGGCTGAATCCTTGATTCCTGCTACTTTTTCGGTGTTGGCGCAAGCTGTTCCCACAACCCCCGCTTGGTCTTTCCAGACCGCCATCATCATGATTACTTGCAATCTATTTGTGATTGCGATCGGTCGCTATGCGATCCAAAAACCGGGGGCTGGCCCGGCTCTACCCTTTAGTCTGCCAGGGTTGTTTGAAGGGTTCGGCGTGCCCGAACTACTCGCTACGGCCAGTTTCGGTCATATTTTAGGGGCGGGCATGATTTTGGGCTTAGGCAACGCTGGGCTGTTATAACTGCCATCCCGCAGGCCCGGTTGTGTTGGATTAATGCGCTCTTGTCGGATATTTCGCCAAGACAGCCGGGTCGTCGCCACCAATCTGCAGGAAACCTCCCGTTAAAATACAGGAGACAGAACCTCTTGTAAGGCTTCAGTCTTGGCAGGTCCGTTCTATTTATTGTTTACGCTCGGCTAAATATTATGCAGTCTGGATGGCGTGTCGGCTCCATTTTAGGAATTCCTCTCTACCTCGACACTTCGTGGTTCGTGATTGTGTTGCTGGTGACTTTTGTGTACGGCAGCAATCCGACCTGGCAGCAAAACTGGGGCAATGGAGCTTGGCTTGTGGGCCTCAGCATGGCGCTCTTGCTGTTTGGCTCAGTCTTGTTACATGAGCTGGGCCACAGCTTGGTGGCGAAATCGCAAGGCATCAAAGTCAATTCCATTACGCTGTTTCTCTTTGGCGGCATTGCGGCGATTGACCAAGAATCAAAAACGCCGGGGCAAGCCTTTCAAGTGGCGATCGCCGGGCCAGCAGTAAGCCTGGGGCTCTACATGCTACTGACGCTAAGCGTCAACCTTTTGGCGCTGCCCGCTCCCATGGCCGTTCTATTTGCCAACGTGGCCCAAATCAACCTCGTCTTAACGGTGTTTAATCTGATTCCGGGATTGCCGTTGGACGGTGGGCAGGTGCTGAAAGCCGCTGTTTGGAAGGCCACTGATAGTCGCATCAAAGGGGTGCGCTGGGCCGCGAGAACGGGGCAAATCCTGGGATGGACGGCTGTCGGTGGCGGCTTGCTCGCTTATCTAGCTCAGCCTAGTCTCGACCTCATTTGGATTGTTCTAATTGGTGGATTTGCCATTCGTAATGCTTCAAACTACGGACGAGTTGCGGATTTGCAAGAGACGCTATCAGAGCTGACCGCTGCTGATGCCATGGCCCGCGATTTTCGCGTGCTGGATGCTAATCTATCGCTCCGCGAGTTTGCCGATGAATATCTGTTGCAGTCAACTCAGGCACCGGTCTATCTAGCGGCGTCTGACGGTCGCTATCGGGGCGTCGTCAAAATCGAAGACGTTCGCGATGTGGAGCGTAGCCAATGGGAGCAACAAACGCTCATGGACATTGCCCGCCCGCTAACAACGGTGACCAATGTGCGCGAAACGACGTCTCTGGCGGAAGTCATTATGCTGCTGGAGCAGCAAGAGCTGTCGCGGCTCTTGGTGTTGACCCCGGCTGATGCGGTGGCCGGCGTGATTGATCGGGGCGAAGTTGTGCGCGCCTTAGGCAAAAAGATGAATCTCAGCATCTCGGATAACGCGATTCAGCGCATCAAAGACGAGGGGGAATATCCGCCGGGGTTAAAGCTGCCCGCTTTGGCGAAGAGCTTGCAGGAATAGCAAAGGCAGTCGATCGCTCAGCAATGGCAGCAAGTTCCTGATCACTTAAGGGCTGGGGCGTGAAGGCGACTTGTAGCCGTTTAGTCAACTCCTGCTGAATGACCGCTTGGAGCTGCATCAAAAACTCATCGCTGGGCTGCTCTGGAATAGCGGTAGGGGGAGTCGGCTCAGCGATCGGCGGATGTCCAAACACCTGTCGAGCCAAGTCAAGATTGGGCCACAGACGGATGGAGCCATGTTGCAAAACATAGCGATCGCGCCTTAACTGAGCACTCCCAATCAATTTATATCCATCGTCTGTCACTAAATCAGCCGACGTCGCCAGCGCAAAGCAATTAGCTTGATGACGATAGCTACTGCCAGCCGTGCCGTAGTGCAGGGGCACGTCGAACTGCCGCCAAGCCGCAATCAGCGCCTCACAAATGGTTTGATAGGCCGCTTGGCGGTTACCGCTGATCGGTAACGCGATCGCATAGGTCAGGTCGCCCTGATGCAACACGGCTCGCCCCCCGGTGGGACGCCGCACCAACTCCACGGGCTGCCCTTGCCAGGTTAAATGCGCCCACGGCTCGGGCCATTGCCGCTGGTGATAGCCAAGAGAAACTGCTACCGCCGACCAGCCGTAGAACCGCAGCATTGGCGCTTGTCCATGAGTTACAAGCTGGTCTAGCATCCAACTATCGATCGCCATCTGGCCTGCGCCAGGAACCGCTGGTGCCGCAATACTGCGTCCCTGCAAACTCATGGGTTTAGAGCGATGTCAAAAGGCGTTAACAACTGTAGTTTCGGCATCCTAAGCGCCGTATTCAGCCTGTAGCGCTTCATCATTATCGTCGGCAATGGTAGCCACAATCGTCATCAAGCGAGATATTTCGCCCGGTGAAATATCCGCGAGCGGCCGACTGGCTAACACCACAACTTGGTTACCGAGAATACCAAAGCAAGATTCAAACGTTTCGCCACAGTTCATCTCTAAAATGTGGCGCATGAGACCAGGTTCATCCTTAGCAGGCAGAGTTAGCACTGGCGACCAGACAGTCAAAATATCTTCATCGCTACTGCCTGTGAGCTGCACGAAAACCTCAACACTGCCGTACTGAAATTTCCACAAAATGCCCTGGTCGCTACGGCTGACCATCGCACTTTCGTCTTGTTCAAGACTGCTAATGACCGTCTCAATGACGTCTACGTGATTAGCGGTGACGGGAGATCCATCCTCCTCCGGCAAGGTCGTCAAAGTTTCCAGTCCAGGCGATGTCGCTGTCATTGTCAATGTCGTCTCTACACTGCTGCTCCAAATCTAACCGCTGTTTGACCCAGCGCAAAGAGATTGAAGGAAATTTCTTAATTTACTGCGGCCAACCACAATGCTTGCTCGCGGTCGAAGAACACGCAGCGATCGCTGACGTCAGCGATCGCTGCGCCATCCCAAGCCTTAAAACGGAATGTCGTCGTAATCGACATCTGCCGCAGCATCAGGGGTGGCTGCTGCCGTCGGTGCAGCTTGGGCAGCAGAGGGGCTGGGAGCCGCTATCGCTGCTGGTGACGGCGTGTCCGCATTCGGCATGGGGGCAGGCTGTCCAATCACTGTAGTGCCTAAATCAGTCAAACGATAAACCCGCTGCGCCGTCATCTCCGCCCGCTTTTCTTTAAAGCCTTCGGGACGATCAACGGTGTTCATTGCCAGACGACCTTCCAATAGGACGCGCTCGCCCACCTGGTAGCGCTCTTGCATTTCTTGTGCCAGATTGCCCCATCCGATGACCTTGAGCGGCTGCGCCGGGTCATCATCCCGTAAACCGGGGAAAGCGACCGTCATTTCCGCGATCGCGGTCTGATTATCTTGGGTATAGCGCAACTGGGGGGCTGAGATAATTTCAGCCATCAGTAAACAATGGTTCATGATGCCGTCTCCTGAGGAACTTGGTGCATCCCTTGTTCTTGATCGATAAAGGCCAAGACCTTCTGACGATATTCATTCAGCTTTTCATCAACCCATTCGCGATCTTCACTATTGACGTAAATATGTACGAGCGGCTCTCCGGCATCCGGCAGCACTAAGATCCAGCCGTCACTGTTTGGATCTAATACCTTGACGCCGTCTACCAGCTCTAGCTGATCAGCAGGATGCGTTTCCACCATGTGACGCATCAACGCGCCCTTGGAAGTCCAAGGACAGCGGAGGGTTTGAATGCGGTGAGAGATCCGGGGCAACTCAGCCCAAATTTGGCCCAGCGTATGCTCTTGAATGGTCAGCATCTCGATGATCTTGGCAATGCAGAACATGGCATCAAACCCCGGATGCATTTGCGGGAAGATGAAGCCCATGTCGCTGCTACCGCCCAACACCACATTGTCGTTTTCCTGACAGGCTTCCATCAACGCCGTCGGATTGACCTTGGTACGAATGACATTGCCGTCATGACGCCGCGCAATATGCTCAATCGCGCCGGTGGCATGGACGGGTACGACGACCGTACCGCGAGGATTGGCCGTCAGCACCATGTGGGTTACCAAGGCGGTCAACGCTTCGCCCCGAATGGGGGTGCCCACTTCATCCACTAATACAAATTGCTCACCGTGGGCCGATACTTGCACCCCAAAGGTTGCCTGAAGAGCCTGCACGACTTGCCCTAACTGTCCTAGCATGGCTTCTCGGTCAGTGGCCGAAGGAGCGACTTGACTCAGACTGGCATTTAAGACCACCGCATCACAGTCAAACTTGGCTAATAGGCGCGGCAGCACCGCCCCCGAGACCGCGTAAGCGTAGTCGATGACCACTTTGGAGTTGCTATTGCGTAGGGCTTCAACGTTCAGGTGCTCTTCAAAGGCGGTGGTGTAAGCATCGAGAACGCGGCTGGGATAGGTGACCGTGCCAATTTCTTGAATGGGCGATCGCCGCAAATCTTCCTTGAAATAAGCCCCCTCGATCTTCTTCTCTTTGCCCTTGGGAATATCGATACCGTTCTCGTCAAAGAACTCGATGAGAATATGATCCTGTCGATCAGGGTGGATGCGGACATGAATGCCCCCAATCACGCCCAAGGAAGGGATGACGGCCCGCGCCAGCGGAATGGCCGTCGCTTCCAGATTTTGGATATTGATCCCCACTGACATCAGGCCAGAAATTAGCGATCGCGACACCATGCGCGAAATGCTGCGCTGGTCACGTGACACCGTGATGTTAGAGCCTGACGGCAAAGTAGACCCGTATGCAGCCCCCAGTTTGACTGCAAATTCAGGAGTGATATCGATGTTGGCCAGCCCTGATACTCCGCGCTGACCAAATAGATTACGTTGCGCCATATTGCCCCAAATTAAATTGATATTTAAAGTTGCCCCAGATTCGATTTGTTTGTTTGGCCACACCCTCACCCGAGGGCTAATTTGGGCCTCCTCACCGACATTTGTTAAGGCCCCGATCACAGCGCCCTCCAGGATCTGAGCCCGGCGATCAACTCGTGCCCCGCGCGAAATGACACAAGCCTGCAAAAACGCTTCTTCGCCCACAATGGCTCCATTCCAGACCACCGTACGCTCTAACTGGGCATCATTACCGATGGTGACATTGTCGCCAATAATCGTACATGGCTTCAGCTTGACCCGAGCCCCGATACGGCAGTTGTCGCCAATCATGAGTGGGGGGTGCAACTCAGCCGTCGGATCAATTTCCGTGTCCTGACCAATGCGAATACCGGGAGAGGTTTCGGGATAGTAATCGAGATCGACGTCTACTTTCTTATTGAGGGCGTCGTACTGCGCTTCCCGGTAAGCATCGAGGTGACCCACATCGCACCAGTAGCCCTGGGCCACGTACCCAAACATGGGTTCTCCCTTTTCGAGCAAGAGCGGGAAGAGATCTTCAGAAAAGTCAGTTTTCTGATTTGCTGGCAGGTAGTCTAAGACCTCCGGCTCCAAGATGTAGGTGCCAGTGTTGACCGTATCAGAGAAGATTTCACTCGTGGAGGGCTTTTCCAAAAACCGCTGAATGCGATTGTCTTCATCTGTGATGACGACCCCAAACTCGACTGGATTAGGCACATGGGCGAGCACCAAGGTCGCTTTTGACCCATTGGCTTTGTGGAACCGGAGCGCCTCTTGCAAGTCAAAGTCGGTGATCCCGTCACCACTAATCACAAAGAATGTATCGTCCAATAGTTCCGCAATATTTTTGACGCAGCCCGCAGTACCCAGCGGCTGATCTTCTTCCACGGCGTAGGTCATGCGCACCCCAAAATCACTGCCGTCTTGGAAGTAATCCCGCATGACATCGGGGAGAAAATAAAGCGTCGCGATGACCTCATCAACGCCGTTGCGCTTGAGGAGATTGATGATGTGCTCGGCGATCGGGCGATTCATCACGGGCACCATCGGCTTAGGCAGATCACAGGTAAGCGGTCGCAAACGAGTTCCCGAACCGCCGGCCATTAATACTGCACGCATTGGATCCTCCTCATGTTTAAAGGAATTGTCTTCGACGACTAAATTTAGTCCTGTCACTGAATTGTCAAGGCCAATCCCTAAGTGACCTAGCCAATTGGTACCAGATCACAGCCTCAACGTATCTGCTGTCGTTATCGTCTATCGGGATAGGGAAATCCACATCTATCGAATAGCATAAACAGGCATTGAGTGCAGTTTTGTCGTTAATAAGTGACGCTAAACCACCAGTGGCATCGGCCTAGCTCGTGGTTAGGTAGATCGCACTGATGCTGTAATTGCCGACAAAGCAGGTGTCGGCATCATTCACTCATAACAAAATCACATCTCAGCCACGACAGGCGTGTCGCTGCTATTTTAAAGGGTGATGTCACATATCCCCTTATTAAGGTTGAGTTAAGGTCATGGGAAATTTATTGGTGCTGGCCCTAGCGATCGCATATGGCACTGGTGCCTGGCGCTTTTGGAGCGGCTTTCGGAAAACGAACTTCAGTGAAAATAAAGTGGGTTTAACGCTGCTGTGGCCGATCTATTTCATTGCAAACAAGTCTTACCGCCAGAATTTTAATAAGGCGCTCAAAGGCTAGGATGTGGAAGCTCAACCTGAAAGGTTTCCATATTTATGGTTGCAACTGGTTTGTCTGAACGTCTGGATGCGGTGGCCGAACGGTACAACCGTGAGTTTCGGGGTGAGTCAGTTGAGGTGCCCGAGGCAGTGGAAGCCCTGCCGCTATTCAAAGATTGGGTCGCGGGCAAGCTCTCGACCCGGCTGGCATCGCCCTTTTGGGAAATGGCGAAACCCAAGAAATTGCATCACTGCCTGGACTTGGGCGCGGGGGGTAGCTTTTTGTTTTATCCCTGCTGGCGCGACTGGGATGCGCGGTTTTACGGCCAGGACATCAGCGGGGCCATTTGCGATTTAGTCAATGCGCGGGGTTCACAGCTCAATTCCAAACTCTTTAAGGGGATGCGCCAAGCCGCCGCCCATCAGCTGGATGTGTATGAGCCGGGGCAGTTTGATCTGGCGATCGCCACCGGGGTGAGCTGCTACTACGAATGGAACTATTGGGACATGGTGTTATCGGCGGTAAAAAAAGTGCTGAAGCCGGGCAGTCCTTTTATTTTTGACGTGATCGATCCAGATCTGCCCTTAGCGGAAGATTGGGCCATTTTAGAGATGTATCTCGGGGCTGAGGTGGAGCTGATGCCCGTGGCTGATTGGAAACGCCACCTGAAAGCGGCAGGCGTCACGATCAAAAAAGAACAGCCTGGGGAGTTATTTCACTTATTTAAGGTGGTGCTGAGCTAATGCCTCAGCTCTGGCTAATTGGGGGCACCCAAGAAAGCCGCCAATTGGTGCAGCAGTTAGTGCAGGCATTCCCTTTAGCGCCATCTTCAGCACCCACCTGCATCGTCACGGTGACCACAGAGCCCGCCCGATCGCTCTATCCCCCGTCCCGCCAGTTGGTCGTCGAGGTAGGGCAACTCACCCCGGATCAGGCCGATCGCTGGCTGCGGGCTAAGGCGATTACCGCCATCCTCGATCTTTCCCATCCCTTTGCAACGGCAATTTCCCAGTTAGCGATCGCCCTCGCCCAGCGGCATCAGCTGCCCTATCTCCGCTATGAGCGCGCCCCGGTCGAGCGGCCCGTCACCCCTTGGCGAGATCGACAGCAACGACCGGGACTGGTGCGGGTACCCAACTTACCGACCTTGCTGACCCCCGAATATTTGGCTCGCGATCGCACCCTTCTGACCCTGGGCTATCGCCAGTTAGCCGTTTTTGCGCCGTGGCAATCGCGAGCGACCTTATTTGCCCGCATTTTGCCATCCCCCATCGCCCTCAAGACCGCCTTGGACTGTGGCTTTACCCCTAATCGCCTGATCGCCTTGCGCCCACCCATCAGTGCCGAACTGGAAACCGCCCTGTGGCGACACTGGCAAATTACACAAGTGGTGGCAAAGGCGTCGGGGCATCCCGGGGGGCAAGACCACAAACAAATCCTCGCGGCTGATCTCGGGGTACGGCTACTCCAAATTCAGCGCCCGGCGATCGCTTATCCCGCCCAGACTGATGATCTGGATACGGCACTCCAGTTTGCTTTGCGTTACTGTGGCTAGTGGTGTGAGGGGTAGTCAGTCACCACCCCTAGTTAGAAACTCTGTTTACCAATCGTTAAAACTTACGAAATCAGGGAGCGCCAATGCAGCCCGAGAATGCTGGTTTTGCCGCTCGAAACAAGTTTGCTAAAGCGGCGTAAATCGCCGTCGTGACGTGTTCGGGGATTCGGGCGATCGCTTTTAACGAGTAGTGCTATGCTTAATCCCCAACAAGCTCACGTAGAGAAATAGTGGGTGTGAAGTCGTTGTACTTCCGGAGTTTTTATGACAGCTCTGCCTATGCCATCCGGTTCATCTTCCGATGCCTCTGAGACCAATTCGTCGTCACCAGAGGCCACACCCGCATTTGCGATGAAAGAGCTGGTCACCCGTCTCCAACGTGAACAGTTCAAAATTCAAGATCTCCTCAGCTCACTGGGATTTGCGCTGCGGAGTTTGAACAACCTCAATCAGTTTTTAGAACTGATTCCGATGATTGCCAGCCGGGTGACTGATGCCAGTGGCGGCGCGTTGGTACTGTTTCGTCCGGATGGTCAGGTGCGGCTGGAGCGGTTGCACTGCCAAAGTGATGATAATTGTCAAGATGTCAAAATGGCGCTAGAGGCGGCAACTCGTCAGGTCACCGCGTCTTTTTCGCCAGCAGGAAGTGCGATCGAAATTGCTCGCACGGCGATGCTGGCCCTCGATCGCCACGTTCATCACTACCTGGGCGGTGATTTTCAAATTTTTGGCACCGCCATCATCGTGAAAAATGTGGAGCGGGGACGGCTGTACGTCTTTAGCCGCGAGGTTGACTATGCCTGGTCTGAGACCCGACAAAAACTCGTGCGGCTAGTGGCTGATCAGACGGCAGTCGCGATCGAAAACGAAGAGTTGACCGTCGCGCTGCGCAAAAAAGAACGCATGGGCCGCGAGTTGGAAATTGGCGCTGAGATTCAGCTACAGTTATTGCCCCGCACCTTTCCCAGTATTGATGGTATTGACCTAGCGGCGCAATGCCGCACCGCGAACAAAGTCGGCGGCGACTATTACGACTTTATTCCCACCACTTATGACCAGATTCGTCATCCCGACATCCAATCTTCGGCGTTAGCGCCGTGGAGTTTTGCGATCGGCGATGTCATGGGGAAAGGGGTGCCCGCCGGGTTGATTATGACGATGCTGCGAGGCATGCTGCGAGCCGAGGTGCTCCATAGTTTTTCCCCCGCCAAAATCCTGCATCACTTAAATCACGTCATGCATACGGACTTGGAGAATTCCAGTCGTTTCGTGACGTTGTTTTACGGCGAATACGAACCGAAGACGCGCACCCTGTCTTACAGCAATGCCGCCCATAATCCACCTTTGCTGTGGCGGGCTGCCACCAACACCGTGACGCGATTAGATACGGTGGGGATGCTGCTAGGCCTTGATATCGATACCCACTACTACGAAGAGCAGGTAGAACTGCAACCAGGCGACACGATTTTGTATTACACGGATGGATTTACCGACGCCGCCAACTCTAAGGGCGAGCGCATGGATGAAGATAACTTGATCAATGCGTTAAAGTGGGCCTGTCGCAACCAACAGTCTGCGCACGATATTTTGGCGTATCTGTTTGAAATGTTGCAGCGTTTTATGGGCCATGGTCGACACACTGAGGATGATGTCACTCTAGTGGTCATGCGGCTCAAACCGGAACTGCAACTCAATCTATTTAGCCAAGAAGCTGCTTCCGCTTCCTAGGGGATAGGCCGCGTCACACCGCTTAATGCTTTCCGGGGCTTTTGATGTGACTTCATCACAACTCAGATGACGACACGCGTTATTTCGGGTGGGGTGTGGTTCAATGCTTAGCATCAGTGATGAGAGGTTTGATGATGCATTCAGAGTCATTGTGGCAGGCAGTAAGTCAAAGTGGTTGGCGACAACCGGAAGCTCAATTGGACGGGGCTGTGGTTCAATCAGCGATCGCCCGTCAAGACACACAACCGATCCTCGCTCAACAGTTTGACCAAGATATTTTGGGCGACTTAGGCAACGTGTTCAGTACGTTTATCGAATCGGGACAGATTTGGGCATTGCTGGTTGGGTTTGTGCTGGGATATATGCTGCGGAGCGTTACAACTTACAAATAGACATGTCATGCTGGTGAGATGCCAATCGAGAAACAAGGTGTGTTGTTGTGAGTTCCGCTACTCCTAAAAAAACCTGGAGCCAGAGATTTGAGTCAGCGCTGCATCCAGCGATCGCTGCATTTAATGCCAGTATTTCGTTTGATATCGAGTTATTGGAATATGACTTGTTGGGGTCGGAAGCTCACGCCAAAATGCTTGCCAAAACGGGCATTATCACCACAGCTGAAGCCGAGCAACTGGTCAATGGGTTGGAGCAAATTCGCCAAGAATATCGCGAAGGCCAATTTCTCCCCACCATTGATGATGAAGATGTGCACTTTGCCGTCGAGCATCGCCTGATCGAGCTTGTGGGCGATGTGGGCAAAAAGCTGCACACGGCGCGATCGCGGAACGATCAGGTGGGCACCGACATCCGGCTGTATTTGCGCGATCAGATTGATACCATTCGCGGGCAGTTGCGGGCGTTTCAGCAAGCTTTGTTAGATCAAGCTGACCGCCATGTGGAAACGATCATTCCCGGCTACACCCATTTACAACGCGCCCAACCGCTGAGTTTGGCCCATCACCTGCTGGCCTATGTGGAAATGGCTCAACGCGACTGGGAGCGTTTAGGCGATATTCGCCATCGCGTCAACGTGTCACCGTTGGGATGTGGGGCACTGGCGGGCACCCCCTTCCCTATCGATCGCGCCTACTCAGCTGAGCTGCTGCGGTTTGAAGGGGTGTATCGCAACAGTTTAGATGGGGTGAGCGATCGCGATTTTGCGATCGAATTCACCGCTGCCGCCAGCCTCATTAATGTGCATCTTTCCCGATTAGCGGAAGAGGTGATTCTCTGGGCTTCGTCAGAATTTGGATTTATCAAGTTGACCGATACTTGCTCCACCGGATCGAGCATCATGCCGCAGAAAAAAAATCCCGATGTGCCCGAACTCGTGCGCGGCAAAACGGGTCGCGTATTCGGCCATTTACAAAGTCTGCTGGTGATGATGAAGGGCTTGCCCATGGCCTATAACAAAGACCTGCAAGAAGATAAGGAACCGCTGTTTGACACCGTGCGTACGGTACAGGGATGCCTGCAAGCGATGACCATTTTGCTGCAAGAAGGATTGGAATTTCAGACCGATCGCTTGGCGCAAACCGTCACCACAGATTTTTCTAATGCGACGGATGTGGCGGACTACCTGGCGACCAAGGGCGTCCCCTTCCGCGAGGCGTACAACCTAGTAGGCAAAGTAGTGCGGCAATGTCTCGCCAATCAAAAACTGCTGAAAGACCTCAGTCTGGAAGAATGGCAAGCCCTGCACCCAGCTTTTGAGGAAGATATCTATGCGGCGATCGCGCCCCAGCAAGTCGTCGCCGCCCGCAACAGCTATGGCGGCACGGGCTTTGGGCAAGTTCGCATGGCGCTGAGTGAAGCGAAAAAACGCTTGCTCGTGGCGGAGTAGCGGCGTAATTGGGTAGCAGGAATCAAGATGGACGGCTCAGCCGTTGAGAACATCACCTGAGGCACACGGCTGCAATAACTATCCCGACGCCTAACCGGGCAAGGGACCATCCCAACACTCAGCCACCCTGCTACCCTCACACCCTGCCATCCTCAAACGCCCCTCTCCGCTCCCCTTGCACCCTGATATGCTCTTGTTCTCCTAACCTGACTCTTTCTTTTCTATGACGATTTCTCTCTGCATGATTGTCAAAGACGAAGCGGCAAATTTGCCCCGTTGTCTGGAAAGTGTGAAGGACTGCGTGGATGAGATGCTGATTTGGGATACGGGGTCACAGGATGGCACGATCGCGATCGCCCAATCTTTCGGCGCAACGGTCAACACAACGGAGTGGGCGAATGATTTCGCGGCGGCGCGGAACCAGTCTATTGCCCCGGCCACCAGCGACTGGATTTTGGTTTTGGATGCGGACGAGACTTTGACCGAAGCGGGCCGTGAGTTGCTGCAACAGCTCCGCACGGGGGAATCGCTGGCGGATCGACCGGTGGACTCGATCGTGGCGATCAACCTCATGCGCTACGAGGTGAATGCCGATCAGTCGCCCTATTCCGAAGTGTCTCGCCTGTTTCGCAATCACGTCGGCTTGACATTTGAGCGCCCTTATCACGAAACCATTGATGATAGTGTGTTGCGCTTGATGCAGGCCGCACCCGATTGGCAGGTCGTGTTGTGGCCCCAGGCCGCGATCGCCCACACTGGGTACGGAGCTGACGCGATCGCCCAGCGCGACAAATTTACCCGCGCCGCCCAAATTATGTCCGCCTATTTGGCCGAGCATCCCCAAGATGCGTACATCTGCAATAAATTGGGAGCGTTATTCGTCAGCGTGGGCCACACCGAACGGGGACGGTTGTTGCTAGAACGCGGATTGGCTGCCCAACCGACCGACGCTTCCACCTTGTACGAACTGCACTATCACCTGGGATTGGCCTATCGCGATGCCCGACTGACCGCGATCGCCATCGACCATTATCAAAAAGCCTTGGCGCAAGACGTGCCAGCGATGCTCAAGGTCGGTGCTTTGATTAACTTGGGCAGTCTTTATCAAACGGCTAAAAACGACAAAGGCGCGATCGCCGTCTACGAGCAAGCGATCGCCGCCACCCCCGACTTTGCCCTGCCCTACTTCAACCTCGGCATTGCCAGGCGGTCATTAGGCGATCTCCCAGGGGCAGTAGCGGCTTATGAGCAAGCGATCGCCCGCGACCCCAACTACGCTGCCGCCCATCAAAATCTAGCCGTGGCCCTGTTTAAGCTCAGCAAACTACCCGAGAGTATTGAAGCTTTTCAACGCGCGATCGCCCTCTATCGCCAGTCTGACCCGGCCCAAGCCGATCGCCTGCTGGACAAGATCAGCGCTCTCGGCATCAAAATGTAGTGCCGCCCAGTGGCCGCACCCCCCATTACGCAACGTTAAGCCAGCACGGATCGCGATCGGTGTCACCCTCTGAATCGCCAGTTTGCTAGCACCGTCATCTGACCCTCATTTGCTAGCAACGCCTTCAGAAGAGATGGCTTCTGAAGCAAACTATGACCCGGATCACCAGCCAGTCGTGATACAAACAACGACAAAGGTTGACGATCACCACTCATCCACAACCGATTTTCTCTCCAGACCGATTGTTTACCTCGATAGCACGACAGTGCCAGGCCTCTCGCCGATTTCTCACTTGACCAGCCCCCTAATCAAGAGAATCTGCCATGTTTAATTTCGATCCGGTCGGTAATTTTTTTAGAGACAACATCATTAATCCGATTCAGGACAACGTTTTTGACCCCGTCCAGAATTTGGTCGAAGCCGCCCAGGATGCGATCGCAGACACCCTGTTTGATCCACTCTTGGATGCCATCGGGTTCGATCAGTTGCTCAGCCAATACGCCCCGCCTAGATTGGTGGATGCCGACGGCGCAACGGTCGATGCCGCCACCACCCCCTTGGAGGGTGATGTGGTGGTGCTGATTCACGGCTGGCAGTCCAGCCATGAAACCTTCAACAGCTTGTACGCCACCATTGGCAGTAAATATGCCGACAAGCACGTCTTGGGATTAGATTGGTCAGAACTCGCGGATCTCCCCGGCGATTTGTTCGAGTTCACCGGCTTTCAGGCCCGACCTGACAACACGGCCAGAGCCATCTCTTATGTGGCGGAAACCATTACGACCCAACTCCAGACCCTGTTTGATGTCACGGGTGGCGAGCTGACGGTCATCGGTCACAGCTTGGGTTCTCTCGTCGCGTCAGAGATTGGCCGCCTGTACGGAGCCATGAGTGATCCACTGGAGCAGTTGGTGGCATTGGATCCTGCCGCTTTTGCCAAAACCTATGACCTGGATGGCCGAGGTAAGGGGCAATTCGCCACCAGTTTTTTCCCGTTTCCAGGCAATCCCTTTACGCCCATTAACAAGCGCACGGTTAAGGATTTTAATACGGTTGCCCGAGAGTCGCTGGCGCTCGTCGTGATGGAAGAGCTGAACCCCATTGGCGGTCTAGCGGGCGACAACGACTTTGCTACGACGGCGCATGATTCCTTTTTGGTAGATTTGCCTTTCTCCGCTGGGGCGGCGGAAAAACACAACGCCGTCATCTCCGTGTTTGACTCGGCACTGGCGGCTAACTATTTCAGCCTGGATCGTGATGATTTTGGGATTCCGCCCCACACGGATAATCTGTACAACAACTTTGGCTCCACCTTTGGACGGTTTTTGCCAGGGATAAATTTGCCCGGTCATGAGGGCATCATCACCGCCGACTTGGCTGGCACCATTACCCAATACCAGCCGCAGCCCACGCCCATCGCCGCACCGCAGATTCTCCGTAGTGTGGTCGAGGGCAGCTTGACCGATGAGGACTCGACTCCGGCTAATCCACAGGTGGCTTCGGGACAAGACGCGCCTGCTGGGGAGGAGTCTAGTCAGCCACTCCCGTCTACTGATGAATTGATCGATTTGACGGGCATGGATGGCGCATTAGCCGTGGGGGTCACCCTAGAACGAGAAGCCGCATTTGATAATTTGCTCCAGTTCTACGCCACGGATGCCGTCGGAGCGATCGCGGGCATTCTGCCGGGCGAGGCGGGCTATGAAGATGCCGTGCGGCAAAATCTGCTGGCGCAACCCATCCTGTCGGTGGAAAATGGAGCCACGAGTCAGGCCACCATCGTCTTGGCGGGGGGCACCTTTTATGCGCCAGCGCTGCTGATTCAAGGCAATCCAGCCAACTTGGTTACCCTGGATGATGGTATCTTGGGCAGCGATCGCATGCAACGCGATGGCAACGTCTGGAAATTTGAAGATGCTTCAGACTTTGACTTTAATGACCTGGTGCTCACTGTGACCGCGATCGACCGAGTGATCGCCGTCAGCGCGTAGACGATACTAGCGTTGTGGCCGGAGCGATCGCGCCCCCCAGATGCGGACATCTATAACGCGGGGGCAACATGACCTCGCGTTTGGCCCTAGCGTGAACCTGAAAGACGAACCTGTCCGGCTCAACAGTCCAGGTGGGTGACTAAAACTCGATGTTGTCGGGCGTGCGGGGGAAGGGGATGACATCGCGGATGTTGCCCATACCCGTCATGAACTGTACCAACCGCTCAAAGCCGAGGCCAAAACCGGCGTGGGGCACGGTGCCGTAGCGGCGCAAATCCAGATACCACCAATAGGTATCGCGCGGCAGCCCCGCTTCGTCGATGCGAGCTTCGAGAATGTCGAGGCGTTCTTCCCGCTGGGAACCACCAATAATTTCGCCCACCTTGGGCGCGAGTACATCCATCGCCGCCACCGTTTTCTGATCATCGTTGAGCCGCATGTAAAAGGCTTTGATAGCGGCGGGATAGTCGGTGACAATGACGGGCTTTTGGAATAGTTCTTCGGCTAAGTAGCGCTCATGTTCAGACTGGAGATCGATGCCCCATTCCACCGGGAACTCAAACTGTTTATCAGCTTTAAGCAACTGGTCAACGGCCTCGGTGTAGGTGATGCGGGCAAATTCGTTGTTGATGATGTTGTCCGCGGTCGCCAACACGGAGTCGTCGATGCGCTGATTGAAGAAGGCCATGTCGTCTTCGCAGGCATTCAACACCGCTTTGAAGATGTATTTAAGAAAGTCTTCCGCCAGGTCGGCGTTGCCCATTAGGTCGCAAAAGGCCATCTCTGGCTCAATCATCCAAAACTCCGCCAGGTGCCGGGACGTGTTGGAATTTTCGGCGCGAAAGGTGGGACCAAAGGTGTAGACGTTGGTGAAGGCCATTGCCATAATCTCTGCCTCCAGCTGACCACTGACGGTGAGGTAAGCAGATTTACCAAAGAAATCCTGCTCCACATCGACCGCGTTGCCCTTGGTCAAGGGTGGTTGGTTCAGGTTCAGACTGGTGACGGTGAACATTTCCCCCGCCCCTTCGCAGTCGCTGGCAGTCAGGATCGGGGTGTGGATCCACATAAAGCCGCGATCGCGGAAAAAATCGTGGACGGCTTGGGCCGCCGCATTCCGTACGCGAAAGACGGCGCTCAAGGTGTTGGTGCGCGCTCGCAAATGACCCAGCGTGCGCAAAAATTCAAAGCTGTGCCGTTTCTTTTGCAGCGGATAAGACTCATCAGCGCCGCCAAACACTGTAATTTGCTCAGCTTTGATTTCGATGCGCTGCCCCTTCGCGGGGGATTCCACCACGGTGCCCTGAATCTCAACGGAGGCTCCGGTGGCCAGCTGACCGACTAGATTGTCATAGTCCGCCAGGTCAGACTCCGCCACAATCTGCACCCCACTCATGCAGGAGCCATCGTTGACGTTGATAAAGCACAGGGTCTTTTGGGCGCGTTTGGTGCGTACCCACCCTTGAATGGTAGTAGAGTCGCCCGGTTGTCCCGATTTGAGCAAATCAGTGATGCGAGTGGCAGCCATAGTCGATGGGGTGAACGTAGGAGTGAAGGATACGTTAACAGTTTAGAGCCACCGCAGCGTCGTGCTGAAGGCTAGGGGCAAAGGAAACGACGGGGCAGGGAAGATTAGCCGTTCGGTTGAGGGTCGGAGAGATGAGAAATCTCGTGCAGGCGTAATCCTGCAATGGGATTGCAGGACGGGTGGGTTAGCGGTTGGCGATCGCGTGCAAAATCCAGCCGATGATGACCCCGATGCCGCCAAAGCGCACCGCCTGCCAAAAGGGTTCACGTAGCGATCGCCAATCAAACAGATGGCTTTCCAGTTGCAGTTCCAGATCCTGTAAGCGCTCCTGCAATTGCTTCAGGTCTTCGGCGCTCAGGCCAGATACTTTCAACTGTTCTTCGACCTGCGCTTGTTGAGCTTGCAGCTCTCGCACCCGCTCAAACCGCTGTCGTAACATCTCAACGGAGGTTTCGAGCTGCGTCAGGGCTGCGTCAAATCCCTGCCAGTCATGATCTGGCGATGGCAATGACACCATCCCCCGGTGGGCCCGGCGATCGCGTCGTTGTTGGTGACGCAGACGCCTCAATCGGCGATTCATATGCACAATGGAAGATGAAGAACGTCGCGCTCATCATACCGAACATTTACTGGCAGCCCACGATGAATTCTCCCCACCCATCCGCCGCACGACAGACCCTGAGCGAGCTAGAGCTTGCCCAACAGCTGGCATCTCAACTCGCGATCAAGCCCAACGATTGGCATCGCCTTAATCGCAACCGCAAAGTCAGGGCACAAGAACAAGCTGCCGCCGCCCTCGTTTACTTACTTAAAGATCAGCCCAATGAGGCCCTCAGTCGGTTACAACAAGCCGTCGGTTGGCTAGATCAGAGCTTGACTGCACCACCGTGCCCGAGCCATGGCGAAAAGCGCACTTCAGCAAACTAGCGGCATGCCAAACCAGCGATGAATGCGTTTAGAAAGGTGCAGTTCGCGGCCGCCTTGACTCCACTGCACCTCGTCAAAGATTTGGTTGAGGATATACAGCCCGCGACCACATTCGTCCACCGCGATCGCATCAGCGCTGACCTTATCAGCCCGATCCAAGCAACAGCACTCGAAGTCGAAGCCGCCGCCCTGGTCTTGAATAATCCACCGATATTGGCCCCCAGAAGTCTTGTAGCGTACTGAGATGACCTTCAGCGGGTCAAGGTGATTACCATGCTTGACCGCATTGACCAAAGCCTCTTGCAACCCCAGACGAACTTCTGGTTGCCACCGTTGCGGTACTTTATCCATTAATCGATCCAATACTGGACATAGATAAAGCGTCGAAACAAAGCTCAAACTACCCCAAGGCGATTGAACTGAGGGCTGGAAAAGCGCTACCACTGGATATCCTCCAGAGAAATAACAAAACTTTACAGACAAACGAAACTGAGGCCGTCAAAACTGCTGTTTATATCAAGCAAACGACCCGAAGTTAAGGTATCCAAAATGCCTAAAAAGCCTGTAGAACTTACGTTTGATTTAAAGTGAGTTCTGAGATTTATTAAATTCTTTTCACATTATATCAAGAGAATCCCGGACAACGGCCAATCGGTAAGGGGATGAAATCACTTTCCTGACGGAAAATACGTATCCTTATCTGGAGAGATTGCTTGTAACATCGTTGCCCGCATGACCAAAATGAGTTCGAATTTGGTCATGGCCCTCCCCATCGGCCTGATTTTGCTGAGGCTCACTGGGGGGCAGCGAGAACCCGATGCCAAGATCACTCGGGCAGGTGGTGTTTGGCGGCATCCGCCACCGTAGCGGATGTATCTTGACTCAGTTGGGCTAAGGCGGCTTTGACTTCCGGGGTGTCAAATTGGCCGAGGGCTTGGGCGACTCGATGCCGCACCTGCCAATCATCGGCTTGCACATAGGACAATAAAAGCGGCACGGCGCGTGGGTCGCCCAGTTCGCCTAGGGAGCCAATTGCGGCGGTGGAAACAAGCGTAATGTCTGATTCCAACGCTTGAGTCAATAAATCAAACGAACGGGGATCGCCGAGTTCACCGAGCGCGGCCACAATGCTAAATTTCAGCAGCCATTCATCGGTTGTGTGGTAAACCGACTGGAGTTCTTCAAACGCTTCGGTCAGTTTAAGGCCGCCTAGGGCATCGGCTGCCGCTGACTGCACATCGGCTTCCGGATCGTTGAGCAGCAAGTGGCGCAATAACTTGGCAGTTTCCTGACGGTTTTGATCGCCGAGGGTGTCGAGTTGGCTCACCGCCGCGTAACGCACTCGTGCATTGTCGTCCTGGCTAGCCTGCATGATCAACTGGTACCCAGCGGCGGGATCAAGCTCACGCGCTTGGTTGACGCCGCGTAGGCGATCGCCCAAGTCAGACGATTCAATCAGTTGTTTAATGCTGTCGGGGGTGGGGCTCATGGCGGTTCCTCAGTCACTCAGGGCGGTTGGATGGGGATCACGATCGCCTATTTTATCCTGCCATGTCCGTCGCCACATCTTGATAGCTTTCCGCCAGCGCCCGCACAATATCCCCTTGGGTCAAGATGCCGACCAAGGCTCCTTGGTCATCCACCACGGGCAAGCGGGTAACTTTTTTATGGTGCATGACTTGGGCCGCTTCCTTGAGTGAAGCCGTGGGGAGGGTGGTCGTAACCTTGTCGTGGCCCATCACTTCCGCCACCGTTTGCCCGAGGGCTTTGTGCACTTCTTCGTTATAGCGGGCGGGATTTTCCAAATAAATGACGCTGTCGAGCAGCATGATGTAAGCCGGGAGGGGGGCACCCGTGACCTGCCACATCAGGTCAGCTTCCGACAAAATGCCTTTGAGTTCACCATTGGCGGTGACCACCGGCAAGCCACTGATGCGGTTGTTAGCCAGCAGTTGAATCGCCTCTGGTAGTAGGGTTTCGGGGGTGACAGTTAAGAGGTCACGGGTCATCACGTCGGCGACCGTTTTGGTCATCTGAGTTTCTCCCAGGTAAGGTCAGTCATGGCAGTGGACGCGGCTCATCAGGGCCGGATTGGCTCCCCTTGAGGATGGCAAGACCGAGCTAATCGCCCGTTGTGGGGCGATCCCGATCGCACTGCCCATTAGTTACTTTCATTTTAGGGAAGTGCCTTCGGTGAACTAGCTGACCGTTATAGGTCGTTACAGTATTGGGTCAGGATGTCGATGCAGTGGGCGATCGCTCCCAAATGGGCAATTTCGTAACCGTGGGTGTTGTGGGTGGGAAAGCTGAGGCAAGCGGCTTTGGGCACATGGCCAAAGGTCATCGCAATGGAGGCATCGCTGCCAAACCCGGTGATGATGGCTTGTTGGATGGGACATTGACGCGCCTGAGCCGCTTGCAGCAGTTGTTGATTCAGGTCTTCGTCATACAGGCCATATTTATCTTGGGAGAGCAGCACCGGCGCATCGTTCGCCGCGATGGGATATTCTTCCGAGAGGGGACAAATTTCTAACGCAATCAGGGCATCTAGCTGGTTACGGTGACTAAAGTACAGCGCTCCGATCGCTCCCACTTCTTCCTTGGCTGAAAAAACGAGATAAACCGTTTTGGTGGGAGCGTTAATCCATTCGGCGAGCGTCAATAAAATCGCCACTGAGGCTTTGTTATCGAGGGTATAGCTAGCGATGTAATCGCCCAAACGGTAGGGTTGCTTGCGGTGTTTGCCCACCACCAGGCGCGTGCCGGGGCGAATGCCCGCTTGTTCGAGGTCGGGCAGCGATCGCTTGGTTTCTACCCAGGCGGTTTCCCAAGTCACCGCCGCGCCCTCCTGTTGCACCTTTTGGGCCGACTCGTGGGAGATGTGGCGGGAGCCAAAGGACAAAATGCCGGAAATGGTTTCGTGATCCCCGAGAAAATCCACCACCCCTTCGCCATAAATCCACGGATAAGAACCACCCAGCCGCCGCACCAAAATCCGGCCATCGGGTTCGATATTTTTGACGATGCCGCCGATTTCGTCTTTGTGAGCGGTGATGGCGATCGCCCCGTCTCCGGTGCCGGGTATCCGAGCCACAATGTTGTCGGCATCATCTTGCCAGTGGTCGATCTCCAGGGCCACCAGTCGATCCATAAGAAATTCGTTGATTTCGCGTTCCGCCCCGCTGGGCGAGTGACACATCACGAGTTCGGCAATTTCGTCGTACAGAGTGTTGTAGAGCTCAGAATTAGACATGGCAATCGATGGGGCGAGCAAAAATTTTCCTTTAGCATGACACTAAAACACATCGGCCAATGGCGACTGACGCCCTCAAAAATGGGAGCGCTCATCAGGGCTAACGGGCACGCACCTCAGCCAATTCAGCCATCACCACAGGTAACGCCGCACAGGGGGGCAGTTCGCTGAGATTGTCAGGATTGCTCCAGGTAAAGGGGGCGGAGTGGGCCGCTGTCATCCACAACAAGCGCTTAGCGCGGGTCATGGCGACGTAGAGCAGGCGAAACTCTTCAGCAGTTTTGAGGTTTTTGGCCTGCTGCCATGCGGTCAATAAGTCGGGGATCGGGGCGGGGGTGGGCTCGGCGTGGGTGTGGACGCGAATTTGGGCGCGGGCGACTTCGGGCAGGCTGAAATCCCCTAAAAAGGTCTGTTGCTGCGGCACCCACAGATTGCCGGGGATGGTGCGTTCATGCAAGAAGGGCAAAAACACCACATCCCAGTCCAAGCCTTTGGCCTTGTGCATGGTGAGGATAGTGAGTTGGCCACGCCGGGTGTAGCGATCCTCCCGATCTTCGGTGTCTACAGCTTCAAATCGCTCCGACCCGACGATTTCTTGCAGGGTATTAATCATGGCGCGGAGAGTATTGTCTTCGCGGTTTTGCTGGGATAAGCGGGCGGCTAATTTGTCGGCAGTGGCGAGTTCGCTCTGGTTGTAGCCGAGGGTCAGCCCTGCAAAGGGGATCAGGTGATATGGGGGCAGTTCGAAGCGCGATCGCAGCAACCCCGTACACAACCGTCGTGCTTGTTCAGCGGCGTCGGTTAACGGGGGCGAGTCCAGCGGTCCCGGATACATAAACTGTTCGGGTTGCTTTGCCAGCAGGTTCAGGTCTTGGGAGGCGATGCGCTGGCGATCGACAAAAACCCGGAGGAGTGCCTTGAGGCGATCGGGCGAATGGGGCCGCTCAATGAACTGTAAAATCGTCAGCATCTCTGACGGCACGTGGGTTTGGCGTTCTTGTTCTCCCACGTCGTAGATCTGCAAACCGGTGCTCAGCAAATCGATCCCCAGCGTTTCAGGGTCGTTGAGAAGTTGGTGAATAAAGCGCCCCTGCCGATGTTCGCGCACCAAAATGGCCTGACTCAAACTGGGATTTTCGGTGTGCAGGGCGAGCGATCGCTGGGCCAATAGCCGCACCGTTTCCGTCACCGTGGGGGGGCGGTAAAACTCTACGCCGCCGCCGATAGGAGCCGGATTTGCATCCGGTTGGGGATCATCCCCAGGCACGGGGTGAATCGCCTGGGAGCGAAACGGAGCCAGGGTACCCGCGAGGCCCGACTGATTCACCCAGGTCAACATGGCGTTGGCAGCCGCCATAATCACCGCACTGCTGCGCCCGGCCTGATCCATCACCACGAGACGTTTTTGCTGCTGGGCGCGATCGCAAAATTGGTTAAAGAAAACTGGGTCAGCAGGGGTAAACGTCGAGTTGATCGCCTGATTAGGATCACCGACCCGCACCAGATTCAGCGGTGCCGTGGCATCTTCCGCGTCCTGCGCCAAAGTTTCCAATAATTGGGTTTGCAGCGGTGAGGAGTCCTGGGCCTCGTCTTCAAACACCGCAAACACGCGATTTTGCCAAAACCGCCGCGCCTCATCATCCGCCAGCACCCGCAGGGCCGACAAAATCATGTCGTCGTAGTCAATCAGATGGCGTTGCGACAAGAGGGTTTGATATTGCTCGTAGAGCCCCGCCGCCACCGTCAACACGTCATAATCTTCGACATCATCGGTAAGGGTGCGGGTCACAGAGGCAGCCAACCGAGCCAACTCCGTCGGGGTCATGCCGGAACTTTTGGCCTCGTGAATGACCGTGGTGGCGAGGTTGGGCAAAATTTCTGTGCGCAAAGTGGACTGCCGCCGCAACCGCTCGGTTTCCTCCCCATCAAACTGGCGGCCTTCGATCAATCGCTGATATAAATCGGGATGATCGACCAGCCACCGTTCCACACAGGTCCGAATGAGGCGGTTATTTTGCGTCGGGGTCAGCAAGGTCAGGGTGTCTAAACTGATGCCCGACAAATCGGGATTGCGAGTGGCAATCGTCAGCGCCAGGCCGTGCAGCGTATAAACCACGAAGCTGTTGAGGGGATATTGCAGCGATCGCAGATGGCGCTGCACCTTGGCCTTCAGGTTCGCCGCCGCTGAGCGGGTAAAGGTCACCAACACCAACTGGCGTTTGGCATTTAGCCCGTGACGCTCGATCGCGATCGCCGCCCCCGCCGCCATACCCGTCGACTTGCCCGCCCCTGGCACCGCCGACACCGCCAACGGCCCCCCCTGCCAGTCGGCCAGCGATCGTTGCCCCGCCCGCAAACTGTCTCGAATCTCAGTCAAAGTCGCCGCTCTGTCAGTCGCGATCGCCTCCGCCATCTCGCCTATTCCTCGTCAGTAAGGGATTGGCTCGATTTTAGGCGAAAGCCGCTGGGGGCGGTGGCTAGTGGCAGGGTGGCAGGGTGGCAGGGTACGGAGACTCAGGGCAGGACTCAACGACCCAATTACCCAACTACCCAGCTACCCAGCTACCCAACCACCCAGCTACCCTCACACTCCTCACACTCCACACACCCACTCCTCACTAAATCGCGCTCGCCACGATCGCCTGCTGCCACAACGCATAGCCCTGGGGATTCAGATGCAGGCCATCAGTGGTCAGGTCCGGTCGCAAATGCCCCCATTCATCGCGGAAGGTCGGTTGTAAATCGCGATATTCCACCTGGCGTTGCTGGGTCATTTGGGCCAGCTTGGCGTTGAGCGATCGCACGCGGTCATTACTAATTTCGGCCCGACGGGTTGGCAAAACCGAATAAACCACAATTTTGGCTTGGGGATGTTGCCATTGCAGCACACGCACAGTGCGCTGCAAGTTGCTGACAATCTGAGCTTCCGGCACGCCATTTTTTAAGTCATTCGCTCCGGCCATGAGGTGAATAGTGGTGGCACGGGTATTGGCAAACGTGCTGACCCGCTGCAAGATGCCGCTCGTCGTATCGCCCGAAATGCTTTGATTGAGCCAGAGGCGATCGCGGGGCAACATTTCCGGCGGCAACCACAGACCCAACGAATCGCCCACAATCACTTCCAAACGGTTTTGCCCCTGACCACCGGCCATGGCGCGGGCCTCTTGGGCCAACAGTTGCTGCCAGTCTTGATAGGTGGGTTGCTGCCCCATGACCTGCCACTGGTTGGCATAAGCACTCGGCGCAATCCGCGTATAAGACTGGCCCGACTGCAAGGCGACTTGCCGCTGACGAAAGAGCTCCGAACCGTTGCTGGGGCGGGCTGCATAACGGGGCGAACGGTTGGCGGTGGTTGGACTAGCGGCCACGGTTGGCGGCGCGCTGAAACGGGGCGGCGGCAATGTCGGGGTCGCGATCGGTCGTCGCGTCATGGGCAAGTTCAACGGCATTGGTGCGACGCTCGACGTAGAATCAGCCGGTGATGATGATGCCTGATTCCGCGCCATACCCGGCAAGGCACAAATCGCTAACTGTCGGGCTGTTTCCCCGTGACAAAGTTCACCAAACTGCGGCAAGGCCCGAACGGCGACCGGGGCGATCGCGTCGCTAGCGCGATCACTCATCACCGCATCAGTCATTTCCCGTGCTGAGGGCATCACCGTCGATGGTGGACGATCAGGCGAGGCGATCGCGGTCGCATCACAGTCCCCCGTCAGCGATTGCATCAGCAATAAACAAACCTCAGCAGCCATAATCCACACCTTTGCAGCATGTTGTTTTTGACAAGCCACTCAACATAGATTCAGGACAGTTTTGCTCAAGAACCGTAAAGTTCAGGAGCATCACGGAGCAGTGACGCTAAATCCCATCACCCATCACATCGGGGCAAACGTTGCCGTATATTGCGCAGACTATATTGAGTCCGCAAGCGCACCTTGCTGGGTCTAAACGGCAATTGGTGTCGTCGGATGAACGCCAAGTTGACATCTTCCTTCTACATGGCGAATAATGGAGGTTCGTGTGTAAACCCGCTCGGATCAGGCTGATGAAAAACAGTAAGACTGTTGCCTGCACGGCGATCGCAAGGAAAACCAATGACTTACGCAATTATTGAAGCCAGCGGCAAGCAGTTTCGGGTCGAACCCGGTCGTTACTACGACTTTGACCGCATGGCCGTAGACGAAGACGGCACGGTGGAGATTGATCAGGTGCTGTTCGTCTCTCATGATGGCGAAATGATGGTGGGACAACCCCACGTTGAAGGAGCTTCGATCTCTGGCACGGTGATGCGTCACCTGCGCGGCCCCAAAATCATCGTTTACAAGATGAAGCCGAAGAAGAAGACCCGCAAAAAGCGGGGACATCGTCAGGAGCTGACTCGCTTGATGATTGATACCATCAGCGTCAACGGTCAGGTTTTGGCCGGTGAGGCCAGCACTAGTGAGGCCCCGACTGCTGCTGAGCCCGCCCCAGTGGCAACTGCCGCAGCCGGTGAAGAAGAATAAGTTTCCATCGATTGAGTAAAACGGAGAGAAATCATGGCTCATAAGAAAGGTACAGGAAGTACTCGCAACGGGCGCGACTCAAATGCCAAACGCTTGGGTGTCAAGCGCTACGGTGGTGAAGTCGTGACTGCGGGCAGCATTCTGATTCGCCAGCGGGGCACCAAATTCCACCCCGGCAACAACGTCGGTCGCGGCGGTGATGACACGCTCTTCGCGATGATGGACGGTATTGTGACGTTTGAGCGTAAGGGCAAGAACCGCAAAAAAGTCAGCGTTTATCCCGCTGTAGTTGAAACTGCTGCGGTATAAGCGGCTAAGACAATTGATTATTTGTCAAAAGATGGCTGAAATCAGCCATCTTTTTTGTTGTCTGGTTTGAAAACATCACAGACCTCAAGGTCTGGGCAAATTGTCAGCGACCAGGGTTTTACCCGAATGACTGAAATCGGTCACATTGAGAGAATGCCAATTTGGGTGATGGATGCTGGATTTTAGGAATACCAACACGGTGTGGGCGTCGGTACTCACCGAGACGCTGGCGCATCTAGGGTTGAAAACGGTCATCATTTCGCCGGGATCGCGTTCCACCCCCTTAACGATCGCGTTTGCCAGTCATCCACAAATTCAGGCCATCCCGATTTTAGATGAGCGATCGGCCAGTTTTTTTGCGTTGGGGGTCGCCAAAGCGAGTGGTCAACCAACAGCGTTAGTTTGCACCTCAGGGTCGGCGGGAGCCAACTATTTTCCGGCCATCATTGAAGCCTACGAAAGCGGCATTCCGTTAATCGTGCTGACCGCCGATCGCCCCCCCGAGTTACGCGACTGTGCGTCAGGGCAAACCATTGATCAGCAAAAGCTGTTTGGCGACTACGTGCGCGGTTATCGAGAACTCGCCTTGCCCGAGGCGACGGTGCCGCAATTACGATATTTGCGCCAGGTCATTGCCCAAACGTGGCAGCAGAGTCAGTTGCCGGTGGCGGGGCCGGTACATATCAACTGTCCCTTTCGCGATCCCCTCGCGCCGCTGCCTGGGAACATTGACCTCAAAACGAAGTTAGCAGAGCAAATCCCGCCGGATTTCTTCTCGCATCTAACCCACCCAGCGGAGATCGCCTCCCTCATGTCCTTAACTGGGCCGCTGCCGCCAACCTGGGGACAAACAGAGCGCGGACTGATTATTGCGGGGCCGCACTCTACCGCCAGCGCCGCCGCTGATCGGGACTATTGTGACGCGATCGCCATCTTATCCCAACGGTTGGGCTGGCCCGTACTGGCCGATGGTCTGTCGCCCCTCAGAAACCATGCCTCATTGAATCCTGGTTTGATCACGACCTATGACTTATTGCTGCGTCATGAGGCCCATGCGCAGTCACTGATCCCGGAGCAAGTCATCCAACTGGGGGCGCTACCGACGAGCAAAGTGCTGCGTCAGTGGCTCGATGAAACGGATCCCCAACGGTGGATTATTGACTGCAGTGGTCGCAATCGCGATCCCCTCCATGGGCAGGCGGTGGTTTTACCGCTGCCCATGGCTGCCTTGGTTGCCCAGCCGCCTGTCCCTGACTTCCCTGTCGGAAAGAACCGCTCATCATATGGTCAGCAATGGCTCCAGCGCGAGGAACTGGCTCGTCAGCGTCTCCGCGAAAAATTAGCGGCTGTCGAGGCCCCCTTCGAAGGCAAGCTGAGTTGGTTGCTGCCGAGCCTGTTGCCGCCTGAGACGCCGTTGATGATTGCCAACAGTATGCCGGTGCGCGATGTGGAATGGTTTTGCCCCCCCAGCGATCGCGGCATTCGGCCCCACTTTAGCCGGGGCGCAAACGGCATTGATGGCACCCTCTCCACCGCAATGGGAATTGCCCACCATCACGGTCAGGCCGTGTTGCTGACCGGAGATTTGGCCCTCTTGCATGACAGCAACGGATTTTTAAACGCGCGCATCCGCTCGGGGCATCTAACCATTTTGCTGGTGAATAATCAGGGGGGCGGCATTTTTGAGAGTTTGCCCATTGCTCAGTTTGAGCCCCCGTTTGAAAAGTTCTTTGCGACCCCGCAGGCGGTAGACTTTGCGGCTCTGGCGGCCGCTCACCAGGTCGATTATGAGCTGATCGCGAATTGGTCGGTGCTGGCCGATCGCCTCCACGAGTTACCGACCTCTGGGGTGCGGCTGCTAGAACTGCGGTGCGATCGCAAATTCGATGCCCAGTTCCGGGCCGAGTTACTGCGATCGGCAGGCGACTTCAGCCTTACCTAAGCGCTGAGGAACCGTTAACTTTCCATATCGGCGACGGATTTGGGCACTCCAGCCGTGAGGACTTCGCATCCCGTGTCGGTCACCAACACGTCGTCTTCGATGCGAATGCCGATACCCCGCCAGCGATCGTCCACCTGGGGCTGACCTTCTACCGGTTCGTAGTCAGGCGTTACGTAAATGCCGGGCTCCACCGTGACGACATTACCGACTTCAAAGGGTTTCCAGGTTTTATCGGGATTCCGCAAGACGCCCGTATCGTGCACATCCAGACCTAAGAAATGGCCCGTGCCGTGCATGAAAAAGGCTTTGTGCTTTTTCTCTTCGATCAGGGTGTCGATATCGCCGACGAGGAGCCCCAGCTCAACCAGCCCTGCGGTAATGGTGCGCACGGCAGCATCGTGGAAGGCGTTGAACGGATTACCCGGCTTGACTTCAGCGATCGCCTTGAGCTGCGCCTCCAGCACCAATTCGTAGAGAATGCGCTGCTCGTCGCTAAATTTACCCGACACGGGAAAGGTGCGCGTAATGTCAGCGTTGTAGTAGTCGATGCAGCCCCCCGCATCGATCAGCAGCAGGTCACCGGCCTGCATCTGTCGGTTATTTTCCACATAGTGCAAAATGCAGGCGTTATCGCCCGACGCCACGATGGAAGGGTAGGCCGGATCGCCCCCTGCGAGTTTGAACAGGTGCTCCATCTCAGCCTGAATTTCGTACTCATAGCGACCGGGCTGGGCGATCTCGCGGGCATAATTGTGGGCCTTGACGGAAACGGCGATCGCCTTGCGCATCAACTCAATTTCCTCTGGCCCTTTGACCCGGCGTTGGGTTTGCAGCAGCAGCTTGCCGTCCTCAATGGCGACTGGCCCAGTGCCTCGCTTCACGTAGCTGGCGAGCAGTCGCCGCCAGTGTTTCAGCAGCTTGTCGTTCAGCGCTTCATCATGGCCGAAGTGATAATAGAGGCGATCGCCTCCCTTCAAATACTCCGGTAGTTTTTCATCTAGTTCACTGAGCGGAAAAACCGCGTCGGCTCCTAAAACTTCCTTCGCGGCATCGACGCCCAGCCGTCGGCCTGACCAAATCTCCTTGTCCTTGTCCTTGGGCCGCACAAATAGCACAAAGCGATGTTCCTCATGGTGCGGGGCAAACACGGCCACCGCTCCCGGTTCATCAAATCCGGTGAGGTAATAAAAATCGCTGTCTTGCCGAAAGTTGTACTCGACATCGTTGTGCATCACCGCCAGCGGCGCACTCGCAAAAATTGCGGTGCCCTTGCCCAGGCGTGACATAAGCGTTTGACGACGCTGCTGATAAACCGACTGCATAGTGAAAATCTGAGTAAACAAAGTGTAGAGGTCGACGGGATAGCGACCAAGGGATCGCCAGGCCACCGTTCCCGGTGACGACAGGCTGCTGTTGCCCCATAGCGACACGAGGGTCAACCGCCTTTGGTTAACCACCATAACGCCTGCAACTCCGCTTGGCAGTGCTCAGCTCAGCCATGTCGATGGGGGCACGCCGCCGTTAAACGGTTAACCCATGATCTGAATCACCATGCCGCTACTCGGCAAACTCCCTGTGGAGAGGGAAACTGTGCTGCCCGCTTGCCGCGTGGGGGTGCCGCTCATCAAATCTAAAAACGGCTGGAGTCCAGCAATATCACAGGCTTCGTCGTCAGCCGCAGCGGTGCGGTAGTGGGTGGGAATGACGATGCGCGGGTTGAGGGCACGAATGGCCGCCACCGCTTCCTCGGCGTCATAGGCTTTGGGGCCACCGCCCACAGGCACCAGCATCACATCCGGGCGACCCAGCTGAATCTGCGCTTCCACGGAGACCGGGGCAGCGGCTCCGCCCATATGCACAAAGGTGAGTCCCCCTTGCTCCCAGCGCCAGATCAGGTTTTTGCCAAAGCGGCGTCCACCTTCGCGATCGTGATCCACTTCCACCGACTTCATCCGGATCGGGGGCAATTCGTATTCACCCTGCTCCGAGAGAATCGGCGGATTACCGGGGAGCCCTTCCAACAGGCCCCCTTCGTCAAATAAGCGGCTGCTAATCAACACCACATCAGAGGCCACAGCGGGTGAAGGGTAACCCGCTGTGCAACCGATGGAACGAAAGGGATTAGTCAAAATGCGACGACCGTTGCCCTCAAACAAAAAGCTGGTGTGCCCCAAAGACCGCACCGTCACCCCAGAACTCTGCGCCTGGGCCGATCGCCAAGTTGAGGTCAGGCCCAACCCGAGCGCCGTCGCAAAGCCCATGCCGAATTGCCGTACAAACCGTCGTCGTTGCATTGTTTCCCTACACTCCACATCCACAATGAGGGCTGATGTTCCTGCCATTCAGCGTCATTATCCTATCGTTTTGCGGCAATCTTCGTCGCGGGGCTCATTTTAGTCCCTGATTGCCAGCGGCCCCTGGGCGGCAACCGCTAGGTCATCTCAGGTTGCATCCCGAGTTGGCACAATCGCGCCATGCATCAAGGGTCTCCCGAGATCGCCGCCCCCTTTAGGTCAAGAGGACTTGATGCCCTCTGTCTGTAAAGTCCAGGGCCAGAGAAACCGTCCAATGACCAAGAAATAGGTATAACCACTGTTGGCTGCCTTGTCATGACGACAGGTCACGGGATTTGTGCCCAGTGAGCAACGGCGATTGTGCCTGGATCACCTTCTCATGTAACGATTAGTAACGAGACCTGGGTAACCTAAAGGATACCGACTAGCAGGCGTCAAGAGGTGCAACAGGGTGAGACGCTCCCGTTATCAACAGGCTGGCTTTACGCTGCTAGAAATTTTGGTCATAGTGGTGATGGTAGGAATTTTGGCCGCGATCGCGGCCCCCTCCTGGCTCCAATATTTGGCAAACCGCCAAGTTGAAGCCGCCCAGGACGAGATTTATCAAGGTATTCAGCAGGCCCAAACGCAAGCGATCGCCCAGCGCCGCACTTGGCAATTCACGGTGCGTGAGCAAGATGATCAAGTGGCATGGGCGATCCATCCCCAAACGACGGCGGTGGATAACATTTCCACCTGGCAAACCTTTGACCCCAAAATTACGGTCGATTGGGACAACACTATAGAGTCCCATCAGGAGCAGGTTTACATCCTGACCTTTGACTTCAAGGGGATGGTGGAGGCCCAAAGCATTATCACCGTGGAAGATCGGGCGGACATTGCCCAAAAGAAGTGCGTGTTAATCAATAATCTGTTGGGCCGCACCTCGAAGGGCGAGGAATTGTCGGCTCGCAACCGCTTTGGCTTTGAATGTTTTTGAAGGTCGTGCGTTGGGTGAGGTCAGAGACTGACGCCGATTGCGATCAGCTTATGCGCACGAGCGCCCCTAGAAATCGCAGAGCTGCCGATCGCCTTCACTGAGGTCGGCGTTGGTTTGCAAATAGTCGGCGACCCATTGACAGGCATAATCCACTGGGTCGAGGGTCATGATGGCGGGCAAGTCCCAACGGATGACGGTGTTATCGTTGCTGGCCGAAAAGAGGTATTGCCCATCGGGACTAAAGGCGAGACGGAGCACTTTGGCGGTGTGGCGATCGAGGGTGGTGTGGAGGGTGCCGTCAGGGCTCCACAATTTGATGGTGTTATCGGCGCTGCCAGTCGCTAGGTAGAGATCATTGAGCACTGCGAGGGACGACTCGGGGGCAAAGGTCGCATCCCAAATGAGGTCGGTATGGCCTGTGAGCACCTGCGTCGTTTCACCCGTGGCGACATCCCATAGGCGGACGGTGCGATCGTCACTAGCGGAGGCGAGAACGCGACCATCGGCCCGAAAGTCAAGATCGTTGATGCGGCTTTCGTGGCCTGACAAATCAAGGCTGAGGCTGCCTGCCGCCATCGCCATTAAGCGGATTGTCTCTCCATCACCAATGGCTAACTGCGTGCCCTGAGGATGCCACGCGACACTGCTGGTGAGTCGGCTCTGCGTGGGTATCGCCGATAATTGAGTGCCATCCAGTTGCAGGCGACGTACGGCCTGATCCTCGCTACTGATCGCAAATTCTAGGGCGGTGGGATGAAAGGCCACCCGCCCAGAAAGGCGAGCATTGCTGGTAATGGTGCGCATGGGGGTGCCGTCGGGTCGCCAGAGGCGCACAGTGCCGTCGAAGCTGGAGGTGGCGAATTGGGTGCCATCGGGACTAAAGGCAAGATAAATGATGGGGGCGCGATGGCCCGGAAAGGTTTTGAGCAGCGTGCCGTCGGGCTGCCAGAGTTTGACCAGGCCATCGGTACCCGCAGACGCGATAGTCTGGCCGTCGGGACTGACCGCGATCGCAATGACCGCTGCCGAGTGATTGCCCACCACGCTGTACAGCGGCGATTCTAGCTGCCACACAATCGGAGCGGGGTCATCAATGCGGCCTGACGATACCAAGGTTTGCCCATCGGGACTGAAGTCCAGCGATCGCCCCGCTTCTACCATACCGGGATAAGTCTGCACTGGCTCGCCATTGAGCGGCCAAAACCGCAGTTCATTATCTTCGCTAGTAGAAACTAGTTGCTGACCATCCGGGCTAAAGTCCAAGTCTGTTACGGGCGCTTGGTGACCGGCAAAGGTGTTCAGCAGCTCTCCGGCTAGATTCCAAAGTTTTAGAGTTTTATCGGTACTGCTAGAGGCCAATCGCTGACCATCAAGCGAAAACTGCACATCGGTCACGGTGGCCGCATGGCCGGTCACGGTTTGGCGCAGGCGGCCATCTGCGAGGTGCCAAAGTTTGATGGTGGCATCGGCGCTGCCAGAGGCCAATTGCTGACCATCGGGACTGAACGCTAAGCCGCGCACCATGGCGCGATGCCCGGTGAGGGTATGCAATAGCGTGCCATCTCGCTGCCAGACCTTAACCGTTTTGTCGGTGCTGCCAGAAGCAATTTGTGACCCGTCGGGACTAAACCCGAGGGTGGTGATCAGTCCCTGATGGGCCGGGATGGCCATGAGCGGTTCCCCGGTCGGCACATCCCACAACCGAATAGTGCCTGGGCTGCCCGCCGCCAACACTTGCCCATCGGGGCTAAAGGCGATCGCCCGCACCCCTCCGTCATTACTGCTTAAGGTTTGCAATCGGGTGCCATCAGTCGTCCACAGTATCACCGTGCCATCGAGGCTGGCCGACGCGATGCGATCGCCCTGGGGACTGTAGGCCACCGCGCGCACTTCCCCCTCGTGTCCGGCCAACCGATTCTGCTCATTCAGGCCCAAGATGATGGTGTGCAGCGTGTCATCGATGGCCTGCGCTAACTCGGGATCGGGCTGCTTGAGGGCGGTGAGTTGACGTTGCGCCCGTAGCACCTGCAACACCGCATCCAGCCGCTGTTGCGAATCAAACCATCCTTGGGCGGACGCCAACAAGGCTCTGATTTCACTTTGGCGGGCAATTTGTTCATTTTGGCTGGCCCGTTGTGACTCGACAAAAGCGGCAAACCCGAGCCCTGTGGAGAGCAAGAACCCGGTAGTGATGGCTCCCAATAGCCACCGTTGCAACCGCACATTGCGCCGTGACTGGTGCAGTTGGGCGGCGATCGCCTGACTCCGGTCAGCTTCCAGCGCCATTTGGACTTCGTGGCGATCGCGCTCCGCCGATTCCGCCAAAAACTGATAATCTTCGTCGCTGAGGCGCTTATCTTGCGACCACTGCTGGGCATCTTGCAGAGCTTGCCCCCGCAACAAACGCGAGGGGTCCTGGCGGTCAGAGCCGAGCCAAGCCGTCAAGGCCTGGGAGTAAGGGCGCAAATGCGCTAGGTGATAAGCCGTCCAACTTTCGTTAAACACCGCCTGATAAATCGGGTTTTTGACTTGCAAGGTATTGCCCACCTTGTGCACTAACCCGGCGAGTTGCAGCTCGATCGCCTCCTCGGTGTCATCGGCAGGAATCTGCCCCTGATGGAGGATCTGCTGATAGAGTCCCAAGAGGCGGCCTGTGCGTTGGGGATGCCGCAACAGGCGATCGCGAATCGTCCGCAAATGTTCCGGTTCGTCTTGGGCTTCCCACTGATGCAAAATGCGATCGCGCACAAACTGCTTCACCCAAGCGGCCTCTTTGCCTGCGGATACCAGAATTGGCGTGCCTTGCCCGTGGGCGAGTTGCCAAATCAGCGCACAGAGCTTGTGGGTGAGAAATGGCTGTCCCCCCGTCCAGTAAAGAATTTCCTTTAAAACGACGGGGGCTTGGGCGATCGTGTCGCCTAGCCCAATCAGCAACGGCTGGCACTCATGGCTCTGAAAGCCATTGAGGGAAATGGCCTGACCAATGTTGAAGGGGGTGCGCTGGCGATCGCGAATCAAATCACTGGGGGTGGCCACGCCAAAAATGCCAAAGGTGAGGCGTCGATAGGCTGGGTTGACTGCCCGCTGGTTGTAGCAATAGCGAATCAGCGCAAAGAAATCATCCAGCGAAAACTCTAAACCCAAAATGTTGTCGATTTCGTCGATCAAAATCACAAACACATCTGCGGGATATTGTTCCAGCAAGACTTCCTCAAAAAAGCGCTGGAGCTTTTGCACCGGGGGCAACTCACCCTGATCTTGCCACCATTTTTTGTAATGTCCCTGACTAAAGAGCCCTAAGCCGCGCCAAAGGTCGGCCACCAGCCCCCGATACCACTGGCCCGCCGTCACCTCTTGGCTGCCCAAACTCGTAATATCCACCGTGGCACACCGACAACCCGCAAGTTCTAACTTGCGCAGGGTTTGCACCAGTAGCGAAGATTTGCCCATTTGGCGGCTGTTGAGCACGTAGCAAAATTCTGCCGCCTGCAAAGCTGCGGTCAACTGGGTATCGGCCTGCCGCGAGACATAACTGGGCAGGGCGGGTCGCAAACTGCCCCCCACCTGATAGGGCATCTCGGGCGATTCGGCAAACTGGGTTGCAAAGGAAGCCACGGCCATCCCCAGAAAACTACAAGAGCGAGATCACGGTGACGCGATCGCGCCCTAACCGCTTGGACTCGTACAGCACGCGATCGGCCACTTCTATGAACTGGTTAGGGGTTTGATTAGTCGCTGAGAATGCCACCGCAACGCCGATACTGACGGTGACTCGCGGCATGTCACCTCGGGCCGTTTGCGTGCTGATCTGCGATCGCAGAATTTCGGCCCGTTTTTCCGCCGCGAGCAAATCGGTATTAGGCAAAATAACGGCAAACTCTTCGCCTCCAAAGCGGGCGACAAAATCTGGCGCGGTTCTCGTGTTCGTGCGCAGAATGTGGGCTACCTGACGCAGACATTGATCGCCCGCCAGATGCCCATAAGTGTCGTTATAGGTTTTGAAATGGTCAATGTCGCACATCATCAGGGTGAGGGGTTCCGTCGTTTGGCTCAGTCGCTGCCAAGCGATCTGTAGCCGCAGGTCAAAGGCGCGGCGATTGGGAATTTGCGTCAACGCATCCGTATTTGCCAGTTGCTTGAGGCGTTGATTTTCTTGGTGTAGTTGAACGGGGGCAGCAGTCTCCACCTCGGCCAACTCGGCAGCCAGATATCGCTGGAACAACGCACAAGACACCTGGTAGCGATCGCCGTTGTATTGAATAATGCCCACACTCTCAAGCTGATAAGCCAGATGTAGTGGCAGTTTGAGCCCATTGGGGGCGTTGGCTAATTGCTGTAGCGCGTCAATTAAGTCCGGTTGCTGCCGGATGGACGCATAACAGCGCCGCAGGTATTCTCCCCAGATTCCTGTCGGCTGCATTGCCTGCTCTAACAGCGTTTTCGGGTTTTCAGCCGTACCAGGCAGTTGCGCCAGTAAGGTATGGGTCAGATACGGATGGCCGCCCACCAGCGCCATCAGCTCATCAGTAAATGGCACATAAGCTTCGCCCAACTGCTGGGGCACCTGATAACGCTCGGCCAGTTCTTGCACCTGGACGGTAGTGAACGGGGGCAACTTTAACTGCTGGCCGACGTTAAATGGCGACTGCTCCAACTTGAGCGGCACATACACTTCGGTGCAGTAGGCCAGGACCAACCGCAGGTTTTGCCATAGGGGCGATCGCTGGGCTTGCTCATGCCAAAACCGCAGCAGCGAGAGAAAGTCACCCGCCACCTCTTCATACTCAAACACCCGGTTGACTTCGTTGATCACCAACACCAACGGTGCGTCGAGTTGTCGCAGCAGGTGATTTTCAAAATAGATCGTGCAGCTCACCTTGCTGCCAATCGCTTCATCCCACCAGTCATCCAGGTCAGGGGCAAGGCCGAGTTGGCGTGCCGTCAAGCGACAAAACCAGCGCAGCAGCGTGTCCAAGCTGTCAAAACAAGCCTTTTCCGCTTGCAAAAAGTCAATCTTGCAGGTTTGATGGCCCTGCTGCTGGGCTTGCTCCATCACCCGCATCAGCAAAGAGCTTTTGCCCATTTGCTTGGGCGCTTTGATACGCAACAGGCTGCCTGGACGAGCGATCGCGTTATAGGCAAACGCCTCGACCGGCGGCCGCTCGATATAAAAGGCAGAGTCAATACCCAAAGGGCCAGTGGGACCTGCTTCCAAAAAAGTAATGGGTTGATGCACAGATTGCTTCACCGCAAACAGGGAGCCGATTACGCACTCAAGTGCGTGCTCAACTCTAATATGCACTTAAATTTGCCAGAAATCACCCAACGACGCTCCAAACACCAATGCAATGAAACACTTGTAATGAGGCACCAGAGCAGCGGTGCAACCTAGAAAATGACGACATTATTACCCCCATCGGGTTCGGCATGAGGGATCGACATACCGCTCCCGGCCACCGTAACCAGCGGCCTTAGGCCGAATACAGGTTGCCATCGGGCATCACAGCGTCGATTAAACAAGCATCTTTCAGGTTGGCTTGCCAAACGTTCGCTTGGGACAAGTCAGCCCCCGTGAGGTTGGCCCCTTGGAGGTTAGTCTCCGATAAGTTCGCCATTTTCAGGTCGGCAAACCGAAAATTTGCCCCCTGCAAATCGGCCTTGCGCATGATGGCTTCGCGTAAGTCAGCATTCTCGCAATTGGCCCGAGCCAGCTTGGCCTGGTGCAAATTCGCCCCGATCAGATTGGCCCCGATCAAGGTGGTGCCTTCCAAACAGGCGCGACTCAGGTTAGCCATGCAGAGATTGGTCAGGCTGAGGTTGGCAATGGTGAGATTGGCCCCGTGCAGGGCGGCTCCAATCATATTGGCGGCGCTACAAATGGCGGCCCTCAAGTCCACTTCATGCATCAGGGCATCTTGCAGCGTCGCCATGGCAAAGTTGGCCTCGCGCAAATCGGCTTGATTGAGGGTGGCGCTAGATAAGTTACATCGACTTAAGTCAGCCGTGTAAAGGGCGGCACTGCTGAGGTCAGCCCAGGCCAGATCCGCTTCAGAAAATTGCACCATACAGGCATCGGCTTGGTTCAACGAAGCATGACGCAAATCAGCTTGACGAAATTGAGCCTCGCGCAACACGCTGCGGGTGAGGTCAGCATGAGTCAGATTCGCCGAATTCAGCGTCGCCCCCTGGAGTCTGGCATCGTGGAGCGAAGCTTCCCGCAGGTCAGCACCGCTGAGGTTGGCATAGCTCAGATTGGCATAGCTCAGATTCGCGGTATAGAACAGCGTTTCTCGCAGATCGGCGTGACTTAAATCCGCCTTTCGCAAGTCGGCCATGCAGCAGTCAACTTTGGAGAGATTGATGTCTCGCAGTTGCGCATTTTTCAGCACGGCTTCACGCAGATTGATGCGCCCTTGAGCCCCTTGAGCCCCTTGGGCGGCCAGCATCTGAGCCGTGCGCGATCGCCATTCATTCCAAGCTTCCACCCCACTAGCCAAACGCTTGATCGACGCCGGTTGGGGAACCTGCGTCGAGGCATGAAATAACGATAAATCAGGGACGGATAAAGATTGGGGCACAGGGTTATACCGCTGGTTACGGAATTTCCGCCGTCGGTCAAACGGGCTGGAGGCAGTTCTCTGGCGGTTCTCTATAGTCTGCCCAAGCGAGATTAAGTTTTACATCAACTTTTGGTAAACCGCTTGGCAAGCAAGCCGTTGATAATCTGGCCCTGCTTAAGGAGATGCTCCCTGAATCATTGTTAGCGCGATCGCCTCAGGTTGTCAGCTAACATAAATGATTCATGGTTACTGTCCCTCTCATCCGAGCAATATGCCTGCTACTGCCATCACGCATCATTATCAAAAGGTACTCGATCTTTCGACTCGGGGAAAATCTTTACAGCGCTTTACCCAGCAAGTGCAGGGCGTCGTCAGCGAGTCGGGCATTCAGAGCGGTCTCTGTACGGTCTTCATTCGCCACACTTCGGCGAGTCTCATCATTCAAGAGAATGCCGACCCCGATGTGCTGGTCGATCTCGAAAATTTTCTCGCTAAATTGGTGCCTAATGGTAATCACTACGTCCATAGTGCAGAAGGCCCCGACGATATGCCAGCCCACATTCGGTCAGTGCTGACCAGCACGTCGGAAACGATCCCCATTGTGAATGGCCGCTTGGCGTTGGGCACCTGGCAGGGGATTTATTTGTGGGAGCATCGCGATCGCGGGCATCACCGGGAAGTCGTTGTTCACCTGGTGGGGAGCTAAGCCCATGGTGGATAGTCTTGGTTTCTCGACCATTCCCGCTGCTCCCGATGGCTTTCGCTCTGGCTTTGTGGGCATCGTCGGTCGTCCGAATGTGGGCAAATCGACCCTGATGAATTACCTGATCGGCCAAAAAGTGGCGATCACGTCTCCTGTGGCGCAAACGACACGCAACCGACTGCGGGGCATTCTGACGACGGCGACCGCGCAAATTATCTTTGTCGATACGCCGGGGATTCACAAACCCCACCACGAACTGGGCAAAGTGCTGGTGCATAATGCGCGGATGGCGATCGCGTCGGTGGATCTCGTGCTCTTCGTCGTCGATGGGTCGGTGCCCGCGGGGCGGGGCGATCGCTTCATCGCCGAACTGTTAGCCCAGCAGGACACGCCTGTGTATCTGGGCATGAACAAAATTGACCTGCGCGACGACGACGACGCCGAGGCGATCGCGAACAGCTATCGGGCGATCGCCGATGAACAGGGCTGGCCGCTGTTAGAGTTCTCGGCGGTGACGGGCGATCAGGTGCCGGACTTGCAAACGCAGCTCATCCAAAACCTGGAAACTGGCCCCTATTACTATCCGCCCGATCTGGTTACCGACCAGCCCGAACGGTTCATCATGGGCGAGTTGATTCGCGAACAAGTCCTCTACCACACCCGCGAAGAGGTGCCGCACTCCGTCGCGGTCGCCATCGAGCGGGTCGAGGAGGACGAGAAAATCACCCGCATTCTCGCCACAGTGCACGTCGAGCGGGATTCTCAAAAGGGCATTCTCATTGGCAAAAAAGGCAGCATGATGAAGGCGATCGGCTCCGGTGCCCGCGAGCAAATGCAAAAGGTCATCATGGGCAAGGTGTACCTGGAGATTTTCGTCAAAGTGCAACCGAAGTGGCGACAGTCGCGGACGCGGTTGGCAGAGCTGGGCTATCAGCGGGAAGATTGACCGGGTGGCAAGGTATGAGGGTGTGAGGGTGGCAGGGGTTATCTTGTCTAGGTTCCTGACTCTTATTGGGTAGCCGTACTCGTCTGCCTCCTCGACTGATCGCTACCTATTATTGGGTAGGCGTCCTCGCCTGCCCGCCACTGGGGAATGAGTGCTCATTGGGGCAGAATTTTTCTACAGTGGAAGGCGTACTTTATGCGCGATCGCCATGCTCATCCCCACACCGACGGACCTCGAAAATATCTTTCAAGTAGCCAATCTCTTTGTGCTGCCCTTTTGGGCGCTGATGGTGCTGCTGCCCAACTGGTCACTGACCCGCCGCCTCATGGCGTCGTATATTCCGTTTGCCGCCCTGGCGAGTCTCTACGTTTATCTATTCGTGACGCTGGACGGCGGCATCCTCGAAGCCTTTTCGGATCCGCAGTTGGAACTCACTAGCTTGGCCGGCCTATTTGCCAACAGCCACGTGATGGCGCTGGGCTGGGTACATTTTTTGGTGATGGATTTGTTTGTGGGGCGGTGGATTTACCTGCAAGGGCAAGAAAACGGTATCTTCACCCGCCATTCCCTGGCTTTCTGCTTGTTTGCTGGCCCCTTTGGTCTGTTAATTCACTTTTTCACCGCCGCCATTACCCAGCGCTTCTTCCCATCAGCGGATGACAGCCCAGCCGCAGAACCCTCGGCGGGATAAGGGTTGATTGACAGCGGCTCCAAGACAGGGGTTAATAAAGCACATTTAGATTCGTGAAGGTTGGGGTTGACCTATGGTGTCTTTGATCCGGTCGCGTTGGCGGCAATTCAGTCGGGCTTGGTCGCGGCGGCAGTGGCGATCGCGGTTGCGCTTCGTCACCTTGCTGAGCGTGTGTTTTGCCTTTGTGGTGGCTTGTACCGGCAGTCCCACGCCGGAGACCGAGGCTCCAGCTGAATCTGCTGACGGTGCGGGGAGCGATCGCATTTCCATCGGCACCACGCTCACGGTGCGGACTTTAGACCCCGCCGACTCCTACGAAATCTTCCCCGGCATTTTGCTGCACAACTTGGGCGATCAGCTCTACGCCTACGAACCCGGTAGCACTGAACTCATTCCCCAGCTAGCGGCAGACATGCCCACCATCAGCGACGATGGCCTGACCTACGTCATTCCCCTGCGGGAGGGCGTGGTGTTTCACGATGGCACTCCCTTTGACGCCGAAGCCATGGTCTTTTCGCTGGAGCGCTTTATGCAGAATGGGGGCCGACCCGCCTTTCTGTTGGCGGAGCGCATTGCCTCGGTAGAAGCCACGGGCGACTACGAAATCACCCTTACCCTCAACTCTCCCTTCTCCGCCTTCACCGCCCTGCTGACGTTTTGGGGGGTGACACCGGTCCCATCCGACACCTACGAAATTGCGGAAGGCAGCTTTATCCCGGATAACTTCATCGGCACTGGCCCTTACAAGCTGGCCGCGTTCAACAGCGATTCCATCAAGCTGGACGTGAATGAAGACTACTGGGGCGAAAAGCCTGCGAACGGCGGCATCGATATTCAGATTTTCAGCAGTCCGGCCAACCTGTACAACACCTTCAAAACCAAAGGCATTGATGTTGCGTATCAGACCCTGGACCCCGAGCAGATTGCCGATCTGGAACGCACCGCTGAGGAAGGCAACTGGCAGGTAGTGGAAGCGGGCACTACCGTCGTTAACTACATGAGCCTGAACCAGAAAATTGCGCCATTGGACGATGTGCGAGTGCGTCAGGCGATCGCCGCCATGATCGATCGCAACCTGGTGAACGAGCGCGTGTTTCAAGGCCAGGCCGAACCGCTCTACAGCCTGATCCCCACCAGCTTCGACGTGTACGAGCCCGTACTGCAAGAAGCCTACGGCGACGGCGACTTTGAACTGGCGGAGCAGCTCCTGCGGGAAGCGGGATTTTCGGAAGAGAATCCCTTCAACTTTGAGATTTGGTATCCGTCCGCTTCGACCACCCGTAGCGTCGTGGCCAACACCCTGAAAGAATCCTTTGAAACGGGGTTGCCGGGGCTCATTACTGTGACGGTACAAACCGCCGAAAGTGCGACTCTATGGGGCAACGTCGATAAGGGCGTGTATCCCTCCGTGCTGGCCAATTGGTATCCCGATTACTACGACGTGGATACCTTTGTGCAGCCTTTCCTGAGTTGTGACCAGGGTTCCGAAGCCACGCTTTGTGAAGCCGGGGCCAGCCAGAGCAATGGCTCGTTTTACTACAGTGAGCGAGCCAACGAACTGGTGAGCGCCCAGCAGTCGGAGCAAGACCCGGCAGCTCGCGACGCCATCATTCAAGATATCCAAGCGCTGTTGCAAGAAGACGTGCCCTACATTCCGCTTTGGCAAAACAAAGATTACGTCTTTGCCCACGACGGGATTGAGGGGGTCGCGATTCAGCCGACTCAACAATTCTTGATGTGGCAAATTAGCAAAGGCAGTTAATGCTGGGGGCATTGGCGATCGCACGATCGCCAATGCTCTCTCGGGTCACATACTATGCCAAAGCCGTCGTCACCGCTTTGACGCTGTCGCTGCGGCGACGTCAGGCGAATGGGCCAATAAGTCCGGATGGACTAGATGGGTTTTTCCTGGCTTCAGCAGTGAGCGCTTGTGTGAATAAACAACAACTGACGATACCAAGGTTCGCTATCGTGTATGGATGAAGTCAACCTGTTCGCGATCGCGAGGCAAGTTGTTCTCACCGCCAATTACCAGATGCTTGCTCAACCATGACCGTTACTGTGAATAAGACCGATAAAGCGACCCAAATTTTGAACGGGGCGCTCCAGGAGTTCTTGGCGCATGGGTATGCGGGCACGAGTATGGATCGCGTAGCCGCCACCGCTGGCGTCTCCAAGCCCACGGTATACAACCATTTTCAAGATAAAGAAGGCTTGTTTCGAGCGCTGGTGCAAAAGATCGCGCGGGAACGGTTTCAAATCAAATTCAATGCGGAAATCTTAAGTGGGCCACCGGAAGAGTCGTTGCCCCGGTTGCTGGCTTCCATGGTCAACACGATCGCGGATGATCACGACTATCAAGACTTTGTACGGCTCGTCATTGGCGAGTCGGGGCGCTTTCCCGAACTGGCGCGCACCTTTGTGACCTATCTGGTGCGGCCCGGTTTGCAACAGATGCAAGATTACCTAGAGCAGCATCCCGAATTTGGCTTTGCCGACTCCCAAGCGATCGCCCAAATCATTCTCGGGTCTGCCGTTTACATGTGCCTGACCCAATATATTTTGCAAGGGCACGACATCATGCCCCTCAGCAAAGAAAACTATATTGAGGCCATGGCGAAATTGATGCTGAACTCGGCGCTATCCGAGGCCAGAGCCTCCGTCTAAATCGGGGCGATCGCCCCGACACCAGTGCTCGCCACTTACACTAGAAACGTCACTGCTAAGACCAGCTGCCCATGGGTTCTGTACAAGACTCCTTCATCCCTGCGTTAGCGTCTGCCCCGCCCCGCGAGACGTTGCCGACCATGTATGACTTGCCCAGCGAATTTCCTGAGGAGCCAGGCTTGCCGGACGAATTCCACGATTTGCAGCCGCAGTTGCTGAGCCGCACTTTAAGATTGGCCGCATACAGTCGGGATGACTGGTTTACCGGCACTGACCTAAACGTTTACTACGACCCCAACCACGTCCTCTGGCATAAGCGTCCCGATTGGTTTTTGGCGCTCAATGTCCCCCGTTTATACAACGGTGATGACTTGCGGATGAGTTATGTGGTCTGGCAAGAACAGCAACCGCCCCATGTGGTGGTGGAGTTTTTGTCGCCCAAAACGGAGCGGGAAGACCTGGGCCGATTTTATGGAGCGGGCGATCGCGTGGTCGATCCCCGCGCGGATCAATTTCCGCCCCCATTAGCTCCCGTCAATACGCCACCCAGCAAGGTCGAAGTGTATGAACAGTACTTGGGCGTCAAGCATTACATTGTCTACAGCCGCTACACTCAACGGCTGCGCTACTTTCAGCTCCAGTCGGGGCGCTTTCAAGAACAGGCGTTGCAGCCTGAAAATCCCCGTATTTGGCTGCCCGATTTAGGCATTGGTTTAGGCATCTGGCAGGGTCTTTTTGAAGGCATTCCGAGTCACTGGTTACGCTGGTGCGATCGCTCGGGCAATTGGTTTTGGACGGATACGGAAACTGCTCAGCAAAGGGCCGAGCGGTTGGCGGAACGATTGCGATCGCTCGGTGTAGATCCGGATGAAGTGGACTAGGAAACCGGCCATGGCGAGTCTGCCCTCGTTTCACAATGCGGCGCTGTTTATCCAGGCGATGACCCACAAGTCCTATGCGCGGGAACATCCCGATGCGGGTGGGGACAACGAACGGTTGGAGTTTCTGGGCGATGCGATCCTGACGTTTTTGTGTGGCGAATTTTTGTTTGCCCGGTATCCCGATAAGCCCGAAGGCGAGCTGACGCCGCTACGGGCCTCGCTGGTAGATGCGACGCAGCTCGGTAAGTTTGCCCAGCAACTCTCGCTGCAAACCCACATCCGGTTGGGTAAAGGGGTCGAAGGCAGCGATGGTCGCACCAATGCCCGTCTACTCAGCAGCGCCTTTGAGGCTTTGATCGGGGCGTACTTTTTGGATCAGCGATCGCAAATTGCCCCCGTGCGTGAGTTTGTCTTTCCGCTGTTTGAGGCGGTGGTCGATGACTTCACCGACCCCACCCGCAATATCAACGAAAAAAGCACGCTCCAGGAATGGTCGCTGGGGCGATCGGGCGTCATCCCCACCTATGAGATTGTGAGTGAGTCCGGGCCAGATCACGCCAAAGAGTTCACGGCGATCGTGCGCATTGCCAGTGAACCCTACGGTCGCGGGCAGGGACGCAGCAAACAGGATGCCCAGAAGGCCGCAGCACGAGACGCCTTGCAGCAGCTCAGATTGCTGTAACTCATGCAACGGAGCCTATCCGGTGGCGACCGCTTCCCAGAAAGTCTGAGACTGGAGCTGGGTTTGAGCTACGAGTTTGCCTGCTTTAAAGACGGTGCGATGGGGGGTGGCGGTGGCGATCGCTGCCGAAGCCGAATTCACTCCCAGCAGTACCAAATCCGCCGCACACCCTGGCTCCACTCCATAGTTGTCAATCCCGATCGCTTTCGCCCCTTGGCGCGTCACCAGGTCGAGGCAAAACTCATGCTGCGCCGAGGTGCCCAATTGCAACACGTTCGCCAGCAGGGTCGCAATTTTGAGCACATCGCCATCGCCAAACGGCGTAAACAGATTTTGAATATTGTTGGTCGCGGTGCCGACGGTCACCCCCCAATCCGCTAGCTGATGCAGGGGAGCCACGCCACGCCGGACATTGTAGGTGTCTTGGCGCGACATCATGTAGAGATCCGAGGCGGGTAAGGCCAGTATCGAAATTCCAGCAGATTGGAGATCAGCCGCGATCGCTTGCAACTGCTCTGGCGACAGCCCCGCCAGCTTGGTCATATGCCCGAGGCAAACGCGACCCTGCCACTGGCGCTTTTGCGTTTCCGCCACGACCAGGGGCAACTGCAAGGGGTCGTCGTTGTCTAAAAAATCGAGATGAAAGTCAACGTCACAGTCAAATTCCTCGGCGATGTCAAAGATGATCGCAATATTCCGCTGAGGATCAGGATCCACATAGGGCGCTGACCCAATCACATCGCCCCCCATCGCCATGGCCTGTCGCAGCAACTTTTCAGTCCCCGGTTGATTCGTAATACCCTCTTGGGCGAACACGGCCAGTTGCAGCGTGATGCCCGTTGCATACTCCCGTTTCAGGGGCAGCAGCGCCTCCATCGACTTGAGCCCTAAAATTGGATCGACCTCGACGTGACTGCGCATCGCCGTAATGCCAAAGGCGATCGCCCGCTCTAGCACCGTGCGCGATCGCTCTTGAATGTCCTCAATGGTGTACTGCTGCTTTAATTGCAACGTGGTCGCTAACGCCTCGGCAAAGTCCCCAACTTGGGCGGGCGCTTGTTGCAGCAAAAACGCCTTGTCTAAATGGATGTGGCCGTCCACTAAGCCCGGAATCAGTAAGTGGCCTGCCGCGTTAATTATCGTCTGGGCAGGGGCACGCATCGTTGGTTGCACATCGGCGATGTGGCCATCTTGCAGAGCGATCGCCCACCGCCCAGGCCGCCCGACGAGTGCGGCATTTTCAATTACACAATCCATCATTACGCCATCTTCCTTCACCGGTCGGCGATGGTTGGCCCACATCGGTGAACGATAATCCCATTGGGGCATCGCCATCCATCACCCTGCCCAGCATACCTGCGTCGCGCAGCAGGGCGTTGAGCCCTCTGTACCGGGTTGCTAGTCGGTGATCAAAATTGCCCATCGCTGATGCCGAGAAAGGGAAGCGCGTACAATTTGAAACAGCGTTTCTGCAACATACCGGGCCAACAGCAGTCAATCGTCGAATGCCGCGCCCATAACGGTGATTTACTCCTGACCGCTAGCCCTCACAGCTTGCAGACATGTCGTCAAGGGGGGTCGATCAGCATCTACCTTTCAGCGCAGCCGCCCTCGGATAACAATTCTTTATGACTCATTCGGCAACGGTTACTCAGTCCAAAACGCAGGCCAGCGCTCGGCCCTTTTACCTTCGTTGGCAAACTTTATTGGCTGGCGGCTGTTTGTCGCTAGCGGCTCTATTCACAGCAATCAATAGCCCGCTACTGGTCCAGTGGGAGCGGGAAATCCAAACGCTGTTTTTTGAACTGCGGGGGCCACGGGCGGCCCCTGACGATATTGTGATTTTGGCGATTGATAATGAGTCGTTGTCCCAGGTCGAGCATTATCGGAGCGATCCGGTGCAGTATGCCGACCTAGAGCCGATCCAACAGTGGCCCTGGCAGCGAGAGGCGTATGCGATCGTCATTGAGCGCCTATTGGCAGCGGGGGCCAAAGCGGTATCGCTCGACATCATTTTGGCGACGGACAGCGCCTACGGGCCGGCGGATGACGATCGCCTCACTCAGGTGCTAGAGCAGTATGGCGATCGCGTCACCCTTGCCATGGTTTATGGCGAAAATCAGACGCGGCAGGGGATGACGTTCCAGCCCACACTGCCCCTCGCCAAGTTTCAGCAGACGGGCATTCACCTGGGCAATATCAACTTTCCCCTGGAAGCGGATGGCCGGATTCATCGCCAGGGACATACGTACTTTGAGGAGCTCGCGCGATCGCCGCTCGTCGAAACCTTCGGGGATGACTCGGCTGCCCCCTTAGCCGCCCAGCAGAGTTTTGCCGAAGCGACCTTGGCGGCGGCCCAAGTATCCTGGCCCGCCGATCGGGGCAAGGGCATCCAGTTTCACGGCCCGGTCAACACCTTCACGCACATTCCCTTCTGGTATGTGTTGGATCGCGATCCTTGGGAAAATTACCTGGACTCCGGGGCCGCCTTGCAGGACAAAATTGTGCTGATCGGCACCACCTCGGAGGTGCATCAAGATTTTCATAATGTGCCCTTTGCCCAGAGCGCTGGTTATCCGCTGAAGATGCCCGGCGTCGAAATTTTGGCGAACGATATTGCCACTCTACAAGCGGGATCGGCCATTCAGACCCTGGTGCCGAACCCATGGGGGCGAGCCGCTTTTACCCTCGTGGCGGGAACGGGATTGTTGCTCCTGCTGGTGCGCCGCGATCGCACCCTCTATCGCGTGATGTGGACGGCGATCGCCGGAGCGGGCTGGCTGCTCATTAGCTTCGTGAGCTTCGCTGGATTTGGCGTCTTTTTGCCCATTGCGAGCGTCACCCTCGCGTTGGTCACCACGGGCGGTTGTTACAGCGTCGCCAGCCTCATGAGTGAGCAGATGCGCAAGCAGCGGTTCCGCCAAACCCTGGCGCAATATGCCACGTCCCCCATCGTGCAAGAAATCATCAGCCAGGAAGAAGACTTCCAAGATTTATTAGAAGCCCGCCAAGCCGAAGTCGTCGGCACCATCTTGGCCGCTCGCTATCAGGTACAAGCCGTCCTCGGTGCAGGGGGCTTCAGCGAAACCTACACCGCCGCCGATACCCAGCGGCCTGGCCATCCCCTCTGCGTGGTCAAACGACTCCGCATTCTCAGCGATGATCCCAAGTCCCATCAGTTAGCCCATCGGCTGTTTGTGGCCGAAGCCCAAACCCTGGAACGCCTAGGCCACCACAATCAAATTCCCCGCCTGCTGGCCCACTTTCAAACCGGCGTGTCTTTCTACCTGGTGGAAGAGTTAATCGAGGGCAACATGCTGAAAGATGAACTCAGCTCGCGACACCCGAAATCAGCCGCCTGGGTCATGAACTTTTTGCTAGATATTTTGCCCGTGGTGGAATTTGTGCATCAGCAAGGCGTCATTCACCGCGATATTAAACCGTCCAACTTAATTCGACGGGCGGGGGATGGTCGGCTGGTGCTGATTGATTTTGGCTCGGTCAAAGAACTGCCCCAACAACTGGCGGAAACGGAACCCCACGTCACCTCTACCATTGGCATCGGCACGAAGGGCTACATGCCCAGTGAGCAGTCCGCTGGGATGCCGCGCTTTAGCAGTGACTTGTACGCGATCGGGATTACGGCGATCGAAGCGCTGATCGGCATTTCGCCCTACAAGCTGCAATACGACGATCGCGGCAATGTGATCTGGCAGTACTGCGTTCCCGAGCTGCATCCCACCCTGGCAGCAGTGATTAGCAAGATGGTGTGCTACGACTTTTCCCAGCGCTACGAATCGGCCACAGCAGTATTGGCCGCCCTGCGCGAGATTCCGGTCACCCTGCCCGACACCGCCCTCATCCGCAACTCCATACCTCTAGAAATGAGTCCGCAAGGCACCGAGGATGACGAAGACTGCTGGGACGAGCCGACGGGTTACTTGCCGACTGACTGGGCCGCCGATACCGAACAAGACAGTCGCGTCAAGTAATTTTCCGGCGGCGCAGCAGCTCCGGCTTTCCCATTCATGTTCTAGATTTCATGTTCTAGGGCCTGTCATCATTTAGTCATCAAAGCCTTGCGGCAAAAGGACGACAGGCCCTCGTTTATTTCAGGAGTGCGGGCGCGGTAATGCTGATCCCACCAGGTCTCTGGAATTCATTGATGACGCGCCCTAGATTCTTGACCGCCATAGCCCTGCCAAAGCAGTCCCTTAACTAGCAGCCCTTGATGCTGAACAGACATCAAGGGCTGTCATATATCGACAGCAAATTCGAGTGATACCAAATCCGGGCAACACAATCCCGACTCCCAAAAACAAACCGTAGGGGCGAATGGCATTCGCCCTGGGCAATCGGGGGTAACCGAGAAGATTTGGTATGAATCGCACTGAAATGATCAAGTAACCGTCTAGCGATAGGCGGCAGGCACGACCTCAGGGGATTTAGCAGACGTATTGGCCAACAGCACATCGCGAAGAAAGCGAGCCGCCGCCCGCTGGGTGAGATTGCCCACAATGCGTTGCCCCATGTCACGGGTTTCGCGTTTGGTCAAAACTTGGGGCAACTGCCGCACCAGTACGGTCGCATCAAAGCCATCGTTTTGGCGCAGAATATCCACAATGCGCAGAATGCGATCAAAATTGCTGTCGTCGCTATTGGTCTGCGCCGCTAGGGTGACTTGACTCGCTGGAGGCTGCTGCCAGCCAAGTTGCTGACGAATATTCTGCTGGACGGTCTGCACCAAATTATTGCCAAAATAATCCAGTTCTTTGGCGACTTCATCGGCGATGCGATCGCGAATAAAGTCTCCCCGTTCAGAAAACAGAAACTCAAGGGTTTGGTCGAGCACCTTTTCCATATCGTAATCTTCGCTATCGCTGGCATTGCGCAGCAGGTTTTCTAACCGATTCCAGCGGAAGTCGCCGTCTTGAAATAGCAAGTCAGAAAGGGACGATCGTAACTCCGGCGACGGATCGGTCAAGAGTCGTTTCGCCACATAGGGATAGGCTTTGCTCAATACCTTGAACTCGGGGTCTACGTTGATAGCAATGCCTTCGAGGGTGACCAGCGATCGAATAATCAAGGCATAGTAAGCCGGCACCCGGAACGGGTACTCATACATCAGCGCCGAAAACTCATCCGTAATGCTCTTAAAGTTGAGCTCGGCCACACTGGCTCCCAAAGCATTGTTAAACACCTCTGCCAAGGCCGGAATAATCGGGCTGAGATCCGTATCCGGCGTCAAGAACTCCAGCTTGATGTAGTCGCCTGCTAGCCCTTCAAAGTCGCGATTCACCATGTGCACTACGGCTTCAATCAAGCCATAGCGCTGATAGGGCTTGACCTCGCTCATCATGCCAAAGTCGAGGTAGGCCAACTTGCCATCGGCCATAGCTAGCAGATTGCCCGGATGAGGGTCGGCGTGAAAGAAGCCATGCTCCAAAAGTTGGCGGAGAGAACATTGCACCCCCACATCAATCAAGTGGGTCGCGTCGATCCCCTGTTCGGCCAGTTCCTTTAGCTTGGTCAACTTGGTGCCGTCGATCCACTCCATGGTCAAGACCCGGCGGGCGGTGTATTCCGGATAAATTTTGGGGACGTAAATGTCGGGTAAATGCCCATACAAATCGGCAAAGCGAATGGCGTTTTCCCCCTCGTGGGTGTAATCCATTTCCTCAAAAATTCGCGCCCCAAACTCATCCATGATGGCGACGAGGTCGCTGCGAATCTGCGAAATATTATCGGTCGCCCACCGGGCCAGCTTCCGCAGAATATAGAGGTCGAGGGTGATGCGTTGGGCCAATCCGGGCCGCTGCACCTTAACGGCTACGGTTTCCCCCGTTTTCAAGCGGCCCTTATAAACCTGCCCTAACGAGGCGGCTGCCACCGGATTAGGCGAGAGGTCGTCGTAAATTTCATCTGGCGCTGCCCCCAATTCCTCTTCGATGTATCGAAACGCGACTTCGTTGGCAAAGGGGGGCAACTGGTCTTGCAGTTGGGTGAGTTCATCCAAATAAACGGGCGGCACCAAATCTGGCCGAGTGGAGAGGGCTTGCCCAATCTTGATGTACGCTGGCCCCAAATCAGTCAGCAGTTCGCGCAGCCGCTGAGCTTGGCGGCGTTGGTTGGCCTCAGACGTCCCCCCACCACGACCATTCAGCCACACGCCTAGGGCGAATGACAGCATCGGCCACAGCACGGCAAATACTCGCGACACCACGCTCGGGAAGCGGCTTTGGTAGTAGGCATTAATCCCGGCTGGGTCATAGTCCAGCTCTTCAAAAGGGTCGAAGTCACGACGCGATCGCACGGGCTGAGGCGGTGATGACTCACTAACCGGATGAGCGATCTCGCTCTCAGTTTTCGTAATGGCTGATGTATCGGGGGATTGGATGGACTGAGTCACCGCCCTACCTCGCGTCAATTTACCTTTCTTAATCATTGTAGTGAGTTACGGGCCGAACGATGGGTAGGAAAAACCCACCGCCGAGGTGATTTGGTTCGTTTGTACCCGTGTGCGATAGATTAAGATGACCCCGATGCACCACAATGCGGTTGGCAACGGCGGTGTGAGCCCCGATCTTCGCGACCTGCGGCAACCTTCCACTCTCTGTTGGCGGTAATCCGCAATGACATGCCCCCGCCATCCACAACTGCGTACACTGTGAGGGTTAGGGAAACCGCAGCGGTCATGAAGTCCCACCCAGACCATTAAACCGAGTGCGTTGCGGTTCTACCAAATCCCGTCGGATAATATTGGCGAGTCTTGATTCCCTGCCCCCTTTTAAGAACTGTGTAAATCGCCCATGCTGGTCGCCCTCAAAATCGAGAATTTTGCCCTGATTGACCACTTGGCTCTGGATTTACAAGCCGGGCTGAACGTGCTGACAGGGGAAACCGGGGCGGGCAAATCCATCATGCTCGATGCGCTGGATGCCGTGCTGGGGGGGCGCGTCAGTCAGCGGATGATCCGCTCCGGTGAAAAGCGGGGCGTAATTGAAGCGACGTTTGTGATTACCGATCGCACCCGCGCCTGGCTGACCGAGAACGACGTTCCCGTGGAGGGCGATCGCTTGGTCTGCGTCCGTGAACTGACCGCTGGCAAAAACACGGTCCGCAGCCGCTCTCGACTCAACGGCGTCAACGTCAACAAGCCCCAAGTCGAGGCGCTCCGGTTGCACCTGGTGGAAATCACCGCCCAAGGGCAAACCCTGCAAGTCGGCGATCCCCAAATGCAGCTCCAATGGGTGGATGGCGTGGGCGGCGAGGCGATCGCTCAACAGCGTCAGGTGGTAGCAGCAGATTTTGCCGCCATGACTGAGGCCAAGACCCAGCTTGACCGTCGCCGCCGGGCCGAACAACAGCGCCAAGAACAGCTCGACCTGTTTGACTATCAGTGGCAGGAACTCAGTGCTGTGGGTCTGGAAGACCCGGAAGAACTCACCCAACTCGAACAAGAGCAGCAGCGGCTCAGCCATGCAGTGGAATTGCAGCAGCAAAGCTATCAGGTTTACCAGTTTTTGTACGAAAGCGACCAAGAGAGTGCAGCTTGCGCTGATCTGCTCGGGCGGGCTACCCAAACCCTCGAAGATATGCTGCAATACGACAACACCGTGGAGCCCATCTTAGATTTGGTAAATGATGCCCTCGCGCAAGTGGAAGAAGCGGGACGGCAGATCAACGCTTACGGCGAAGATGTGGAAACCGATCCCCAGCGCTTGCAAGATGTGCAGGCGCGGATCAGTCAACTCAAGCAACTGACGCGCAAATATGGCAAAACCCTGCCCGACCTGATTGACTATGTCCAGGAAATTCAGGCGTCTTTGGAACTCTTGAATGGGGAGGGGCAATCGCTCGAAGCGCTGGAAACCGCTTACGAAAAGGCCCAAACTACCTTGTCTAAAAGCTGTGAGCAGCTCACCAAACTCCGGCAAAAGGCTGCCAAAACCTTGGAGCAGCAACTGGTGGAAGAGTTGAAGCCGCTGGCGATGGAGCGCGTGCAGTTTAAAGTTGCGATCGCCCCCGCCGAGCCAACGGCATTGGGCGCTGACAAGATGCAATTTCTGTTCAGCCCGAATCCGGGGGAACCGTTGCAGCCGTTGGCAGAAACGGCTTCGGGGGGCGAAATGAGTCGCTTTTTGTTAGCGCTCAAAGCCTGCCTCTCGCAACTCGACGTGGTCAATACTCTGGTGTTTGACGAGGTGGATGTCGGAGTCTCCGGGCGGGTGGCCCAAGCGATCGCGGAAAAACTGCACCAATTAGGGCGATCGCAGCAGGTACTCTGTGTCACCCACCAACCCATGGTCGCCGCCATGGCCGACGCCCACTTCCGGGTCGGCAAAGAAGTGATTGAGCCCGCCTTGGCCAGCGGTGGCAAAAAGCGTAAATCACGCGCCCAGGGTACCGACGAGGCCAGCGACCAAGTCCGCACCGTCGTCCGAGTCACCCCACTAGACGACGCCATGCGACGCGATGAGTTGGCCCAACTGGCTGGTGGCCAAACCCATCAAGAGGCTCTGTCCTTCGCCGATTCCCTGTTGAAACAGGCAAAAAAATTGCGGCAAGGTTAGCGCCTTGAGCAGTCGTCAGCTGCGGGGCAAACTGATCGGCGCATTCACGGCAACTAGCAGTAAGGTAAGGTCTTTAGTGGCAGTTTTATCACCCCGCCGGCACTATGCACTTTCCTATCCTGATGGTCGAAGCCGCGTTGAAAGATCCTCTGATTGAGGAAGGGTTGCGGCAATTTTTACTGGTATTGTCGGTCTCGCTGGGGGTCGCGACGCTCTCCCGAGCGCTGAGCTGGTTGCGCAACATTCCCTACACGCTGCTGTTGCTGTTGGTCGGCTTAGGCTTGGCCACGCTAGACGTGCGGCTAATCAACCTGTCCCCGGAGTTGATTCTCTTCATCTTTTTGCCGCCCCTCTTGTTTGAAGCGGCGTGGAATATCAAGTGGTCGAACCTCAAGCGTGATTGGTTGCCGATCGGCTTGTTTGCGATCGTCGGGGTCGTGATCTGTGTCGGCGGTCTGTTTCTGGGATTACAGCAGTTTGCCGGAGCTTCATTAGCCACGGCGTTATTAGTCGGAGCCGGATTATCGGCCACCGATCCCGTTTCGGTGGTCGCGCTGTTTCGGGAACTGGGGGTCGGCAAACGGCTCACCACCCTGATGGAAGGGGAGAGTCTCTTTAACGACGGCGTCGCGGTGGTGGCGTACAACTTGCTGTTGGGAATTGCCCTGGGCATCGAGCAGTTTGATATCCCCGTGACGATCTCCCGCTTTTTGGTGTTTGTGGGTATTGGCCTCAGCATTGGCGGTCTGATTGGGTTTGGCATTTCGTACCTGACCCAGCGGTTTGACCTGCCCCTGGTGGAACAGTCTTTGACTTTAGTTTCGGCCTACGGCACTTATCTGGTGGCTGAAGAATTGGGCGGCTCTGGGGTCATTGCCGTCGTCACCACCGGCCTGATTTTGGGAAACTTTGGCTCCCGCATTGGCATGAGTCCCCGCACCCGGTTATCGGTGTCGGAATTTTGGGATTTTGTCGCCTTTTTCGTGAACTCAATCGTATTTTTGCTGATCGGCGATCAGGTGATTTTCGATGGCCTGATTGACAACCTCAATACGATTTTGATTGCGATCGCGGTGATGATTTTGGCCCGGGCGATCAGCATTTTTGGCCTTAGTGCCATCAGTAACTGGTGGGGTAAGTCCAACATTGAATTATCCAATCAAGTGGTGCTCTGGTGGGGCGGACTCCGAGGGTCGGTATCGGTGGCACTGGCATTGAGTGTGCCAGAGTCGCTGCCGGAGCGGGAAGACATTATCGCCATTATTTTTGGGGTCATGCTCTTTACGCTGCTGGTGCAAGGGTTGACTACCAAGCCCCTGCTACAGTTTCTCAACTTGCTGGGTGATCAACCCCTGCGGCAAGCATTCATTCAAAAAATTGCCCGGCGCGTTGCTCTTAACCGCGTGATGGATGAACTGAAGGACGTTAAAAAGAGTAACTCTGTCGATGCCGAGTACTGCGACTATCAAATGGCATTAGTAGAAGGCCAGCTGGAAGTAATTCAAGAAGAAATGACCGTCATGCAGCGTGACCATCCAGAACTATCGAGAATTGTGATCGATCGCTTGAACGAAAGCTTGGTGGCGATCGAAGCCGATACCTACGCCCAATTTATCCGCGCTGGTTATCTCAAAGAAGAAATTGAGCCGCTGCTGGAATCCCTGTTGGAAGACTCCGAAACCGAGGAAGCAGCAGCGGAAGCACTCACATAAGCCATGATGAACCGCCACTGGCAACGCTGGGAGTCGACTGATGCATCAGCAATCACCACCTCCCAGCATGTCGGGATGCGCCAACGTGAAGACACAACAGGGCGACGGTTACCTAAAAGCTATCAGCCCGCCGCCACCAAATTTGTCACCCCTTTGAGCTGAAAGATGCGTTCGATCGCGGCTTCCACCGCCCGATCTGGAGTAGACGCGCCTGAAGTGACCCCAACCGCGATCGGTCCAGCCGGCAGCCAATTTTCCGTCACCATCAGCTCACCGTGTAGCTGCTTGTGCTCAATTCGGTTATCCGGCCCAATCCGCTCTGGCCCATCAATGTGGTAGGAGGGAATATTGCGCTCGATCGCAATTTCCTGCAAGTGAGTCGTGTTGGAAGAGTTGTAACCGCCAATCACCAGCATCAGATCAACGGTTTCATCCACCAGCTCAAACATGGCATCTTGCCGCTCTTGAGTGGCATCGCAGATAGTGTTAAACGCCAGGAAATGATCGTTGAGTTCGAGTGGCCCATACTTTTGCAGCATCGTTTTTTCAAACAGCTTGCCGATCGCTTCCGTTTCCCCCTTCAGCATGGTGGTTTGATTGGCCACGCCAATGCGCTCCAGATCGATATCGGGATCAAAGCCCTCGGAGTGGGCGTTCTGGAACTTGGCAAGAAATTCGTCGCGATTGCCACTGTGCAAAATATAGTCCGCCACGTACTGGGCTTCGTCCAGATTCAGCACTACCAGATACGTCTTCGCAAAAGAGCTGGTGGCGACGGTTTCCTCATGCTTGTACTTGCCGTGGATGATGGAGGTATGGTCTTTTTTCTTGTGCTTCTCGACCGTATTCCACACCTTCGAGACCCAAGGACAAGTGGTATCGACAATGGTGCAGCCGCGATCGTTCAGCAACTGCATTTCCTGCACGCTCGCGCCGAAGGCGGGCAAAATCACCACGTCCCCTTCGCCCACGACGGTGAAATCTTTTTGCCCGTCTACCAGTTCAATAAAGTGGACGTTCATGTCTCGCAGCCGCTGATTCACCCCTGGATTGTGGATAATTTCGTTCGTAATCCAAATGCGCTCGGTGGGAAAGTGCTGCCGCGTTTCGTAGGCCATGGCCACCGCCCGCTCCACCCCCCAGCAAAAGCCGAAGGATTTCGCCAGATGAATGGTGACCTCGCCCTCAGTCAGCACATGGTTGTTGTCACGGATTCTCTGAATCAGGCTGCTCTGATATTCCGTTTTCATCTGGTCAGCGACATGCTCGCCATGCCCCAAACTCTTGCGGAAATACTTGTCTGATTGATTCAGCGATCGCTTAAACGCTTTGGTATCCATGCCACTCCTAGAGGTCGGCTGCTCTGTTGACTAGGATAACGGTTTGTGACGCCTTCCCTGGCCTCGGTGGGATTGGAAAGCTCAATCCTTTACCAAACCCCCAGCGTGGCGGACGAGATCGGCACTGACTGCATCCAAGCGTTTCTGAAACCAGTCGCTGCTTCAAACAAAATACTGTCGTTGCTGCGGCTGGCCTGTCCAAGTGAGCAGCACCACCTCTTCGCGGAGCTGCGCCCCTGTGGCCGTGGCCACCCGCGTCCGAAATAAATCGCGCCCTTGCACTTGGTACCCCACCTCGGCGGCAATTTCTTCCAGCAGTTCCCCCGTGCGAATCATGATTTGAAAAAAGGACGCCTGATCCCCCACCACGTAGGCCAACTGTGCCCCTGGCTTCAAGGCGGGCTGCAATGCTTGAAAATGCCGCTTCATACCTCCGAAGTACAGGCTGGTGACGCGATGATACAGTCGCTCAAACCCGGATGTTTTTTGCAATTCCAGACGGCGGGCTTCGATCGCATCGGCCAGATAAGTGACCGGACTTTCCGCCGTCAGCACGCGATCGTCGTCGTCAACTTTGTAGACATTGCGCGTGTTCGACCGAATCAGCGCCTGTTTGAAGGCTCGCAAGTCTTGCTTGTTTTGCAAAAAGCCCAGCAGCACGGACTCCAATCGGGTCGTGCGGGTGTAGTCCTTTTCGTTGGGGTAGGGGGGCGAGGTGATAATGGCGTCGATGGATTGTGGTTCGAGGAGCGATCGCAGCGATCGCGCATCGCCCCGATGGCACTCGGCAGATACCGTCACAAAATCACGGTAATCCGCTAAATCCTGCATCATTTTCGCGACTTTTGCTTGCCAGCAGTCCAGCACCGCCACGTCTTCTCGCTTGCGCCGCCGAATACCGACTTCTGGCCCAAACTTCAAATTACTCGCTTCGTGAACGGCGACGTATGCCAATGCCAGATTAAAAAGATCCTTAATCGCTGGATCGGTCACGGTGGCGATCGCCTGCTTCAGCACCAAACATTGATGGAGCGGGCGATCGCTGATGGAATTTTTCACCACAATCGCCTGCTGCTCCGGCGTAAACCCCAGCCACGGCGTCGCCTCCAGCCGTGATGCCGCTGTCTGCGTCACCTGCTGTCGTGCTACCTCCACAGTGGCTAAATCCACCTGCCATTGCACCTTGGTGCGACAGGCAAGCTGCGACATGGGCACCGCTTCCACCCCCACCGAGGCCAACCCCAGCTTTTTGGCTTCCACAATGGTGGTGCCCGTGCCGCAAAACGGGTCTAAAACCGTGGCATCAGTTCCCAGCTCAAACTGATGGATATAGTGGCGCACCAAATGCGGCGGATACGACAGCACAAATCGATACCAGTCATGAAACGCGCGATCGCTCGGCTGCAATTTGTTATTGCTCAGGTCTTCGGGATTTGAGCTAATGGGGGAGGCAGTCATGGGCAGTCAGCAACGCGACATCAACGCCATTAGTGCTGATGATCTAAAAAGTCCCCTTACTATATATGCTCACTCCCAATCCCGCACCCCAACCAGTCAGACTTGCTGAAGCGGCGGCCCGACCGTAGATCCAACTTTTCTTTACCCCCAGCGCCGGGATGCACAATCACTCTGGCGAATCACATCATCCGCCCTTGCAAGTTTTAAAGAAGCACAACAGCCCAGCAATATCCTCTTCAGATTGCGTCAACATCAAACCACATTGATTTACTCCAACGCTTGATAACCATGAAAGAGGCCATCATTTTAGTGCCGGGGTTCGGCAGCGAGTGCCAAGACTTCTATCTCGACAATTTTTTAACCCCTGGCCTCTTAACCTTGCTCGAAGATGTCGAGGTCACACTCGATCCCCAAGCGGTGAAAATTCCCGGACAAGCGGGTAAGCGCTTTCAGTGCCAGGTCGAGGATGAGAAAAAGACCCTGGATATTTATGAAGTCTATTGGGACGACTTGGTCGATCATCTCAGTGCCAAAAATGCCCGCCAAAAACTGGCCAGGGGCCTCAATCTGTTTATCTACATGCTGGTCAGCGGCTGGAAAATTATTCGCATCTCGCCGATTTTCTTCATCCAGTCCTGCGTGATCTTGGTGCTGGTAGCGGCTTGGTACTACGGCATCGTGATTCTGGTGTTGGCCTCCTTGGCGGAGCAAAATACGCTGCAATCCATCGAATTCTTACAACGCGGACTCAACTGGATGACCGCCTGGGCGACCGAGGGGTGGGGGTGGCAGCTCTGGCTCCTCATCAGTGCCCTGCTGGCCATCTTGCCGACTTCCATCAGTTTGATTATTGATCTGATTGATTTTTTTGTTCGTTACCTGCAAAACGAGTCGAGCCGAGGGCGGCCACCCCGTCGCGCCGTCTTACGCACCCGACTCAAGCAAGCGGTCGATAATGTACTGGCTGAGCCATCGTACGATCGCATCACCATCGTCGCCCACAGCATAGGCTGCCTCATTGCGACCGACTTTTTGGCAGATTATCAACCCCGCAGCGATCGCGCCATTTGCCTCGTCACCTGGGGCAGTGCGCTCGCCAGCTCGACCTCCGTCAGCACCTGGGTTTCCTCAGAGATCAAGAAATGTCTCGACAATCCCCTGATCGAGCAGTGGGATGACTTTTACTCGCATCAAGACTGGTTTTGCTCCCAAGTCCCCCTTCCTAACGGCACCGTGGCTCCCAAACTCATCTCCCGCGAGGCCTCCTTTCGAGTCTCACTCCTCAAGCAGCTCAGCGGCGAATCCCACGGCGAGTATTTCTACGATCCCAAAGTGCTCCGGCATCTCGTACTTGGCGCAACGCTCCCAGTCGTGTCTTAATGCCCGCGATCGCGCCACTGGCCGGAAATCCTTCAGCCGTCACAGACAGCCACTGACAGCGGCCTGAGACGGAGCTAGGAAACCTGCCAATCCGACCCTGACACCGCTCTATTTGATCACTCTGGGGAAATTACGTTAAATTTAGTTAACTAACACTCATATTTTTGACTGCAGTATTAGCTGCTTGGCAGTGGTTACTGATGGTTACAGTCCAATTGAGTCATATTTAAGAAAACATGTTGCAGAGAACCCAGACGTTCTCAGACAACAGGATCTTGTCGTTGAACGATGCATTAGAGGCCACCTGGTTATGAAACTTTCTTGGAGAGTCGTCCTGTTATGGGCGCTACCCATCCTGGTTATCGGATTTTTCTTCTGGCAGGGGACATTTTCGACCAACATGATGGATTCTGGTCAAAATGCCGCTAACACGCGGATGACTTATGGCCGCTTTTTAGATTATTTGGATTCGGGCCGGGTCATCGCCGTTGATCTGTACGATGGCGGTCGCACCGCGATCGTCGAAGCGATGGATACTCAGCTCGATAATCGCGTTCAGCGCTGGCGTGTAGACCTGCCGGGGAACAGCCCTGAGCTAGTGTCTCGCATTAAAGATGCCAACGTCAGTCTAGATTCCCATCCTCCCCGCAGCACCGGCGCGATTTGGGGCGTCTTGGGTAATTTGTTGTTCCCCTTCCTACTGATTGGCGGTCTGTTCTTCTTGTTCCGCCGTTCCAACAATGCGCCGGGTGGCCCTGGTCAAGCCATGAACTTTGGCAAATCGAAGGCTCGCTTCATGATGGAAGCCAAGACTGGCGTCGTGTTCGACGATGTCGCTGGGATCGAAGAGGCGAAGGAAGAGCTGCAGGAAGTGGTGACTTTCTTGAAGAAGCCGGAGCGGTTTACTGCAGTCGGCGCTCGCATTCCCAAAGGCGTCCTCCTCGTCGGCCCTCCGGGAACGGGTAAAACCCTGTTGGCTAAAGCGATCGCGGGTGAAGCGGGAGTCCCCTTCTTCGCCATCTCCGGTTCTGAGTTTGTCGAAATGTTTGTAGGGGTTGGTGCCTCTCGCGTCCGGGACCTGTTCAAAAAGGCCAAGGAAAGCGCGCCCTGCATCATCTTCATCGACGAGATCGACGCTGTGGGTCGGCAGCGGGGCGCTGGCATCGGCGGCGGCAACGATGAGCGTGAGCAAACCCTGAACCAGTTGCTCACGGAAATGGATGGTTTTGAAGGCAACACTGGCGTCATCGTCATTGCGGCCACTAACCGGGCCGACGTATTGGATTCCGCGCTCTTGCGTCCGGGTCGGTTTGACCGACAAATCATGGTCGATCCGCCGGATGTCAAAGGTCGCTTAGAGATTCTGGATGTCCACGCTCGCAATAAAAAGCTATCGGATACCGTTTCGCTAGATGCGATCGCTCGCCGGACTCCCGGCTTCTCCGGTGCTGACCTGGCTAACCTACTGAACGAAGCGGCGATTCTCACCGCGCGTCGGCGTAAGGAAGCCATCACCATGGCTGAGATTGACGACGCGGTTGATCGGGTCGTTGCCGGGATGGAAGGAACGCCGCTGGTGGACAGCAAGAGTAAGCGCCTGATTGCTTATCACGAAGTCGGCCATGCGATCGTCGGCACCCTGGTCAAAGCCCATGATCCTGTCCAAAAAGTGACGCTGATTCCCCGGGGACAAGCCCAAGGCTTGACCTGGTTTATGCCCAGCGAAGACCAAACGCTAATTTCTCGATCACAAATCCTTGCTCGTATCAAAGGCGCATTGGGGGGCCGCGCGGCTGAAGACATCATCTTTGGCGATGCTGAAGTAACCACCGGCGCAGGCAACGACTTGCAGCAGGTAACTGGTATGGCCCGCCAAATGGTCACCCGGTTCGGCATGTCCGACTTGGGACCGCTTTCGCTAGAAAGTTCTCAGGGCGAGGTTTTCCTCGGTCGCGATTGGATGAATCGTTCCGAGTATTCGGAAAACATTGCGTCTCGCATTGATGTGCAGGTACGTCAGATTGTTGATGCTTGCTACGACGAAACCAAACAACTCATTCAAGAAAATCGAGCTGTCATTGACCGCCTGGTCGACCTCTTGATTGAAAAAGAGAGTATCGATGGTGATGAGTTCCGTCGTATCGTCTCGGAGTACACGACCGTGCCTGAGAAAGAGCAGCTAGTTACTCAAATCTAGCCATACGCTCTTTGGCCTCTAATGCTCACGGAAAGGCTCGTCTCCTCGGAGGCGAGCCTTTTGTCATATCTAGTCATCTCGATCACGGGGCAGCATGATTCAATACAACAGTTCATCACTGCATTCTCAAGGAGATGGCATGTCCCCCAAAACGCTGTATGTCGCCATCAGCAATCATGGCTTTGGACATGCCACTCGCGCAACGGCGGTAGCCGCCACAGTGAAGCAGCTCTGTCCCGATGTTCATGTGATTCTGGCGACCAAGGCCCCAAGTTGGCTGTTATCGAGCTATTTTGAGGGGGTCTACCAGTTACGTGAGGTCGCGGTGGATATTGGCGTGCTCCAGCAAGATAGCCTCACGATGGACAAAGCGGGCACCCTAGCGGCACTCAAAAACATTCGCGATCGCCAGGCAGAATTAGTGGATCAAGAAGCCACATTTCTGCAATCCGCCGGAGTCGATCTAGTCCTCGGGGATATTCCGCCACTGATGGCGATCGCCGCCAAAGCGGCCAACATTCCCTGCTGGATGATGAGTAACTTTGGCTGGGACTTTATCTATCGTCCTTGGGGCGGCGAGTTTATCGATCTGGCCGACTGGATCGCCGACTGCTTTGCCCAGTGCGATCGCCTCTTTCGCCTGCCTTTTCATGAACCGATGAGTGCCTTTCCGCACATCACCGACGTCGGCCTCACCGGGGGAGAGCCCCGCCTGAGTGCCACCGAGGCGCGATCGCGCTTTCAACTCACCGCACCGCAAGAGAAGACCATTCTCCTAACCTTTGGCGGCCTGGGAATCGCTGGCATCCCGTACAAAAATCTGGCCCACTTTCCTGACTGGCAGTTCATCACCTTTGATCGAGCGGCTCCTGCGCTGCCAAATTTGCGCAAAGTCAATGATCACACTTTGCGGCCCGTCGATTTCATGCCCTTTTGTGGCCGCGTGGTGTCCAAACCGGGCTTCAGTACCTTCGCTGAAGCTTGCCGATTAGACTTGCCGATTGTCACCGTCACCCGCGACAACTTCGCCGAAGGCCCAGTCTTAGTGGAAGCGATGAAACATCACAGCTATCACCAAGTCATGTCGCCTCAAGAATTAGCTGAAGGCACCTGGGACTTTTTGCGGGCAACCCCCGCAGCGCCGTTAAGCGATCAACCGATCAGCAAAACTGGCAATGCCGAGATTGCGGGCGCGATCGCAGACTTTTTGGGCAGTCATCAATAAAGGACGTTGAAATAAATCTCAACGTCCTTCACAAAATTACGGGGAATTACGACACCAAGCTCGCTAGCGAACTCGCTGTACCTCTATCAGTCTAAGTAGCCCATAAGGACTGCCGGAGTCGGATCGACAATATCGTTAGGGGCGATCGGTCGATTCCCCGGCAAAAACTGTAAGTCAGAGATTGGGAGTGTGCTCACTGCGACCGGACGATGTCCCGGCAACAGATCGGTAGTCGCGACTTCAAATTCCGTAGACATAATCGGACGATCTCCGGCCATATCGAGACTCCCAACCACATGAAACTCACTCAGAGCAATGGGTCGGTGATTGGGCAGATATTCAGTCGGCGTGATCCGCGTCATGTCATCGAGGACAAACACCACTTCCTCAGTCTCCTTCTCGTCAGCTTTTACCAAGGTGCTCTTGGCTGGGCGACGGGAAGAAGAAGACTTAGTCGTGGTGGACTTAGTGCTGCTGGATGCTTTTGGAGTCGCCTCTTGTTCGTTGGTAGTGCCGTTTTGGCTGGTCATGGGTCAACCTCTTACTGCTTGGCGTAACATAGTCTGCCCTTGAAAGAGCTAACTTAAGACAGACTCACCCCCTGCCCGTATCAGCTCTGGATTAGGCGTAACTCGTGCCAATGCCTCTGAACTCTGTAGGGGGAACCTGCCAGGCCAGAAATAATTAGCAATCATTAAGTAAATATTATAGTAAAAATGGACACAATTAAGTTCATGAAAGATTATGGGTCTGATAACGGTCACGATCGCGATCGCCCAATCAGCCGACTTACCGTGTTCACAGCCCAGCAAACCGCGCAGGACCAGACAACCCGGACATGAGCGGCCAGATGGGGAACCCACACCTTGATTCAGAGATGAATGCGTTACAATAAATCTAGTAACTAGGGGCCGTAACGGTTTCGACGTTTTGACGAAAGTCATTCTGTGATTCAGACCGAGAGGGAGTCTACTCTCGTTAATCCAGGCTCAAAACAAACGTAACTGCGAACAACATCGTTCCTTTTGCTCGTAAAGCTGCACCTGTTGCTGCTTAAAAACTAACTCACGTTAGCGAGCGTCTGCGATCTGACTCCGTTAAGGATTGCGGACTTAACCCCAACGGATGCTCCTCAAGTGTTCCTCTGGTAGCACTTAAGGCTAAGACCCCACTAGAGCATCCCACCGCTAGGGATAATTAGCGGTTCCCGCCTTGAGGGTTAGAGAGGCTAAGTCTGTGAACGAATGGAATGTTACTACTCGAAGCGGACACGGGTTCGACTCCCGTCGGCTCCATTTCTATGAACTTTATTGTTCTTTATTGAATATTTTTTTAACTAGGGTTTGTTAGGCAATCTCTAGTTTTTGGGCATGTTTATACTGTGAGATACAGCACTGACATTGATGGTCGATGCGTCAGCGATTGGGCTTCCTCTCCACTGTAAACTTTTGTCCTCACTCACCATGAAATCTCAATATAATCCCCATAAATTTCCACTTTGGGCCTACCTTAATCAACCAGTTTTTAGTCCTCACTACAAATTGAGGTTGAACCCTCATCAATTCTGGCATTCTCAGCGTCTCAGACATCTCGAAAACTGCTGGGTTAAAGTCTATAAACCGGAAGAGCACTACAATTCTTGACTGTAACCATCGATCTGAGCCAGCCTAGCGCTGGCTTTTTTTATCGATATTTATGAATAAATCTATCTTTTACTTACATTCCAACAGCCCTCCTCAAGCCCAAAAGCTTGAGATAAAAATCAGTTTTTACGCAGCTTAAACTTAATATTTTTCGTGAATGCTATTGAGCGAATAAATTAAGGTGCGGCTGATGAAAATACGCTGGTAGTAAGCATCACTCTGTCGTCAGAGATTTTCTTAAAGAAAGCAAAATGTCAGGAAAGAATCACTTTTCGAAATGAGCGATTAACGTGACGTCTGGGGTACCGGATCCAAAGGCAACGGAGTTCGGGGATCCTGACAGCGGCGTTGCCGTATTCGCCCTCTCAAACAACCGCCACTGGGCATCTCACCCCGAGCTCTCTCAAAGAGTTGGGACGCCACTCGGTTGGAACACGGTGAACTGTTAGAAGCGTGCCCGATGAACTCCTAATCAGCGGCGTGCGAGTCCCCAGTTTGGCGTGCGGATGGGATTTACGGGCCAGATGTTCGTCCCAAAGCATGGATGAATTGGCAAGTTAGAACTACGTCACACATTACTGAGCATCGTTCTCGGCGATTAACGAAGCTGAGCAATTAGCGGATTCGGAAGCCGATGTCGCGACGATAGTACATCGACTCAAACTGGATTTCGGCGATCGCGGCATAGGCCGTTGCTAGGGCTTCGTCAAAGGTTTCGCCGAGAGCCGTCACGTTGAGCACCCGCCCCCCGTTCGCCTTGACTTGGCCTTGGTGTAGCTGAGTCCCGGCATGAAAGACCACCGCGCCGTTCTCAGCAGCGGCTTCTAGGCCCGTAATGACCATGCCCTTCGCATACTGCTCCGGGTAGCCTGCGGCGGCTGCCACCACGCAAGCAGCCGAAGCCGGTTTCCAGCGGAGCGGGGGCAAATCGGCGAGGCGCTTTTCAGCGCAGGCTAGCAAGACTTCGTCCAGGGGCGTTTCTAGCAGCGGCAATACGACTTGCGTTTCTGGATCGCCAAACCGACAATTAAATTCAATGACACAGGGGTCGCCAGTGGGCGAAATCATCAGTCCCGCATAGAGCACGCCTCGATAGTCGATGCCCCGTTGCTTGAGTACGGCGATCGCCGGTTCTAAAACTTTTTCTTGAATTATGTCCAAAATCTCTGGTGTCACCACTGGGGTCGGGGCATAGGCCCCCATGCCACCAGTATTGGGACCCGTATCGCCTTCGCCAATTTGCTTATGATCCTGCGCGGGCATGAGGGGAATGATGGTTTCGCCATCGGTGACCGCTAGCACTGAGGCTTCCTGTCCGGTCAAATAAGCTTCAATCACCACGCGATCGCCCGCAGTGCCAAACTTGCCTTCAAAAGCTGCTTGAACCGCGGCGATCGCCTCATCGCGAGTTGGAGCGACGGTGACCCCTTTACCCGCTGCGAGGCCATCAGCTTTGATGACGATGGGCAGAGGTTGCTGCTCTAGGTAGGCGATCGCGGGGGCCACCTCAGTAAACACCTCAGAGGCCGCCGTGGGGATGCCAGCCTCCATCATGAGGTCTTTAGCCCAAGCTTTGCTGGCCTCAATTTGCGCCCCAGCTTGCGAAGGGCCAAATACCTTTAAACCTTGCTGCTGCAAATAATCAGTGATGCCATCAGCGAGGGGTTGCTCTGGCCCCACGACCACCAGACTGAGGTTATTCACCAGCGCCACGCGGGCAATGCCTTCAAAATCACTAAGTGACAGCCCCATATTGCGGCACCCGGGCAGCGTCGCCGTTCCCCCATTGCCGGGTATGCACATCACCTCTTCGATATGCGGCGAAGCTAACAGTTTCCAGGCGAGAGCGTGCTCTCTGCCACCACTACCAAGTACGAGCGCTTTCACAAGATTCGGAGACCTTTGTCAACAGCTGACTGAGATGAGGGGCCAATTGCATTCAGGCATCGGGGGCTGAGGCGGACGTAACCAGATTAGTGGCCCAAAAGGTAGCCATTCGAGTTAAAAGCATCCATGATGGGGACAAGAGCCTCCCAATTCTGCAACAACCTTCGCTCAAACGCCACGCATCTACAGCAATATTGACCCTACTCAGGATGACATCTTCCCATGTCGTTGCTCGATGTCTACAGATTTTTTGCAAATCTCTGCTGCTTCCACCCTGGCGCATGGTTTTTGAAGGCATGGCCGGCCCGATTTAATTTGGCAAATTAACCGGAATCGCCGGGCAAATGGTGGATGAAGTACTTAGTCGCTCTCACCTGTGAGTGATTAATAGCTGTAACTAACGGTCATCGCCGCCTGGACTCGGGCTGGCGATGTCGGGTCTGCCTCCTCTGATGTGAGGACTAGATCCCCTAGAAACTTACTGGACTGTTGGAAAAGAATCGGAACCCTGCTATGACGGAGCGATCGCCCTTGTCTCAATCAAAACAAGCTGCCGTCTCTCAATCTCAGTCGGCTGAAAGCGCTGGCGAAGAAGCGTTGCGGCAAGAAATTTTAAACTTTAAACGCGAGGTTACCGATCTCAAGGCGGAGTTGCGCGATCGCTCCCAGGAACTAGACGTCGCCCACGCTAAGATCGCCGACCTCAACCAACGGTTTGAAAACCAGACGGCGGCGCTGAAAGAATCGAATGACACGCTGGTCGCTGAAGTAGTCGAGCGGAGCCAAGCGGAGAGCAGTTTGCGCACTGCCCGTGACCAACTTCAGGCCATCCTCGATGCCGTGCCGGGCATTGTGTCGTGGATTAGTGACGACCTTCGCTACCTGGGCGTCAACAATCATTTAGCGCAGACCTTCAACATGCCGGTAGATGCCTTTATCAACCAAGATATTGGGTTTCTACATACCAGCAACGAATTCAACTTATTTGTTCAGGACTTTTTTCAAAGCCACCAGCTTGATGCCTACCGAGAGGTCTCAGCCCAGGTCGCAGGTGAGCAGCGGCGATTTCTGATCGTGGCGCAAAAGTATAACCAGGGCAAAGCGGCGTTTACGGTCGGAATTGACATTACGGAGCGCGATCGCGCCGAAACCGCCCTACGGGAAGCCGAAGCCAAATACCGGAACATCTTTGAGCACGCGGTCGAAGGCATCTTCCAAACGACGCCGGAGGGCCACTACCTGAGTGCCAACCCAGCGCTGGCCCAGATTTACGGCTACGACTCGGCCGACACCATGATGGGCGAGTTGACTAACATTCAACAACAGCTCTATGTCGAACCAGAACGCCGCCAACAGTTTGTGCAGGCATTGCAACGTGATGGCGCAGTAACCGGCTTTGAGTCGCAAATCTATCAGCGCAACGGCAACATTATTTGGATTTCCGAAAATGCCCGCGCGGTTAACGACGATCAAGGTCACCTGCTGTATTACGAAGGCACCGTTGAGGATATTACCCAGCGCAAAGAGGTGGAAGCCGCGCTCCAGCGGGCTAACGAAGAGCTAGAGCTCCGGGTCGAGCGCCGCACTGCCGCCTTAACCGAGTCAAACCAGCGGTTACTCTCCGAAATTCGAGAACGGCATCGGGTCGAGGAAGCGCTGCGAGCTTCGGAGGCGGAACTGCGAGCCCTCTTTGCCGCGATGACCGACATCATCACTGTGTTTAACAACGATGGCCGCTATCTCAGCATGGTGGCGACCAACTCGCAACTGCTCTACAGCCCGGAAAAAGAGCGCATCGGACAGACGGTTTACGATGTGTTGCCGCCGTATCAGGCCAGTCTGTTTATGCGCCACATTCAGCAGGCGCTCAATACCCGCAAACCCGTGCGCATTGAATACAGCCTACCCGTGGGTGACTGGCAGCAGCAGGATGACGCCAGTGGTCAAGCGGCCTCAGATGATTTTGACAATACTGCTTGGTACAGCGCCATCATTTCCCCCATGCTCGACAATCGGGTGATCTGGGTGGCGCGTGACATTACGGAAAAGCGCCGCTCCGACGTGGCTTTACAAAAAGCGGAGGAAAAATACCGCAGCATTTTTGAAAACAGTGCTGAGGGCATCTTCCAAGCCAGCCCCGACGCTTGCTATCTGAGTGTGAATCCGGCTTTATCACGGATGTATGGATATCCCAGTCCCACAGAGATGATGGGCCAAGTGACCAATATCGATCGCCTCTATGTCAGTGAAGAGCGCCGTCGCATCATGTTGCAGCGGCTGCATCAGCAGGGGGCCGTCTTTGGGTTTGAATCGCAGGTATATCGGACAGACGGCCAGATTATCTGGGTGTCGGAAAATGTGCGGGCGGTGCGCGACAGTCGCGACAACATTCTGTATTACGAAGGGACGATCGCGGATATTACTCAGCGTCGCCAAGCGCAAGAAGCCTTGCGCGAGAGCCAGCGCACCTTGGCGACGCTGCTGGGCAACTTGGCGGGTATGGCATATCGCCGCCACTGCGATGCCACTTGGAGCCTGGAATTTGTGAGTGATGGCTGTTATGACCTCACTGGCTATGCCCCCAGCGATCTACTCGGGGCCGAGGCCCTCCCCTTTGAACAGTTGATCCATCCCGACGATCGCAGCTATGTGACCGGAGAAGTTGAGCGGGCGTTGCCAGAAGGCACTCCCTTTCAAATGACCTACCGCATTCTCACGGCAGAAGGACAGGAAAAATGGGTGTTGGAAAAGGGCGTTCCCGTCTCTGGGCCGAATATAACGCCCGCCGTGGTGGAAGGATTTTTGACCGATATCACCAACCGGAAAGAAATTGAGGAAGCCCTACGGGTGGAACAAGAGCGGTCAGAACGCTTGTTGTTGAATATTTTGCCGGCTTCGATCGCGGATCAACTCAAACGCAGCAGTCGCTCGATCGCCTATCGCTTTGATGAAGTCACGATCCTATTTGCCGATATTGTGAACTTTACTGAGCTCTCAGGGGCATTGCCGCCAACCGATTTGGTCGATCTGCTGAATGAAATCTTCTCCGCGTTTGACCACTTGGCCGAGCGCCATCGGCTGGAGAAAATCAAAACCATTGGGGACGCCTACATGGTGGTGGGTGGCGTGCCTAGTGCCTTGCCCCACCACACGCAGGCGATCGCCGAGATGGCCCTCGATATGCAGGCCGCGATCGCGCAGTTTCGCCGTCAAGACGACTCTAAGTTTAGTCTGCGCATTGGTATTGACACTGGCCCAGTGGTGGCGGGCGTCATCGGACTCAAGAAGTTCTCCTATGACCTGTGGGGCGATGCGGTGAACGTGTCGAGCCGTATGGAATCGCAAGGACAGGCTGATTGCGTACAGGTCACGGCAGCAGTTTACGAGCAGCTCAAAGACCAGTATGTGCTCGAAAAACGTGGGGCGATCGAGGTGAAGGGGAAAGGCGAAATGGTGACCTATTGGCTGCGTGGTCGCCAATCTTAGGCTCGATTTCGCTCAATGAATAGACAGCCACCTGGATTACTCCTACGGTCTGCTCGCAGAATTATGCAGAATTATTCGGCAGCGGTAGCCCCACCTCTCTCAGTGGGAACTGTCTTCCCAAGCGACTGGTTAATTGTGAACAGTCTGAGCTGTGGAAGTCGCTAATATGATGACTAACTTTAGTCAGCTCACCCCACTTAGGAGAGCCCTCGCGTCTCAACATCGTCAGATGTGGTGGCAAGGCTTTCCGGGGTGGCGACTGTGACTCGGCAACTTAACAGCAGGCTTCTGTTTTGTATGCGCTTTCAGACTCAACCTCTAAACACATTGTTCAGGCACGGGGATTCTCCGTGCCTTTTTTCTTCGGTGCTCATTAGTCCTGCCAGGACAATGCACTACCCAGCCCAGATTCTGAGCTCAGTTTATGAAATACAACTTTGACATCATTGGCGTCACTACGGTTTGGGATTTTTTTCGCCATCAACAGCAGGTCGAGCAGTCGCCCGATCGCGGCTGCGCCTATCTGGGCAGCTATAAATGCACCCTTGATAGCTTCATTGAGGCCACTGAAACCATTGAGCGACGACCCGATTGGGATTGGGATGCCGTGGTCGCACAAATGATTAACTTTTGGATGCAGGATGGCGATCGCATGTCACGTTGGAAACAAGAACTGAGAAACGCTGAGGAAACCAGTTTAATTGTGGGTCGCATCGCCAATTTCGCTAACCTGCGCAACGAATTTGAACAGCTTTTGGGCGACTCATAAACTCGTTGAAGACATCGGCTGATGCTCTCAAACTATCGATAGCTGAGCGCATCAGTTAACTCTGCTACGGTGAGGTTTTTGGAGCCGGATGCCTCTCACGGTTGAAGGACTGGGCGACAGTGGCTGGCGGAGCTACCTGTCCGCCAAGCGTGTCAGCTTTTAACCCGGCATCAATCTCCCCTCTAGAGGGCTGCCCAGGAATTCACCGGGTGGGGCTTCTCCTACGATTTGTGGATCATGGATGAAGTCAGCCCTGGTCATGATCTACAAGTAATGAAAGCTCGTCTGAATAAATACCATGACAAAGAACGGCCTCAACCCAGATTCTGATGCTAAAGCTACAGTTCAGAATGAGCCGGCACCGGAGACGGTTGCCCCGAGTACAGATCAACCGAAAAAGACGAAAGGCAAAAAGAAATCCGCGAAGCAGGCAGCCAAAGACAAGCATCGAGATAAAAAACATAAGGGCAAGGGCAAAAAGCACGATGATGATGCCGCTGATCGGCGGGTCTTTTATTACCCGCAAGAGTCCGAGGGTAGTTCTAAGTTGCCAAAGAAATTTTATGAAAAAGAACTGGCGCGCTTGCAGGTAGAGCTCGTCAAAATGCAGTACTGGGTCAAACATGCGGGTGCGCGAATTGTCATTATCTTTGAGGGTCGTGACGCCGCGGGCAAAGGGGGCACTATCAAACGCATCACGGATCCCCTTAATCCCCGAGGCTGCCGGGTGGTGGCATTGGGAACGCCCAGCGATCGCGAAAAAACTGAATGGTATTTTCAACGCTATGTGGCCCATCTGCCCGCCGCTGGGGAGATTGTTTGCCTTGACCGGAGTTGGTACAACCGGGCTGGCGTGGAACATGTGATGGGTTTCTGTACCGAGCGGCAATATCGCGAGTTCATGCAGACTTGCCCTCAGTTTGAGCAAATGCTGGTGCGTTCGGGCATTATTTTGCTGAAATACTGGTTTTCCGTCAGTGATGACGAACAAGAGCGGCGCTTTCAATCACGGCTGACGGATCCGGCTCGACGGTGGAAGCTGAGCCCGATGGATCTACAGTCCCGCGATCGCTGGGTCGAATATTCCAAAGCGAAGGATGAGATGTTTGCCCACACCAACATTCCCGAGGCTCCTTGGTTTACGGTGGATGCGGACGACAAAAAACGCGCCCGTTTAAACTGCATTAGTCATATTTTGTCGAAAATTCCCTACATCGATATGACGCCGGAACCGTTTGATTTACCGCCCCGCCAGCTCGCTCCCGTCGATTATGTTCGCCCCCCCATCAATGAGCAGTTCTTTGTGCCGCGCATTTACTAGGATGGTTCACGGCAACGCTCAACTCGCCCCGGGGTCCAAAGTTCCTAAGACACTGATTAGGATGCTTCCCCTCTCAGCTGCCCTTTCCCCAAAATGGGCGAGGAAGAGCGCAGGCTAGGCTTGCCGACTCCCCCTCTCCCGTCCTGGGCACAGGGGGGTTGGGGGATGATCAGGACAGAGCGGTTCCGCAAGTAGTCGCGCCTAAATTTTGAGCACGCCTTCTGGATTGACAGACAAGATAGGCCGACGCTGCGCGCCTTCTTGTTGCAAGACGGCATTGGCAGCGAGCAGACCACTACTCACGGCTCGTTCCATGAGGCCGCAGGGGAAGGGCATCTTGACCCAATCGCCCGCGAACAACAGGTTAGGCGCGGCGGTGGTGGTTTCGGGGCGATCGCCATAGCTACCCGGCGGGAAGCCTGCAAAGTTTTTCTGATTCACCAGTTGCTTATGCAACAGAGTGGCGTCTTGCAAGGTGGGGACGATCTCGAATAGCTCGGCCTGGAAGGTGTCGAGCAGGGCTTGTTGGGTGGGAAATTCTTTTTCCTTGTAGCAGTAGGCGTGGAGTTCGACGACACTGCCGCCCGTGCGCTCCGCCCAGTCGATGTAGTCTTCTTGAATGTGGTGGTACAGCGTAATGCTATCGGTTAGCTGATAGCCGGAGAGGGAGGTAAACCAGCTGTGCTCCCAGTCAAAGTCGCGATCAAACCAGAACCGCCCCACCGCAAAGGGGTCAGCGACTTGCAGCTGATCCACTTGATAGGCCACCGTCGGCTCGACCTGGCCCTGCGACAGCGACATGAGGTGCTTGATACCGGGAATGTCGGCGGCGAGCACAAAGTAATCGGCCGCCAACGTAGCATCCGTGGCTCCCCCAGTAGCCGGCGTTTGCGCCAAAAGCCGAATTTGGTCACCCTGGCGATCAACCACTCGATAGCGGGTTAAGTTTTCACGGGCGGGGCCACCGAGCACTTCGCCATCTTGGGCATATACAGCGCCATGGCAGGGACAGGCATAGCCGCCATCGGTGCTGACCTGCACCGTCTTTTGAACCGTGCAGCCCTGATGGGTGCAGGTGAGGGAAAGGGCTTCGACGCTGCCAGGTTGATGGCTGAAGACGAGATCGCCCGCCCCAAAGTATTCCAGCTCGTCGGTGCTCAGCAGGGGATTGCGATCGACCCAAAAGGGCACCGGATTCGCGGCCACTGAGCCTTGGTGATAAGTGACCTGGCTGATGTTTTGATCTTGCCAGTCGAGTTGGCTCACGGTGGCCCCAGTAATCACCTGACCGCCATTGTCTTCAATGGCCGCCACGATGGGATCGACCAAACTGCGGCCCATGTCTTGGCAGGTGCCGTTAAAGGCGAGTCCTTCGGGATTGCCAAAGAAATAGAAGTGGAAGAACTGCATGAGTTCGCCAGCGCTCATCTCATCTGGCGCATTCAAGCTGGACTTGGCAAAGGGCAAGAAATACAGGTCGTAGAGCCCCTGGGGAAAGTCTTCCTTGACCCACTCGGCGACGGAGATTTGATCGAGGCGATCAAAACTTTGGGGCGTGCGGAAACCGGTAATTTCTCGAAAGACTTCCAGATGCTTGAGCTTGACCAGGTTAATGCCCCACTTCAAGCGGTTGGGCGAGTTGATCGCCAGATCCACCACATTCCAGGGAAAGGCGGAATGACTGGGGCGAAAGACTTCCGGCTGATAGCCGGTTTTATAAACAACGGAATAATAGTCTAGCAACTTAAAGTTCTGGCGAATTTGCAGCTCTTCCACCAGGCCAAACAGATTGTAATACTGCGGGAAGAAGCCGTGAAAGCCATGTTCCATCATGAAGTGCTCGTCGCCGACCTGGATGGGCCAGCTAGCAATTTTGCCGCCGAGTTGGGGCGATCGCTCTAGCAGGGTCACTCGGACACCCCGTTGACTCAGCTCATAAGCCGCCGCCAGCCCAGCCAAGCCTCCACCAATGACGACCGCCTTGAGGTCACGCCCCGGCTGGCGGGGCAAGGCCAATGTGTCTTGATGATGTACCGTGGGTTGCGGTTTGCTAAATCGAGAGTAGCCGACCCCAGCAGCCAACGTACCAAATCCGAACAGTTTGAGCACACTACGACGGGAGAGCGCCTGTAGAGACGAAAGTTCCGGGAGTGAGGACATGTATTCCGCAATCAGTAGACAAAGACGTGTTTGGCTAAGCCCCTAGAGGCCAAGTGCGATCGTGGCAGCGCGGCTTAGACAGTTGCCTAACCATGGCTAAAACGGGGCACCTCTAGGAATTGCTTAAACACATGGGGTAAATCTTAACAACAGTCACTCACCTTTTGGTAGCAATTTCGCCCATCCCGGTGCTCTGGATGATGATCCTTCCTTATGAATAAAGGGAGGCATGACGGCTAACGTGCGATCGCCCCCTATGACAAGTTGCCGTCCAAAGAACCATTTGAATGTTGGGCTATTGCCGTGCGGCCTAAACTCGTCGAGCAACGGACTCTGAGGCGGCAGCGATCACCATCGGCTGGACACAACGACTCTCGTCCGGAAAACCCGCTGAGAGGAGACGTGTCCTAGCCTGGCTCAGTCCGCCAAGAACTGATCCATGCTAGTCGGTATCAGATCAGCAGCGGTTGTTTCGGGGTTCATCTCTGGAAAATCCTCCCCTAACAACGGGGCCGTGGAAACACCGGCAGGCGGGGAAGACACCGGGCTGGAGCCCGACTCATTCACGTCACTGCTGGGAGTTATGCCCAGGGGCGCGGGGGCCACAGTGCGAGCGCTAGCATTTCCTAGGGTTTCCAATGTCAAGACTTGAGGGGGCGTGGCATCAGGCGGATAAATCAGTTCAACGGTGACATCCCGCTGGGCGTTGGGCGGCAAGGCCAAGCGCAAGAGAGGTTCGCCTTCTTCGCCCTGGCGCTGGACGACGTGGATATAGCGGGTTTGCTGTTGGCCGTTGTCAGTTTCATATTGAACGCGGACGGTCCCCCGAAAAAATATTCGATCCAGTGGGTTGCGCAAGAATCGCAGGCCATTCTTCAAAGTTTCGTCTTGCAGTGGCGTTTGCAGGCTGAGGGCAATGCGCTGGGGGCGATCGGTATCGTTGCGCAGGGGCATCCGAATTTTGTAATGCACCCCATAGTTACCATGGGCACGATAGGCCGTATCGGCATAGCGGGCCAACATCGGGGCGCTTTGAATCTGGCTGGTGCCAAAGGTGTTGTAATCAACCGTGCTGATGACATACGAGATTGCATTGCCCGGATCGGGAATCGACAGAGAGTCCGCGTCACCCTCGTCAACAGCCCTGGCTTCCCACTGGCCCCCCTGGGCAACCCCAGCTACTCGGCCATAGAAAAAGCGACTATCTTCATCACTTTTGGCATATTCTTCAGGATTGGTGGGGGGAATATCGCGGGGACCAGCGAGGCGACCATTGACCAGCAAGCGTAACCATTCTTGCAGGGTAGGCGCGCGTTCTTCACCCTCGGCGGTGCGCGGTGCATACATCGCGAGTGTGGCCGCATACACGGGACCACTGCTGTCTAAATGCAAGAGCAGCGATCGCCCATTGCTAGGCAGCGGTCGTCCATCGGCACGGGGCACGACCGAGGCCACGGGATAGCCCTGAAAATTATTGGTAGCACCGGGCAAAACAGAACCGGGGGGCAACGTCGCATCAGCGGCGAACGGTAAGCGACGCAGCGGAATCGGGGCGTTGACTAATAAATAGGTCTGCTCGGGTGGAATCACAATCCGCCGGGGCCATTGGGATTGGCGGCGCTGCTGCAAGATGTCGGCAACGGTGCGACTGCCCGGCCCCGAAAAGACCGACCCATCGGGGTTGAACCGCAGAGCTGGCAGATTGTAGAAAGGAGCTTCCTGACTGAGATAACTCACCCCTTGCCCAATGGTTAACGTCACCGGCTCAGAGTTGGGGTTGTAAATGACGCCGCCAATAAATAACGTGCGGCGATCGTCAGCCACCAGGCCCCGGGCGATGTGGTGAGCAAAAAAGTCAAACCGTCCTTCAAAGGCAAAACCGAGGTGAGCCGCTTCATTGGCCATCTCATCGCCGGGGAAGGTGGAAAGCAGGATGCCATCTTGCTGCACCAGTTCTGGACTGTTGCTGTTGAAGACGGGCACGTTATTCAACTGCCCTGGCAAGGGCCGGACTTCATGATACAGGGTAAATTCGTCAGGAATGCGAGGAAGCGCCGGCCCCTCGATCGCCGGTACAGCGGCCACTAACGGGGTGGGGGGTGGAGGCAGGGGGGCGTTCACAACGGCGGGAGCCAGCGAAAGCCATGCAAGTGCAGTAAACATAGGCGAATCGTAACAAGGGGTAAAATCACTCAACCGACATGGGTCACGGTAGAAGCGTAAATTTGACGATCAAACAGTAATGCAGTTGATGAAGAGGCGATCGCAATCCTTCGGTATGTCGTTTTAATGTGCCCTCAGCACTGGATGTAAATAGCGCCAGCTACCAAAATATCATTCCGTTACGCTTTGTGAACAATAGACCGCGATCTTCTCGGAAAGACAGCCCCTTCGCTAACGACTCAAACGCTTACCAGCCAGGCAGCTCACCAATAGCAATGATCATTTTCGATATGGAAGGAGCAGCCATCTGTAGAGGGAGCAGCCATTGGAGATGCGCCTGACGGTGAGGCAATAACAGACAAAAGGCAGACAAATCGACAATGCGGTTGCGATCGCTGCCTTAATCAGAACAGCAGGCGTTATACTACTAAATAGTCATACGTTCATCAAAAGTGAGGTTTGTTGTGGACTACTCTGCCTTAATTTTTCGGCAACTGTTCGACTCGTCGTCTTCGACCTACACCTATCTCCTGGCGGATCCACAAAGCCGGGAGGCCGTGTTGATTGATCCGGTCTTTGAGCAGCACGATCGCGATCGGGCGCTGATCGAAGAGTTGGGGCTCACCTTGCTGTACACGTTGGATACCCACTGCCATGCAGACCATGTCACCGGCGCGTGGCGGTTGCAGCAGTCCCTCGGGTCCAAAATTGCGATCTCGGGACGCTATGGCGACATGATTGAGGGTGCTGATCGACGGCTGGATCATGGCGATACGGTTCAATTTGGCGGGCGATCGCTGTCAGTACGGGCGACCCCCGGCCATACCGACGGCTGCATCACGTACGTTTTAGATGATCAGTCCATGGCCTTTACCGGGGATTGTGTGCTGATCCGGGGGGCCGGACGCTGCGACTTTCAGCAGGGCAATGCGTCGGTGATGTACCACTCCATCAAAGAACAGATTTTTACCCTGCCGGATACCTGCACCATCTATCCGGGGCACGATTACAGCGGTCGTACCGCTTCCACTGTGACGGAGGAAAAGCAGTACAACTCGCGCATTGGCGGCCAGGCGACCGAAAAAGACTTTGTCGGCTATATGGATAATCTGGGGTTGCCCCACCCGAAAAAGATTGACGTGGCGATTCCGGGCAATTGTCGGTGCGGTCGCCCCGAAGATGGCCAAATACCAGGAGTGATTGACTGGGCTCCGGTGCGCCAAACCTACGGTGGCCTGCGTGAGATCGATCCGCAGTGGGTGGCCGAACATCTCTCTGAGGTCACGGTCATCGATGTCCGAGAGGCCGATGAGTTTAACAATCGCTTGGGTCACATTGCCGGAGCCCAGTTGATGCCTCTGGGCACGCTGCGCGATGCGATCGCGCAAATTCCCCAAGACAAGCCGGTGGTCTCGGTTTGCCAGTCTGGTAGCCGCTCGGGACAGGCAACGGTCATTCTCCGCAAGGCCGGGCTGGAGCAAACGGCCAATCTGCGGGGCGGCATGTTGGAGTGGAACCACGCTGGTTTGCCAGTGGAAAGGTAGTCCCCCTCACTGGTGCAGAAAAGTTTTGGGAGCAAAGTATCGGTAGTCTCATCGTGAGAAAGTCGTCACTTTCGAGAAC
>NZ_JACSWC010000348.1 GCF_016888165.1 Halomicronema sp. CCY15110 | reverse complement strand
GTTGTCTGCCTTTGAGGCGATTTCCCGCGTCCTTACCTCACAACAAGCTGATTGGCTACTGGGTTGAGCAATTACCCAGCTTATTAAATCTTCATTCCTGAGCCATCTTTTCACTGTTAGGGGGGCCGCACTCATCATGTCCGTGGATTCGTCACAGCAACCATAGAAGTTTGCTACCTCACTCTCGATGTGACACTTCAAAGGGCGGAAAGTGTTATCAGTTCGAGGGAAGCGCCCCCTGGCGACAGCGCCATCGCGTGATGGACGATTGAGCTTCGCGCCAGCGTTAGCTCGCCTTGGCCACAACGGGATAAAGCGGCTCTTGACCGTTCAAACGCCAGAGGCTGATGCAGAGAACGGTGGCGATCGCCAGCCACACGGCAGACGGGGCAATGATCCATCCCGCCAGCGGCAGCGTTTGGTAATAGCTTGCCGTGACGACAATGACCGAGAGCAACGGCCCTACGATCACCACTGGCACGGCATGGCCCAACCGCCCCTCTACCGTGAAAATCGTGTTCCAGGTGTCGCCCAAGCTCAGGTGAATCACATAGAGCACCAACGGCCAGCACAGAAAGGTTTGTCCCAACTCGGCCCACACCAAGTAAGCCGACACCACCCGTAACACCGCAATACTCATCCACACAATGGGGAAGGCCAGCGGCGGTGGTGCCCAACCCGGTCGCTGGATTGAGGTGTAGCGACCACTGTTGCGGGTGTTGTCCAACAGCGAGAAGAGGCGCGATCGCAAAGTGATGAACGCGAAAAAGCTACAGGCGATCGCGGGGGCACTCCAACTGGGCCAAGTCTCAAATGGCAAGTGATCAAACCCCAAATCCATCCCCCAGAGAAGGGCCGTCATGACACCTACTTGCGAGATCGTCGCTCCCAAATAGTTCAGGGTCGCGGCCCAATCCCACTTCGGATCCGCCAGGTCAGTCTGCACGGTTTTGTCAGTCGCCCCTTCTTTGACGCCCATGACCGAGCGGACACCGCTATTCACCAGATTTTGATCACTCATTGTTGTTAATCAACCGACTACCAAGCCACAATTTTTCAAGGTCAGACCTATCCTATCCGGCGCTGACTAGATGAAGAAAGCAGTATTGACTGGGAATCGCCGCTTCATCTTCAGATCATCGCCTCAAATGCCCCCCAGCCAACCAAATAGTCCCCGGCAAAGGCGGCCAATATTTATCCGTTTTGGAAAATATCTGAATTTTCCTGAGTTTTTCCCCGTGGTGACATCCTGCTGGGCAAGCCATCATAGAAACATCCTGTAGACTCGCGTGTGCTCCTTGAGCACCAGTTGGGGGAAGTCTTCTGAAAAGAAGCTTCTACCCAACTTTTTTTTCTTTAAATGCTTTTCTTTAAATGAAAATGCCTGACGCCACCACTGTCCCGACCGCAGTCGGCAAGGGTGACGCCAGGTCATCAATATGGTGTCAGGCTGCGATTAGACCGCCAACGGTGAGCCTAAATGTGCAGCCAGCCAAACCAGGATAGAATCACCGCGACCGAAATCAGACCGATCGCACTCGCGCCAAAAATGGTGATGCCGGCACCGATGCGTCTTGCCAGAGGCGCATACGGGGGCTTTTGCCACTGCCAACGCACGGGGGATGGTTGCGAAGACCAGCGATAACCACCTGGCACGTGCGCGCGATCGAAGTCATAGCCGATCGCTTTCAGCTGCGCCAGGTGATCTTCGCCATAGCGCGGCATATGGGCAAAAGTCACCTCACCCTGAATCCGCTGAGGCAAAATACGCCGCCGCTGATACGGCACAATGTGCTCGCCGAAACTGTCGCTATACTCTTGGCTTTCTAGGAGTTCATTAACGAAGCCGGTCAAGCCTTTCGTGCCAATGACGATGGACCATGACAGGATCTCGCGATCGCTATAGGGTTCGCGCCCAAGCACCCGCTGCAAGCACATTCGGGCAAACCGATAGTTATTATTGGCGTCAAAATTGCGCTCCCGAAACGTGGAGGAAAGCAACAGGCCCCGGACGAATTCTTTGACCGTAATCTGCCCCATCTTGAGCTGCGATTCCAATTTTGGCAATCGATTGCTCGCCAATAACTGCTGTTCATTAAAGATTTGGCGATAGGTCGCAGAGATTAAATCTTGCACGTCGCCATTGTCATCTAGCAAGTTGTCACCAGAAAACATTCGCGGATACTCATCACCCGGAACTTCAAAGTTTTTGACTCGCTGATTTTGACTACTTGGGGCAAAAGTCAATTGTTGCAAAACCACTAGCGTCTCCTTATCAAAACTGTCTTGGAACTCGTTTCATCAATAGTTACGATTTAAGCCATCAAGCAAATTCCTTCCTTACAGATCATCTTCATCTATCAATGAACTATTCTCTATAAGTAAACGATTGCGGAGTATGGCCATTGACATCACGCCTTTCAGATATATCAAATTCATCCTGAGGAATTGGGCATAGCCTCTGTCGGATGGCCCTTCAGCGGAGCTTTAGATATAAATGGCGTGCCTAAAAATTATCTTTTCCAGTCCTACACTTTGAAAGTTTTGTTCACAAAGGAAGAATATAAATTCAAGTATGTTTATATTTCACGAGATGAATTTTGATTTTTAATTGATTCAATAAGCTTACTTAAATCAATTAAGCACATAGAGTTTTGCTGGGTTGGGCGCACCCATCTCGGCCGAGACTTGAAATATTTCTCTAAGGCTGAAAAACCTTGCCTTGGCAATTGATCGACTCACGCAGAAAAGTCACACGATCTAATTGGCTACTCATGTAATCGAAGGGATTGATTTTCTAAATATGTGAGTGTGGCGGCAGTTGCGTCTTGACGAATTGTTTTATCGGCCAGCTGATAACTTTTTCTCAGGCTAAACCAGGCATCTGACGCTCGGCATTTAATGCCCAATTGTCAGTGCTTAACGGGTGAACGGTTTGGTCAGAAAAGTCGCTCCGTTTTTGCGCGACTCAAACGCCTCATGATTAGATGAAAGCTCGGTGTTGCAGCGACGGCATTTGCTGACGCACTTGCGCCAGGCGGGCGGGGTTGATCTCAGCGATCGCTAACCCGACATTCGGGCCCACATCATCCAGCACAATGCCCCAGGGGTCGATGATCATGGCATGGCCGTGGGACTGTCGACGGCTATTGTGGAAGCCCGTTTGAGCCGGTGCGATAATGTAGGACGTATTTTCGATCGCTCGCGCTTGCAGCAGCACCTGCCAATGGTCTTTGCCAGTGAAGGCGGTGAACGCCGCCGGAATCATCATGACCTCAGCCCCCATTTGCGACAGGTGGCGATACAACTCGGGAAAGCGGACGTCGTAGCAGACCGAGAGACCCAAATTGCCGAGCTGCTTTGACGGATACACCGCAGGCAGAGATTGCCCCGAAATCACCGTATTCGATTCCCGATAGGTGTTGCCGTCCGGCACATTAACGTCAAAGAGATGCACCTTTTCGTAGCGGGTCAGCTCACTGCCATCCGCATCGACCAGCAATGCCGTGTTATAGAATTTGCCCCCAGCTCCCGGCACCGGATACCCGCCGCCGAGCAAAGTAATTTGATAGCGCTGCGCCATTTTCTTCAAAAACTGTTCGCTGGCGTCGCAAATTTCCTGGGCCCGAGCGCATTTTTCTGCCTCGGCACCCAAGAATGAAAAATTTTCTGGAAGGGTGACCAACTCTGCCCCGCGTTTTACCGCCAGGTCGATTAAGTCTTCAGCTTGGGCCAGATTTTTCTCTAAATCTGGCACGCTGGTCATTTGTACCGCTGCTGCCAGGTATGACTTCATGCGCGATCGCCACCGAACGAATCATTAACACTCAACCAATTTTACGCGGATTTGGGGCTTGCACTGACTCGCGGTTGAAATCCATTCCCACACCCGAGCCAAGAGAGCCACATCCGATGGCTATGCCCCAGCGTGCGAGAGTTCATCGACTAGGATGATGACCGGAAAACTGATTGTCCCTGCCCCCTACCCCTACTCACCCTTGGGCAGCATGGCGGCACCTGGGCCTGAGGATACCCCCCTGATGGATATTGCGATCGCTCTGACCCTGGCCTTTACGACCCTGTTGACGGCGGTCTATCGCGGTGTGTTCATTCTCTGGCCATTGCTGTTGACCCTGGGGATCCTGTCAGCTGTATATTGGCGGCGGGGCATCCCGGTCGCCGATCTGCAACAGCATCTGTTCGCTGGCATCCGGCAGTCGGCGGGCGTGTTGAGCATTTTGCTGCTGATTGGGGCCGTCGTGGCGAGCTGGCTGGCCGCCGGTACCGTGCCAACGCTGGTCTATTACGGCCTGCAATTAATCCATCCCCAATATTTCTTGGTCTCGGCCTTTGGTTTGACGGCCCTGGTTTCGACCCTTTTAGGCACTTCGTTTGGCAGTGCGGGCACGATTGGCTTGGCGCTGATGATCATGGCCCGGGGGGCAGGCGGTTCTGAAGGGTGGACCGCGGGGGCGATTATTGCTGGGGCCTATGTCGGCGATCGCTGCTCGCCCATGTCTTCCAGCGCCCATCTGGTTGCCGCCATTACGAATACCTCCGTCCCCCAAAACCTGCGGCGCATGGTGCAGACCAGTTGGGTCCCGTTGCTGGCGTCAGCGGCCATTTATACCTGGGCCTCTCGCCTACACCCTCTCACCAGGGTGGATGATGCCCTGTTGACGGCGATTCCGACCACGTTTGTCGTGCAGCCGTTGACGCTGCTGCCAGCGGTGCTGCTGGTGGCGCTCACCGGGCTGCGGTGCCCTGTACTGCGCACGTTGTGGATTAGTCTGGGCAGTGCGATCGCCCTGGCCCTCACCCTCCAATCGCAATCCCTCGGCCAAGTCATCACGACATTACTCTGGGGCAGCCGCCTCTCCCCCGATCATGACCTCAGCCTCATTTTCCAAGGCGGCGGGCTGTGGTCGATGGTCAGGGTGTGTAGTGTGGTGCTCGTTTCCACCGCCTTGGCCGGGCTGCTCTCGGGGCAAGGCACCTTTGACCGCGTGGGGCAATTGCTCTCGCGGTGGTCGAGTCCTCGGGGTCGCTTTGGCAGCACGGTTTTAGCCAGTGTGCTCACCAGTGCCTTTGGCTGCACCCAGACGATCGCCATTTTGCTGACCCAACAGATCATGCAGCCGCAGTACATCGCCACCCAAGCCGAAGCGGACACCCTGGCGGTGGATATCGAAAATTCCGCCGTCGTCATTGCCCCGCTAATTCCTTGGAACATCGCGGGGCTGGTACCCGCAACGGTCATCCTCGCGGATGCCAGCTTTATTCCCTACGCCGTGTACTTATATTTGCTGCCGCTGTGGCACTGGCTCTGGGGCCATCGAAAAGGGCGATCGCGTTCCAGCCCTTCGACCCCTTTCCCCCTTAACCTAATCTGAGTTCGGGATCAAGGATGCCGAGGAACTTTCAGAGTTATCCGTAGCCTCCATCCCCTCCAATCGAGGGGAACGTAACCGATTTTGGCTTCACCCGAACTGGCGTTAGAAAGGTTTTTACGAGACTCATCCTCCATTGACAGGCCAGTGCCCTAGCCCCAGCCGATGACGGGTCTTCCCTTGGGGCAATACAGGCCCTAGCCTATTAGGTTGGGTGCAGGCAGGCTTAGCCGACAAGGGTTCTGGTATTCACTGCTGACGCCAGGGGGGGCGTCAGCTTGATTCTTCTATGGGATTTGAGTTGCGATCGCACTCGCGATCTATAGTAAGGGGGAATCATTTGCGGCCCGGGGTCGGACTGCCAGTTCAGCCACACCGTAATGGTTCAACAGCAAACCTTTTCGACGACGTTAGGAGTCAGCAACTATGCGGCAGATCAACTTTGTCGTGATTTTCGTTATTTCTCTCGCCCTCGTTTTATTTGGGATTCAAAATATCGATCCGGTGACCATTCACATAGTGCAGGGGGTCGATCTCGAAGCTCCCCTCTGTGTCGAGCTGATCGTAGCCATGGGGGTCGGTGCGGTCTTGGCTTGGGTCTTTAGTGTGTGGGTACAGGTGCAAGGATTTTTGGGCTCAGGCAAAAAAATTGAACAGCGCGAGTTGCGCATTCAAGAGTTAGAGCAAGATGTGGAGCGTTATCGGGTCGAACTCGAACAGCAGCCGATGTTGCCCGCCTCCAAGAATAGTGATAACGATGCGGAGTCTAGTGAGGCATTTGCCAGCTAGAAAGTTGATATGGCAGTGTCTCTCGCCCAGAGCGCGATCGCATTTTTGATCGATTTGGCCGAACAGGGAGAAATCGACCCCTGGGATGTGCAAGTGATTGACGTGATCGATCGCTTCTTAAAGACGCTAGATACCACCCCAGTCGCCCTGCCAGAGGCGGGGCGATCGCCCTATGAAGCCAGCCTGTCAGAGTCGGGCAAGGCGTTTTTATATGCCTCAATGTTGGTGCTGCTCAAGGCCGACACCTTGGTGCGGGCAGAGATGGAAGCGGCCCAGGCGGAGTTAGAGGCCGAAGGGTTTCTCTTAGAAGACGCCGACGATTTGGTACAGATGCCGCTCCCTCGTAACTTGGAACGGCATTTGCATCGGCGGGCGATCGCGCCGCCCCCAGAGCGTCGCCAAGTCACCCTGAATGAACTCATCGAGCAGTTGGAAACCATTGCTGCGGTCATTGCCGATCAGCCCGTGCGAACGCGATCGCGGCGGGCCGCCCCCGTATCCAAACGCCACGCGGTGCGGGCCATCACCCAGCTCGCCCACCAAGAAAACTTGACCGAAATCGCCGATGCGCTGGCCGCGTTTCTCGACCAGTATTGGGAGACCCTGGAAGCCCAACTCAGCTGGCTCAACTTTGAAGAACTGCTAGCGGAGTGGCCTAAGCACAATCCCGTCCCCGACAACCATGTCGCCGATTCCCCAGAAGCGGCAGAGATTCACGAAAAAGTTGGCGTGTTTTGGGGGCTACTCTATCTCTCGGCTCAGTCCAAGGTAGAACTCTCGCAGACAGAGCTGTATGGCGATCTCTGGGTGCGTAATCTGCAAAACCTACCGGATGACGCTGCCCCACCAATCCCCCCCCATGTGTTGCCCGACTGAGGCGGCGCTGCTCGCTTGCCATCTTTGCAAATCCGGTGCTCGCGAGCCAGACAATTGACACCGGCATAGCAACGAGCGATCGGGAACCGTCAGTGAATGTAACGTTTTCCAGGCAACACGAAATATTTAGATACGTTCTCCTGGCAGTGCCAAAACGGCCAAAACCCTTTCCCCTGAGATTTTTGCGGTCTACGAGGGCTAACCTAGCAGCCCCTATTGTTTGTCTAGATCTAATTTTTTTTGGTGGCTTAATTAAGAATTGCATCTCGCGATCGCGCCCTTTCCGCCCCTTGGGCAATCTATCAATATCAGACAGAAACGCATTGCAAGCCCTGTCCTGATGTGGCTGCCGAAGTCGATCTGCCCCTTCGATTGTCTGCTTTTGGCCCCATCGCGACCCCCTGCAATGCCCGAACCAAACAACCCTGTTTGAAATAATGACGCCCTGAGACAACGGGGACTTTTGGAGGGAATATGCCAGCTTTGAATCATCAGCTTAACCAGGCTTTAATTGATGCCGATGGTCGCTATTTAACCAGTGACGAACTTCGGCCCCTAGAGACGTATGTTGAGACCTATCAAAAACGTCTGATGGCTTACCAAACCCTCAGTCAGCATAGCAATGAACTAGTGCTAGAAGCCCTGAAAAAGTTTGCCAGAGTTCATCCAGAAATCATCAAACGTAGCGGCAAGCGCTGTCAATATGACATGGCACAAGTGTTGCGCTACATCTCGCTTTGTATCTTGCTAGACGATGAGTTTATGTTCCGTGAGAGAATGATGTTCTGGCTCGATACCATGCTCAGAGCCCACCAAAAACAAGAAGCCTGCTGCAAAGCCTATCAGCATTTGAAAGAAGTGGTGAATGACAAGTTGCCAGCTCAGGTGAGCGAACAAGTCAACCCGTTCATCAACATTATTTTTGAATCAATGCAGCCCTATACCTAAAGAGGCGATCGCATTAAGCCCCTCATCGTAGCGTCCCCACTACATTGAATTCGACCTACCCCAGAGGATATTGCAATGAAAGCTATGCAAGAAACAATTGTCAGTCGTCGTTCTTCACTAGAGGAGCGGCAAGCCGCGCTCTATCAAATCTATACCCAAGTGTTAGAGCGCCAGCCCTATGCCTCAGAACGACGCCAGTTAGCAAAGCCAGAAAAAGACTTTCTCAAAGATAAGATTGGCGTCAAACGTTTTCTCAAAGCCTTGGGCACGTCTGAGGTTTACCTCAACGAGTTTTACTACAGCAGTTCTAACCTCAAGTTTTTAGAACTGTGCTTTAAACATTTCATGGGGCGTGCGCCTAAAAACCATGCTGAAATGAGCGAATACAGCAATATCTTAATGCGCGATGGCGTTAAAGAGTTGATCACAAGAATGATTGACTCGGAAGAGTATCGCAAGCACTTTGGCTGCTTTACGGTGCCCCATCCTTATCCTGAGAAAATGTACGATTCGCCGAAGGCATATCTCGAAAATGATTTGCTGATTAACGAATTGCATGGTCGCAGGGGCACCGTTGTCCCCACCATGTTGTGGCATGAATTAGGCTTGCAGTGCGATGGCGGCACCTGTGCGACCCAATCCGAAAGTTTGTCCTTTGGCGATCACGAAGACCATGACCGAGTCGAGCTATTGCAAGTGCTGCGGCGCATTCATCCCGAAGATTTGGAAGAGGTGGCCGCTGCCCTGCCCCCGCAACAACGCGAAACTCTGAGTCGCGCTTTACTACATCTCAAACGGTAACATCAGCCTCTGGGGCAAAATTTGTGTGTGTGAAGCCTTGTTATCCGTAACAAGGCTTTTTTAATAACGTCAGTTCGGCAGCCTGATTTTGCCCTCTCTCCAAACCTCCCTCCCAGTGGGCTACCGTGTACACACAAATCACGGAACCCTCATTTGACTAGGGTTATAGCGCTAGGAGCCAAGCCGCCGATGGGTTTTCTAGCGGCCCAGGGAGGCCTTGATCTACCGTCATGAATAGACGCCCTAGACGCCCTCCTAGATTGAACATTGCGATGCCGACCAATCCCATTTTGAGTTATGCCCGTTCCCACCCGTCAGCTGCCTTTGGGGATCAGCGACTGGAAAAAAGGGGGCGCAATTTGAACGTCCCGCTCGCTTAGGGCAGGGCTATCCCGAGGCGGTGCGGGTGGATGCCGTCGAAGCGGTGGAACTTAATCCCCCGGATGGGGTTGAGCCCGTGCATTGGCGATCGCTCACCACCCATGCGGTGACGACCGATGACCAGGCTTTGTCCATGATTCAGTGGTATCGGTGGCGCTGGCACATTGAACAACTCTTTGCCATTCTCCAGCCGCGAGGGCTCGATATTGAATCCTCTCAGTTGGAGTCGGTCACCGCCCTCCAAAAGCTCACCGTCTTAGCGCTTTCGGTCGCCCGGCAAGTCATTCAACTCACCCTGGGGCGCGACCATCCCGAGGCCGAGGCTAGCGTGCTCCTCAGTCCCCAACCTCACTGGTGCAGAAAAGTTTTGGGAGCAAAGTATCGGTAGTCTCATCGTGAGAAAGTCGTCACTTTCGAGAA
>NZ_JACSWC010000347.1 GCF_016888165.1 Halomicronema sp. CCY15110 | reverse complement strand
CCGCCGCCGAAGCCGCCGTAGCCGCCGTAGCCGAAACCGCCGAAACCGCCGCCGCCACCGAAGCCGCCGTCGCCGCCGTCGCCGCCGCCGCCGCCGCCGCCGAAACCGCCAGTTGGGGTCGCCTCTGTGCCTGCGTAGCCCCCATAGTTGCCATTGCCCCCGTAGCCGCCATCATTAGAACCCGTTGGGTCATTGCCAAATAGCCCGCCGCCGCCACCGAAGCTGCCGTCGCCGCCGCCGTACATGCCGCCGCCGCCGTAGCCGCCGGAGCTGGGGCCGAGGTTGTTGCCGCCGATCGCCCGGTTGTTGCTCAGGGTCACATCCGTGAGGGTGACGGTGCCGTCATAGATAAATAGCGCCCCCCCCAGACCTGCGCCGCCGCCACCGAAGTAACTACTGCCCCCTTTCGCAAGGCCATTGGTGAGGGTGAGGTCACTGAGGGTGATAGTGCCCGATTTTACAAACAACGGGCGAAAGTTGCCGTCGGTGTTGGCGTCGGTGCTGCTGTCGCCATCGATGGTAAAGCCGTTGCCGATAATCTCGATGTTGCTGTTCAGCAGGGTTTTCATCACCCCGTTATTAAATGTCAAGTACATAGGCGTGTCGCGACAACTACATAGGCGGATGAGTCGTCGGCAAAGCGCGATCGGCAG
>NZ_JACSWC010000346.1 GCF_016888165.1 Halomicronema sp. CCY15110 | reverse complement strand
GCGGGTCGAATGTAACCGCTGTCGGTTGTAGAAAACCTCAATCCATTCAGCCATAAGGGTGCGGGCAACCATTCGAGTAGAGAAGATCCTGGGATGAATCAATTCGGTTTTGAGGGTGCCAAAAAAGCTTTCAGGCACCGCCTTGTCCCAACCATGACCTCGACGGCTCATACTGCCCCTGCCCGTCGCCTGCTGAAGTGCCTCCTGGTACTCCCCACTGGCATATTGAGAGCCTCGGTCAGCATGGAACAGCCACCCAGACGGGGCCGGTTGGCGTTGCCCTAGAGCCGCCGCTAAGGCCGTCAACCCGACCTCTGTGCGCCTGTGC
>NZ_JACSWC010000345.1 GCF_016888165.1 Halomicronema sp. CCY15110 | reverse complement strand
ATACCAATTCCCTATGAGGTGAAGCAGAATATAGGAGTACTGATTTCAAGCACAAAAGATGGCTCGTCCACTCAAGTTAGAGGTTCGTGAAAGTGCAGACTATTTGCTCAAAAGCCTTCGCCAGGCCAGGAGCGCGATTCAAGCCGAGCGCCTGCGGCTGTTGTGGTGGTATAAGAGCGGCCAAGTGACTGAGCATAAAGAGTTCAGTCATCGTCTTGGGCGGTCCCCTTCAACGATTACGCGCTGGTTGAAGGTGTATCGAGACGAGGGGCTAGCGGGCCTACTGGAAGAACGGACGGCCCCAGGTAAAGCGCCTCGAATTGATGGCGACCTGTTGGAACGACTCAAAGCTCGCCTGGATTCGCCCGAAGGCTTTGCCAGCTATGGGGAGGTGCAGCAGTGGCTCGAAGCCCAGAGTGGTGAGACGATTCCTTACAAGACCGTG
>NZ_JACSWC010000344.1 GCF_016888165.1 Halomicronema sp. CCY15110 | reverse complement strand
GTCGCTCAATTGCTGAAGCGCCAGAAGGGACGTTGTAACGCTTGCAACTTGGTCTTCAAGACCGATGATGTCATTGAAATCGACCACATCAGGCCGCGCTCTCAAGGCGGGCTAGATGTTTCAGCTAATTGGCAACTGTTACACCGACATTGTCACCACAACAAATCTGCCGCTGAGCTACGTTCAGCAGGGAGTAGAGAGGTCTGATTGTCATTCACCCAATCGTTGAGGAGCCGGATGAAGGGAAACTTTCACGTCCGGTTCTGTAGACCATCGTCGGGGGCGACCCCGGCGATGAGTTTAACC
>NZ_JACSWC010000343.1 GCF_016888165.1 Halomicronema sp. CCY15110 | reverse complement strand
TGCCGATCGCGCTTTGCCGACGACTCATCCGCCTATGTAGTTGTCGCGACACGCCTATGTACTTGACATTTAATAGGAGTTTTTTGCCAAGCCGTCACGAACCCCCAAGACGGATACCCCCGACAGTTAAATAGCATTCTAGGCACTTTGACGTTGACGAGCACGCAAGCGGAGCAGCTCGGTGTCAGTGCTTACAGCCGTCTCAGTCCTCATTTAGAACTGTGCTGTTTGCGCCAAAGCGCCATCTTGTCCTATCAAAAAGCTCAAGCCGAAGTGGAGTTGCAGACCGGTCGGCGCGTGAGTGCCAAAACACAAGAACGCTTAGTGCATCGGCAGTCCTTTGCGGCCCCGGAGCCAGTCGCGCCCATTGAGCAGATGAGTCTAGACGGCGGCATGATCCGCTTACGCACCCCCAAGGGCCAAGCCTCTGAGTGGCGAGAATATAAAGCCTTGAATTTAGGCGAGGTCAATCAAGGGATGGCTTGGTTCAAGGACAACCCGAGCTTGGTGGCCTGGGCTAACCAATTACCCTTGGCGGCCGTCGTTGATTGCTTGGGCGATGGCCATGACGGGGTTTGGGGGCTCTATGCACAGATTGGCAGCGACGGCCAACGTCATGAGATTCTCGATTGGTTTCATTTGATGGAGAACTTACATCAAGTGCCAGCGACCACTCAAGTCCTTGATACGGTGCGCAGCTTCCTGTGGGAAGGAAACGTCGACGCGGCGATTCAGACATTGGCAGCCACTGAGTCAGAAGCGACCCGTCGCTTCTGCGGCTATCTAGAGCGGCATACTGACCGCATCCCTAACTATCGTTACTACCAGGAAGAAGGCTGGACAATTGGTTCGGGAGATGTGGAATCTTTGGTGAAGCAGATTAACCAGCGCACCAAGCTCGCCGGGGCTTCCTGGGAAGCAGAACGGGTTCCACAAGTTTTGGCTCACCGTTGCGCTTATCTGAATGACGACCTCTCTCCTGACCAGTTTTTTTCTACGTAGAAAGTGACGTGCTCCCGTCAGCTTTCAAGACATAAGCGGCATAACGATACTCTCCAAATCGCTCTCGTTGGGAACCAGTGGGACTATAAGGCCGATAGCGTATGAACTCTACCAAAGCTGTGTTGGTAGGGAGTAGAGCCTGAATTTCTGCCAGACTAGGAGACGATGTCAAATTAGCAAAGTCCTCACTCCGGCGGCTGAGCTTATCTTCTAAATCTTGGATTTGTTTTTGTAAAGCGCTGAGTTGTGTCTGGTATGTCTCTGAAGATAACTCAGTAGGAGGATTAGAAGTTAGGTTGTCAAGTTGAATAAGGGTTGCACTAAGTTCATTCAATTGCTTTAAGTCTTCTGGATTGTTTGCTAGTTGTGCCCGCAAGTTGGTGAACAAATCTAACACTCGGCCTTTGCGCTGGAGAACGGTTGAAAAGGCCAGTTGGGCTGCTGCTGAATCTGTTGGCAAATCTTTAAGATGCAAGCTAATCGCCCAATCCATTGAACCTGCAACAGTGGACAAATAATCACGTTTGTCAGCATCGGTTCCCCCCACTAAGTTACGACTGAGAACCACTTCCTCAACTGCTAGACTCTGACTTAGGCTAATTAGCGTCTGTTGTAATTGACCTTGAGTATGGTTGAGTAAAGCCAAACTAGAAAGACTGAGAGCGCTGTTGGGATGCTCTAAACCTAATATCGACTCATCAATTGCTAAGGCCTGCTGCAAGAGGGTTTCAGCTTCTCCATAGCGCTTAGTAGAGATATATAGCTGTGCTAAATTATTGAGACGGGTAGCGGTAGCGGGGTGAGCGGAACCAAAGGAAGCTTCAGTAATCACTTGAGCTTCATATAAGAGAGGTTCTGCCTCCTCGTAGCGATTCATCGTAATGTATAAATTTGCTAAATTGTTGAGACGGATAGCGGTAGCGGGGTGAGCGGAACCTAGAGAAGCCTCAGTAATTGCTAAGGCTTGCTGGAAGAGGGTTTCAGCTTCCTCATAGCGCCCTACTAAATCATACAACGAGGCCAGATTGTTTAGGGTGATAGCAGTCGAGTGATGGTCTAGACCCAAGGTTGCTTTCTCAATCTCTAAGACCCGCTGAAAAAGGATTTCAGCCTCCCCGTAGCGTCCCATTGAGAGGTAGAGCGTAGCCAGATTATTTAGGGTGATAGCAGTAGTAGGATGCTCTGAACCTAGGCTTTCGGTATGAATATTCAGAGCTTGCTGATAAAGAGGTTCGGCCTCCCCATAGCGCCCCATTGTGTAGTACAGCTTAGCTAAATTACTGAGAGTAATAGCAGTATCAGGGTGATCTTGACCAAAGATTTCCTCGTCTATCTCTAATACCCGCTGAAAGAGGGTTTCAGCCTCCTCATAGCGCCCCACTGTGTCATACAACGAGGCTAGATTATTGAGGCTAGCGGCGGTGTCGGGATCATTTGGCCCTAGAACCTCCTCGCGAATTGCCAGGACTTGCAGATAGAGGGGTTCGGCCTCCTTATAACGCCCCACTGTGTCATACAACGAGGCTAGATTATTGAGGCTAGTAGCGGTTAAGGGATGCCCTGGCAAGGCTTCCTCATATATCGCCAGAGCCCGCAAATAGAAAGCTTCGGCCTTTCCATAGTATCCCTGGTCCTCGTACAGCAAAGCCAGATGATTTAGGCTTTGAGCGGTATCGGGATGATCTGAACCAAAGACCGCTTCACGAATTACTAAAGCTTGTCGATGGAAGGATTCGGCCTCCTCATAACGCTCTTGGATCCAATATAGATAGCCTAGATTATTGAGGCTGATGGCGATATCGGGATGTCCAGGTTCTAAAACTTGCTCTTGAATCACCAATGCTTCCTCAATCAATGAGATTGCCTCTGCATATTGAGCAGCCTGATGCAGCTCGAAAGCCTGCTGGTTAAGTTCGTTAGCGTGCGCTAAAGATTGCTCGGCCTCTGTTGCCGTTCGTATTTCTAGACGATAGCTGCCCGTTTCCCTAACAGCATTGCTGTTCACGAGCAAGGTATAAGTTCCAGTAACTGACAACTTCACTGTGATACGAGCATTCGTTTCTATAACTCCATCATTATCGTGAGCGATGCTCTCTCCTAAGGGATTCTGTAAAGTAAGGAACGCATTAAAGTCATTACTGGTCAGGTCAAAGGTTAGGATTTCGCCAGCAGTGCCTTCAAAGGTATGAATCTCGTGGTAGCTGCCATCTTTTAGTGGTGGCGAATTGGGAGTAAGCTCTCCTGTGATTATCTGCGGTGTACGGGCAGCAGATTGTGCCAAGGCCATTAGCCAGGTTTCTTTTATCGGGACGATGCCACCAAAGATTGCTGCGGAAATTCCGGCAATTAATAGAGCACGGTGCCATTTGCTTTGATGAAAACGCTGAATATTCGCCATAAGACACCGCAAGAATAAAATTACAGAGCTGAGTCAATAAGTTTTACAAGTTGTGTTCCAAGATAGAGTCTCATCAACAGAGACAATACTTCACAATCATTGCTGTAAGGGACGCCAGTCGCCAGAGCCGATGAAGGCAGCCCAGTAGTAGGGATGGCTGTATTCTTCGCTGTTCAGTAATGCTAGCTGTGTTTCCCTCAAAGCTGCGTCACGAGGAGTGCCGGAGAGGAGGCGATCATAGTAGTCCATCATCAGCTTTTGGGTAGCAGTGTCTTCCACCTTCCAGAGACTAATGACTTGACTTTGAGTACCTGCTAGTACTAGAGATCGCCGCAGACCGTAAACTCCTTCACTTGCAACCAATTCTCCGAGCCCCGTTTCACAGGCAGAGAGTACCACCAACTGCGTACCCTTTAAATCCATACCTGTTATCTCCAGGGCAGTCAAATAACCGTTTTGACCAGGGCCACTTTCCCCTGCAGCAATTCCGGCTAATGCTAGTCCCGACTTTAACAAGGGATTGATGGTCTCTTGGTTGGTCTCAAACACCCCATGAGTGGCAATATGCAAAATACTTGGGCGATTCTGCTGCTTAACAACTGATTCAGTAGCATCAGTTTGGGTGTAAACTCCAGCTACTCTTAGCTCTGACTGATTCAACTTCTCGGCAATTAGATCCACTTCTGTTTGAGTTTCAGGCAAGGTTGGGTAGATACGATCTCTGACATCACCGGGAGCCCAATTACTATTCTGTGTAGTCTGCCCGTATGTAGGATTGCCCACTAGCACCGCTGGAGCATTGCTGGCAGCGAGACTATCCAGACGCATCAAGTCACGACCGGAGGTGAGATAACGAAACTGATGCGTCTCTACGAGATAATTACCCGAATCATCCACCAAAGCTTCAAAGGGAAGTAGGTTGAGGGCTCCGTCAGGAGAGATAAAGACCGTAGTAGTTCCTCCTAAGACGGCCCGTATTGGAGACATAACCAGGTTCTCAAGGGCCTGAGCATCTTCTTTAACCTGAAATGGAGGGTTGTCGGGAGAAGCCAAGCTTTGTGATAAAGCAAATACAGCAGCATTGATATCTGCAGCTGGTCCGAGATCAATGCCATCGATGCTGCCATCAGCTTGCAGTATGTAAGCTGCATAGCGAGCATTTCCAAATCGTTCCTGTCGAGAAACTTGAAGGTTGACTGGTTGGTAGCGAATGAACTCGACTAAAGCTGTGTCATCAGGCAGTTTCGCTTGAATCTCTGCAAAATTTGGGGAGGCGGTGAAGTCAACAAACGTGCTACTGCGTCGGCTGAGTTGATCTTCTAATCTACCAACACGCTCTTGGAGCATGTTGAGTTGCTGTTGATAGGCTTCAGTAGATAGCTCAGGTTGTGGATTGTAGACGAGATTTGATAGTTGATTGCTGGCAGTACGTAGATCATCAAACAGTGCAAGCGTTTGAGGGTCATCGCCGAGCTGGACTCGCAGGTTAGTGAACTGGTCAAGAATGCGACCTTTACGTCGCAATACGGTGTTTAAAGCCAGTTGTGCCGACTCTGTAGAGGTAGGCAAATCATTAAGATGAAGGCTGACAGCAAAATTTGTGGTTCCTGTGATCGTAGCCAAGTAATCTTGCTTATTGGCATCAGAGCCACCAACCAAGTTTTGGGTAACGACAAATTCTTCTGAGGCTAAGCCTTGACCTAAAAGGTCAAGGGCAGTAACAAACTGATCCTCAGACCAATTTATTACTGCTAAATTGATGAGGCTGTTGGCTACATTGGGATGGTTAACTCCAAACTGGTCTTGCATTATTTTCAGAGCTTGTGAGTGTAAGTTCTTGGCCTCCTCATAACGGCCTTGATCTACATATGTCTCTGCTAAGTTATTTGCAATTAAAGCCGCATTAGGATGTTGTTCTCCCGAGGTTCTTTGAGTGATTTCTAAAGCTTTTAGCAAAAGAGATTCGGCATCTTTATAGCGTCCTTGCCATTGGTATACAGCTGCCAAGTTACTGAAGCCTAGTGCAACCAGAGGATGATTTTCTCCTAGCAATTCTTGAACGACTTCTAAATACTGAAGACCATAAAATTCGGCTTCTTCATATGAATTCAAAGCATAATAAGTCGACATCAAACCATTGAGACTAGCTGCGGAAGCAAAGCGATTTTCCCCTACCAGATCTCGTGCGATTTCTAAAGCGTTTAGATGAGTAGACTCAGCTTCTCTATAGCGACCTTGAACTTGGTAGAGGTATGCAAGATTGTTAAGTATCAAAGTCTCCTTATAAAGCTCATTATAAAGCCCACTTGCTTCTTCTTGAAGAATAGCCAAAGCTTTTAAGTGAAGAGGTTCAGCTTCTGCATAACGGCCTTGAACCTGATAAAGCACTGCTAGTGCACTTAATGGGAGGGCAAAAGCTGGATGATTTTCTCCTATACTATTTCGAAGAAGTTCTAGATTCTCCTTAAGCAGGAGTTCAGCCTCCCTGTAGAGGCCTTGAGAAACATAAACTGTTACTAAACCTTCATATGTGCTAAATAAAGGAGAGTAAAACCTTCCTGTTTGTTCAGAAAAAGAAGAACTAAACTCTGAGATAGAAGAATATGTTCCTTCCGGATCTTCTTGAAACGCTTCTAAAATATCTAGGAGAAGAAGTTCCCCTTCTTTATAACGAGCCTGTCTAACATATACATCAGCTAAAGCCTTAAGGATAAAAAATACGCCAGGGTGATTTTCTCCTAAACTTGATCTTATGATCTCCAGGTTCTCTTCCAATAGTAAAATAGTTTGAGGATCACCTCCTCCATAAACAAGATCTGCCATCTGTTCGAGAAAATCGAGATATTGTTGATTTGGATCTTCGGCTTGAGATGCTTGAAATTGTGATATCTCTAATGCAGTGGCCGTTGTCCATGTGAGGATGTATTCCCCAGACTGTCCAAAAGTATAAGCTGTCACGAAAATTTGATAAGTTCCATCTGCTGGCAGTTCTACAGCTAAGCGAGAATTAGTATTCTCTCCATCAACATCATCGTTTTGAGCAATAGGCCTGCCATCTGGCCCAATTAAAAGTAGGTAAGTGTCAAAGTCTTCACTGATCAAATCAATCCGGATGCCTTCGCCTTCCTTACCTTCAAAAGAGTGTATTTGAATGGGATTATCTCCGTCGAATCCTTGAGGGCCAACGTCAATTTGCCCTGTTACTGTTTCAGGTGTACGGGCGGATTGCTGAGCAACAATATCAAGCTCAGCCCTAGAGGGTAGGCTAGCGCTTCCTATAAGTGTTATACATATCCCCATCGCTGTGAAAATTTGTCGAAATGAATGATTTGTGACCATGATAGAGAAACCACTAAATTACTTCTGTCAATAAATAGTCGCTCAGCTTGCTTCTGATAGATTAAGCAAATTAATGCAGGCTGCGGTTGAGAGACAAAATCTAACGCTCGCATGGGTTATGTCATCTCGACTACAAAGCAAATTATTGAGCTATTGGTAGCTTCTCAATTTGAATCTGTAACGCTTCAGCCATCTCATGGTCGCTCAAATCTTCATAGAACGCCTGTGACATTTGTAAATGCGCAAGGGCATCTTCATACTCCGTCTGCCCTTGCGCAACATCTCCTAATCCCCAGTAGCTCTCAGCCTGTAGTTCTAGCTGCCCCGCTGCTTCAGCATAGGTCAATGCTTTTTCGTAGCGTTCTCGGGCTAAAAGAGGTAACCCGATTCTCAGGTAAGTATCGGCCTGCAATAAGTAAACTCGGCTGTCTTCCGTACCCGCTTGGATTCTAATTTCCAACACATCAATCGCGGCTTGATTGAGGGCGTAGCTTCTCCAACCAGAGTCGCTGTGTTCAAAGTTAAGATATTGGAGAGCGATCTCCAGGGCTTCTTCGTCAGCATCCCACTGTGCTGACTTAATAGTGTCTATCTGTGCATTAACGCGATCGCGCTCAGTTTCAGGCAGCAACTGAAAACCAACATTGTCTGACTCGGATGAAATACCACTATCAGTCATGACGACAATGGTGTAACGACGGTTTGGCACTAAGGACTCTAGCTCATCGAAGGTTGCCTCAGTTCCCGTCACTTCCTCTTGCCAGTCAATACCGTTGCCATTAATCTCGACCGTGTACGACGTTGCTCCTTCAATCGGCTGCCATTGCAGCGTTAGCGCCTCTGTGTCGAATACAGCAGTGTTACGCGGACTCAGGACATAGGGTAGCCCAACATAGAGGACCGGACGAGTTGACCTTCTCGATCCGCGAGTGCGCTTTTTCCGGTTTGGAAAAATGAAGTCCAAAATATTGGCCTGAAGATGTTCTCCAGCCCCGGCAGGAGGTTGACTGCCAGTATGACCCTGCACTGGTTGCGTGATTGCCACTACCGTGCCTAAGGTCAGGATAAGTGCTTGAATTAGAGCGGTAAAGCGTTGGTTTGACATACCTGTTCGTAATTGAGTCCTTCAGCATCAAATCGTTCACGAGCCATCGTTAGCCAAGCATTCTCCTCCGGAACGCTGCGATCGCCTAACTGGCAACACCGTTGCCAGGCAGATAATGTGTCTGGCTGCCCAGCGGCCTCTCGGGCTTGAGCAACCAAACAGTAGGCAGAACCAGGATTTTCAATAAACTCTTGCTCAGGAGCTGGCGTTTGTTCATAAATGGAGATGGCCTCCTCCAAGGCTGATATGGCAAATGTATACTCTTCCTGTCGCAGCAACGCCCAGCCCAAGTTTTTATAGAGACTGAATTCAGTTTCTGGAAAAACTTCCTGGTCACCATCCTCGATTAATTTAAATCCCTGGCTCAACAGTGCTAGAGATTTATTCACGTCGTTTTCGGGCGATTGCAGATATAAACGAGCCAGATTGTTATAGGCCTCTGGAAAATCACCGCGCGCAGCAATAAGATATTGGGTTTCCGCTTTGTCTAATTCTTGAATATCTTCGTAAAGATTGCCGAGGTTGTAGTGGGCGTCTAAGTTGTCTGGGTCCAGGGAGATAGCACGTTCGTAGTTTTGCTCAGCAGAGCCCAGCTTCCCTGCATCATGAAGCGCCACTCCTCGTGCGTTGTAACGTCTGGCAATGGTTGGCAACGTGAGCCAGAAGACAAATAGCGCTCCTGCTAGTAACGCCGTGGTGCCAAAGCGAAAGCGAAGCCGCTGTGGATTCGATAGTTCAAAGCGTTCAAACAGGAGGTGGACACCTTCATTCCCCGCGTCGGTCAGATCACTGCGGGCTTTCAGCAGGGTCAGCAGGTTAGAGAGGGCGATCGCGGACAATCCTGCTACGCCCGCTCCACCCAATAGAAACCGACCGCTGATATTCACCAAAAGTCCAATGCTGATGGCCCAAGCTAGTGTGGTCGCTCCCTTAAAGACCCAGTCAGCAGGATGTTCCTTGGGAGCCTTGACTGCATCATCCAAAAACCACCACCACTGCTCGGGTAATTTTGGAAAGCTCTCGCGATAAGCCGCAAAGTCAATTTGAGCAACGAGCGTTCCAGCGTGTTCTTTGAGTTGGCGATCAAGGATATGAATTTCCTGCAGTAAGTAAGTTCCAGGGGAAGGTGACTGCGCAAGGGCAGCGTAAAGTCGGTCTCGCGCATCCAAGATTTCCAAAACATGTCCTGCCCCAAGGCTCTTCTTTTGGAGAACGGGAAACAGTGCATCTCGATAAGCTGTAAGGGCTGCTCCAAGGGATGGGACGGTCATGGATCAAAGCAACAAGCAATAAAATAATCCTATGTCAGAGGTGGGAATGCAGCACTCAGCTATTGCTGTAAAGGTCGCCAATCACCAGAGCCGATGAAGGCAGCCCAGTAATAGGGATGGCTATATTCTTCGCTTTCCAGGAAGGCTAATTGGGTTTCTCGCAGGGCAGCATCGCGGGGCGTAGCAGAGAGGAGGAGATCGTAGTAGTTCACCATCAATTCTTGGGTGGCTACATCATCAACCTTCCAGAGGCTGATTACCTGGCTTTGAGAACCAGCCAGGACAAACGCTCGGCGTAATCCGTAGATGCCTTCACCTGCTGCAAGCTCTCCTAAACCAGTTTGACAAGCGGAAAGCACTACGAGTTGGGTGCCACTCAGATTCATGCCCGTAACCTCCAGAGCTGTGAGAATACCATCTTGCTCAGGTCCGCTCTGGCCTCCGGCAGCGGCACCGGCCAGAATCAATCCAGATTGCAGCAAAGGGTTGAGGGTATCCTCAACTGGTTCAAAGAAGCCATGGGTAGCAATGTGCAGAATGCCGGGCTGTACCTGCTGTTTAATCAACGCTTCGGTAGCGTTGGTTTGAGTGTAAACCTGAGCACCTGGAAGTTTTGGCGCAATCAGATCGACCTCCACCTGGGTACCCGGTAGAGTCGGAAAGATGCGGTTCTCAAAGTCAATAGCCCGTGTATCAGCTTGAGCCACCAGTTCACCAGGAAGACCATAGGCGGGGTTGCCTATCAACAGGGCAGGATTTCGACTCGCATTAGTTGTGTTCAAACGCATCAAGTCACGGCCCGAGGTGAGATAGCGGAACTGATAATTCTCCACCAAATAGTTTCCAGACTCATCCACTAGAGCCTCAAAGGGAATTAGGTTGAGGGCACCATCAGGGGAAAGAAAGACAGTAGTCGTTTCCCCTAAAACTTCTCGTACCGGAGCCATCACCAAAGTTTCCAGCGCTTTGGCTTCTACTTCAACTTGCTTAGGAGGTGTATGGGGTGAGGCTAAGGCAGCGGAAAGTGTTCCCACTGCCTGATCAATCGCCTCGGCAGTCCCTAGATCTAAACCTTGAATAGTTCCGTCAGCTTTTAGGATGTAAGCCGCATAGCGAGCATCCCCAAGGCGCTCTCCAGGTGAGGCATTGGGATCAAACGGTCGATAGCGGATAAACTCCACAAGTGCGGTACCATTTGGCATTGCTGATTTGACGTCTGCCAGACTAGGGGACCGTGTCAGACTGGCAAAATCTGCACTGCGGCGGCTTAGCTGATCTTCTAAATTTTGGACTCGCTGGTTCAGCGTGCTGAGTTGATTTTGGTAAGCCTCTGGCGGTATCTCATTAGAGCTAAAGTTAAGATTCGCCAATTGGGTGCTGACGACTTCAAAGTCATTTAGTAATTCTAGGGCGTCTGGATTGTTCGCCAATTGAGCTCTTAGATTAGTGAACAAATCCAATACTCTGCCTTTGCGTTGCAGCACTGTAGAGAACGCAAGTTGGGCTGCCGTTTCGTTGAAGGAAGAATCGTTGAGGTGGAGACTAATCGCTAGATTAACTGTACCTGTCATGGTGGCGAGATAATCGCGCTTGTTGGCATCAGAGCCCCCTACCAAGTTACGACTCAAAACCGTCTCTTCAACTGCTAGACCTCGACTCAGAAAGGTCAAAGTCGATTGTAGCTGTCCCTGAATATAGGACAGTGCGGCTAGATTAGTGAGAGAGTTGGCTGTATTAGGATGGTCAGGTCCAAGAATTTGTTCTCTAATTTCCAGTGCTCGCTGAGAGAGCTGCTCTGCTTCTTCATATCTCCATAGCAGCTCATATACTCCAGCCAAGTTATCCATATAAGTGGCTGTGTCAGGATGCTCCGGACCAAAAGCTTCTTCAAGAATGTCTAAAGCTTGTATGAAAAGAGTTTCCGCTTCCTCATATCGGCCCTGAGGAATGTACAACAGTGCCAAATTGTTAAGGCTACTAGTAATATCGGGATGTTCTGAACCGAAAACTTTCCTTTGGATCGTTAGAGCGCGTTGCAAGAGGGGTTCCGCCTCTTCGTAACGCCCTTGAGCACGATATACCAAGGCTAGATTGTTCAATCTCGTAGCGACTTTCGGACTTTCTGGGTCCAAAGACTGTTCAGAAATCGCTAAAGCGCGTTGCAAGAGGGGTTCCGCCTCTTCATAGCGCCCTTGAATTCGATATAGCAAGGCTAAATTGTTCAAATGACTAGCATTATCAGGATGTTCTGAGCCTAAGACCTGCTCAACAATTGCCCGAGCACGCTTCAAGAGCGGCTCAGCCTCTCCATAGCGCCCTTGATATACGTACAGCAGGCCAAGGTCACTCACGCTAATGGCGGTGTCAGGATGCGCTGAGCCCAAAACCTTTTCTCGGATAGCCAAAGCCCGTTCAAAAAGGGGTTCCGCCTCTTCATAACGTCCCTGTATTTCATAAAACTTACCCAAATTATGAAGACTAATAGCGATGAGATAATGATCAGGACCTAAGGTTTTTTCAACAATTGCTAAAGCACGTCGAAAGAGTGGTTCTGCCTCGTCATATCTACCCTCTGAGCTATATAGAAATGCCAAATTATTAAAGCTTTGAGCAGTATTACGATGCTCTGAGCCTAAAGTTTCCTCACGAATTGCTAGAGAACGGATATAGAGTGCTTCAGCCTCTCTAAATCGCCTCTGCGACTGATAAAGTCCAGCCAAATCATTTAGGCTACTGGCGATGTCAGGGTGATTTACCCCTAGGCTTTCCTCACGGATTGTTAGAGCTTGCTGGTAGAGTTTCTCAGCCTCCCCGTACAAGCGTTGCGATTCGTACAGTAAAGCTAAATCGTTAAGGGTATTAACAGTATCGGAATGTTCTCTGCCCAAAGCTCCCTCTCGAATTGACAAGGCACGTTGGTAGAGGGGGGCCGCTTCCGAATAACGCCCCTGAGAATAGTACAGATCTGCCAGATCGTTGAGAATATCAGCAGTATCGAGATGATCAGGCCCTAGCGTTTCTTCTCGAATTGCCAAAGCGCTTTGATAGAGGGGTTCGGCTTCTGAGTATCGTCCTTGAGAGTGGTAGAGTCCGGCCAAGTTATTGAGGCTACTAACAATATCGGGATGGTAAGAATTGAGCGATCGCTCCCTAATCGATAGGGCTTGTTGATAGAGTGGCTCGGCTTCCACATAGCGGCTTATTTCTACGTACAATCCAGCTAAATCGCTTAGGGCATTAGCAGTAGTGGGATGCTCTGGTCCTAACTGTTGCTCTCGAATGGTTAAAGCGCGTTGATAGAGTAGCTCAGCTTCTGAATAGCGACCCTGCCGCTTTAGAACATCTGCTAAGCCGTTGACTGAATTGGCAACGTCGGGATGGTTAGGTCCCAACCTCTGTTCAAAAATATTGAGAGCCCGCTGAAAATAAATCTCAGCATCTTCATATCGGTTTATAGAACCATAAAGTGCAGCAAGATTGTTTAAAGCTACAGCAGTATCTGGATGACTTGGCCCTGACTGCTGTTCCCAAATGATCAGTGCGCGCTGATAAAGCCGCTCTGACTCTTCATACCGCTCCAAAGTTTTATATAGTGAAGCCAAATTGTTTAAGGTTTGCGCAGTATCAGGATGCTCTCCTAATTGTTGTTCTCTAACTGCCAAAGCCCTTTGATAGTAAGCTTCGGCCTCCGTATATTTACCCTGATAGTCATAAAGCAGTGCTAGGTTGTTTAAAGTTTCTGCTGTACTAACGTCTTCTGAGCCTAACTGTTCCTCTCGAATAGATAGGGCTCTTTGATAATAAGACTCAGCTTCCTCATATTGCCCTCTCAGGCGGTACAAAATACCCAATTGGTTAAGGATTTCTGCTGTACTAATGTCTTCTGAGCCTAACTGTTCCTCTCGAATAGATAGGGCTCTTTGATAATAAGACTCAGCTTCCTCGTACTGCCCCGTTACACGATACAAAAGTGCCAAGGTATTAAGAGCTGTCGCAGTATTCGGATGATTTGGACCAGAATGTTGCTCGCGAAGTGAATATGCCTGTTCAGCTAGAGGAATTGCTTCCTCGTAGTTCCCTGCCTGAAACAGCTCCACAACCTGCTGGTCAAGCCGGTCTGCTTCTTCTAGAGACTGCTCAGTAGTACTAGCTACGTACACGTTGGGTTGATAAATACTGATGGCTTCAACTGTTCTATAGAGAGCAGGTGAAGCATGGAAATCACCATTTCTTAGCGAAGGTGACGGCTCATCTAGCCTTTCGGTAACAGTTTGAGACATCTGATCAGATTGTTGGGCAATGACACTGGGTTTAGAAATCCCGGCAACGCTATTGCTACCCGTCAAAGCTGCGCAAAGACTGCTCAGTATGAAAATTTGATGATATTTGTTCCAGATCAGACGATGAGAGAAGTGCATAGTTAAAGGTGAATTGAGTAATACAAATTGGTTTTGAATACTTCTGAATTACACATTATTGAAGAAAAGGGTAAACGTTTATCATTGTTGTAAGGGACGCCAGTCGCCAGAACCAACAAAAGCAGCCCAGTAGTAAGGGTGACTATATTCTTCGCTTTCCAGTAACGCCAGTTGGGTTTCGCGTAGGGCAGCATCGCGGGGAGAGCCGGAAAGTAGGCGATCGTAGTAGTTCACCATCAATTCTTGGGTGGCTGAATCGTCCACTTTCCAGAGGCTGATAACCTGGGTCTGAGAACCCGCTAAGACAAAGGCTCGCCGTAGGCCGTAAACGCCCTCACCTGCCGTTAATTCTCCTAACCCCGTTTCACAGGCCGACAGTACAACCAACTGAGTGCCGCTCAGATTCATCCCAGTGACTTCTAAGGCAGTCAGGATGCCGTCTTGGTTAGGACCACTTTGACCGACTGAAGCAGCCCCAGCCAGAATCAGACCTGATTGCAATAGGGGATTTAAAGCATCCTCAATGGGTTTGAAGAAACCATGGGTTGCAATGTGCAGAATATTAGGCTGGGATCGTTGTTTGATAATTGCTTCAGTAGCGTTGGTTCGAGTGTAAACCTCAACGTCATCTAGTTGCAAAGCGATCAGGTTCACCTCAGTCTGAGTACCTGGAAGTGCTGGAAAGACAAGGTTTTCAAGGTCAATAGAGCGGAAAGAGTCCGCTTCAGCTACTTCTTCTCCTGGACGGCCATAAGTGGGATTCCCTATCAGCAGAGCGAAATTATTGCCAGCAAAAGGTTTATTTATTCGCATCAGGTCACGGCCTGATGTGAGATATCGAAACTGATACTTTGTAATTAGGTAGTCCCCAGACTCATCAACGAGAGCTTCAAAGGGAACCAGGTTGAGAGCCCCATCAGGAGAAAGAAAGATAATCTTTTGTTCCCCTAAAGTCTCTCTTAAAGGAGCCATCACCAACCTTTCCAAGGCCTGAGCATCTTCTCTAACTTGACTTAGAGGCGTGTTTGATGAAGCCAAGCTTATTGATAAAGCACTCACTGCCATATCGATTCTCTCAGCAGGCCCTAAGTCCATACCTTGAATGTTTCCATCTGCGCTTAAAAGATAAACTGCATAATGATAAGGCCCAAAACTATCTCTTTCAGTATTAGGATCAAAAGGGCGGTAGCGCATGAATTCTACTAAAGCAGTATTTGGAGGTAACGCAGACTGGATATCCTCAAGGGTAGGCGATGATGTCAGTTCTGAAAATTCTGAACTGTAACGACTAAGTTCGTCTTCTAAGTCGTTGTAACGCTCTTGCAAAGTCTGCAAATTGGCTTGGTAGGTAGCTATATTCCGATCTTTTGGTGGCAAGTAAGTGAGAGTGGCCAGCTGAGAACTAACAGAGCTCAAATCATCCAGCAGTGCTAACAAATCAGGTTTATTTACAAATTGAGAACGCAAATTGGTGAATAGGTCAACGATACGTCCCTTTCGCTGTAATAGTGCAGTAATAGCCAATTTTGCGGCAGCTTCATCGCTAGAAAGTTCATTGAGATGAAGACTAATAGCCAGACTAGTTCTAGGGGAAAAAGTAGTTAGATACTCACGTTTATCTTTATCTGAACCGCCTAATAGATTGCGGCTTAAAACCGTTTCTTCTATATAAAGCCCTCGGCTTAAATTGTTTAAGGCTAATTGAAACTGACCTTGGGTATAGTATAGTCGTGCCAAATTGCTAAGAATGTTAGCAGTATCTTGGTGATCTACTCCTAGTTGCTCTCGAATTGCTAGGGCTTGCTGATAAAAAGAGGCTGCAGTCTCATAGCGGCTAGTTGCCCGATATACCCCAGCGAGATTGTTCAAACCACGAGCAACTAAATAATCACTATCTTCATTCTGCTCCCAAATTTTCAAAGCACGCTGATAAAGAAGTTCGGCCTGTTCATAGCGACCCATTGATTGATATAACCCGGCCAAGTTATTCAAACTGATTGCCGTATCGGAGTGATCCGCTCCTAATTGTTGCTCCCTTATTGTCAATGCTTGCTGAAAAAGAGGCTCAGCTTCTTCGTAGCGTCCTGTTGATAGGTAAAAACCGGCTAAGCTACTCAAACTACTAGCTGTTTCGGGATGGTTAGGCCCTAAATATTGTTCTCGAATCGCTAAGGATTGCTGGAGGAGAGGTTCTACCTCTCCATAACGCCTCATTGATATGTACAGTCCGGCTAAGTTGTTCAAACTAGACGCTGTATCGGGATGATTTGCGCCTAATTGCTGTTCTCTTATTATTCGAGCACGCTGGTATAGAGGTTCTGCCTCCTCGTAGCGATTTATTGTCTCATATAGCGCAGCCAGATTGTTCAAACTAGACGCTGTATCAGGATGTCGTTCGCCTAGCTGCTGTTCATAAATCGATAACGAACGTTTATAAAGAAGGACTGCTTCCTCATAGCGTCCTATAGACTCATACAAACCGGCTAGATTGTTTAAGCCTAGAGCAGTTGTAGGATGGTCTGCTCCTAGCCTTTGTTCATAAATTGATAAAGATCTTTGGTAAAAAGCTTCTGCCTCTTCGTAACGGCTGGTTGATTCGTATATTGAGGCTAAATTATTCAAAATAGAAGCTGTATCCGGATGGTTTTCCCCTAATTGCTGTTCACTAACCGCAAGAGCGCGAGTATAGAGGGACTCAGCTTCTTTGTATCGCCCCATGAACTCTAATGAGCCAGCTAGATTATTCAGACTAGCAGCCGTATCGGGATGATTTTCTCCTAATTGCTGTTCTCTGATTTCCAGAGCCCGCCTGTATAGAGGTTCAGCCTCTCTGTATTGCCCCACTGAACTGTATAAGGAAGCTAGATTATTCAGACTAGTAGCCGTATCGGGATGATTTTCTCCTAGCTGCTGTTCTCTGATTTCCAGAGCTCGCCTGTGTAGAGATTCCGCCTCCTCATAGCGTCCTATTGAGCTATATACTGAGGCCAAACCGTTCAAACTACTCGCCGTATCGGGATGATTTTCTCCTAGCTGCTGTTCTCTGATTTCTAGAGCTCGCCTGTATAGAGGTTCAGCCTCTCCGTATCCTCCCATCGAACTATACAAGGAAGCTAGATTACTTAAACTAGTGGCAGTCAATGGATGACTTGAACCCAGCTGTTGTTCATAAACCGCCAGAGCACGTAAATAAAGAGGTTCTGCCTCTTGATAATGTCCTGTTAATTTATAAAAAAAGGCTAAATTATTTAGACTCCGAGCTGTATCGGGATGCTCCGGCCCCAGTTCTTGTTCAAAAATTGCGAGGACTTCCTCCGCAAGAGGAATAATTGACGAATAACTTCCTGACTGGTATAAGTCGCTAATTTGCAGCTCAAGCTGAGCTGCTCGTGCTGTGGCTTCTTCAGATACAGTCGAAGCCCGAACCTCAAAACGATAAGCTCCAGTTTCACTCGGCTCATAGCTTTTTACGATGAAAGTATAAGTTCCATTAACAGGAAGAGTCAGAGTAATGCGGGCGTTGGTGCCTCCTGCCCCATCATCATCTTGGGCAATCCTTTCTCCCACAGGATTCAAAAGTATCAAGTAAGCGTCAAAGTCATCGCTGGTAAGTTCGAAGGTCAGAGATTCGCCAGCGGTACCTGCAAAGGTATGAGTTTCGTAGTAACTGCCATCGCTCTCCAGTGTTGGTGAGTTTAGAGTAAGTTCTCCTGTGAATATTTGGGGTGCATGAGTAGATTGCTGAGAAACCAGCATAGGTACAGCAAAGCTTGGATTAGAAATGCCGACTTGCAAACCTGTAAGCAGACCTGTCCAAGCCAGTACATATGTCCATCGACACCCAACCTGATTGAAAAGACTTGCCATTGGATAAGTTAATTTGAGGGCTGAATGCGAGTGAATACGGATGCTTAGGTGATCGCAACTAAAGCATTCCAGCACAACTTGTTAAAGAAACAAAGTATCAGAATATACTGAACTTATTTGTCAACTGAACCTCAGCATAAGCTCAGCTAGAAGGTAGTTTGTTATTTTTTAACATTTTTTCTGGCCGAGAGATTTTCTGTAAAAGTACGGAAGCACTCATCCCAGTTCTTCATACCGACTGTGCAGAAGTTGATCTCGGCAATACCTCAAAATTGCCTGGGTTGATCAGTGGCCTGCAGTTTCTGTTGATCCAAAGATTCGCGACCGGATGTAGGGGGCGGCGCACAGCTTAGTAAATGCAGAAGCCCAGCTTGAATCTGGATACCCAAAGACTTGACCTCTCTCAAATCCCCAACATGTACGGGAAACTAGCGGCCTATCACAACCGCTATACTCAGCCTGTGGATCGCTCCTGTGCCGTAGCTTCCAGCAGATCTGGCACACGGCGACCGAGAGCAACCATTCCCTGCGCCAGCTGGGTGATTTCAGCCGCTGACAGTACCGGAATTTCTCGCTCAAGCAACCCATCAAACTGCTTCAAGTCATCTCAATTAGGCCACGAAATAAGAGTTGGAGATCACTTTTAAGGCAATTCCCGCGATCGCATACAGAATGCAGTTTCGCTCGAATTTCACTCGTGACTGCACCCGACCCACACCTCGACGAGCTTGGATAGCCTCGTACAAATAGGCCAGTGACAGGGCCATGCAGACAATCTCGGCCAAGTCGAAGGTAAATGTTTGCTGCCAGCGTGTAGCCGGTACTGAAACAAACAGCAGGAAGTACACGACCAGCAGTGCGCCCAGGGTGATCTTGAAAGTTGAATCACTCATCACAACTCGACTCCCGATGATGGCTGGGCTGGGGCATTCACCTCATGCTGTTGCCGTGATTGATAGAGCGTCTTGAGATTATCAGGCGACCTGGAAGCGGAAATTTCCCAGTTCTGGAGATCGGCTTCAGTAAGGTTAGTCACCTGCGTGATCTCGCCTTCACTATTGGCTAAGACCCCTGCGCTCTGGTCATTTTTGACCACGCCAATGCCCTGGGTTGTCTCCCTGACGGTGTATTGCTTGCCCCGTGCCTCGATCGCGCCATTGGCATCCCGCTCCACCAGCCCCGCTGCCTCCAAATTCCCTAGAAAGCGACGGGCATGGTTCACGACGCTAGTTCCCAGTTCTTGCTGATGGCCAAACGCGGATAGATCAGTCTCCATCTGCCGTGCATCGAGCTCTGCCAGGTCATTGAGTTCACCCGCCTTCGCCGCTTTCCCAATCGCCTCAATATCGGCCAGCTCATTATCAGAACGACCCAGGGCTCTAGCGGCTCGATACCAGTCGCGGAATTGCTCAATGCTAGGTGATTCTGGTTGCCCTTCCTCTGATTCAGCCAGTTGCTGATCCAACTCCGGGTCATTCTGCGAGATCGCTGCTTGGATAAAGGCTCCAGCTGATACTGACACCTCTGATGAAGACTGAGCAGGCTGCTCCATCTGCGCTTCAGCCTGGTCGATCGCGGCCAGTAAGCTCTCCTGCTGGGCTTGCGGTAGGTCTTGAACCACCCCCCGCAAGCGAGCCAGCGTCTCCTGATAGTCCGGGGAGCCCGTAGGCTGCTCATCTCCCAGTTCCTGAATCGGAGGTGGATTGATGGCAGCGGTTTCGCCCGTCCCCAGCACGTCAGCAAATGCATCAGAAGACTCAGCAGCCGGTTGAGAAGATTCACCCTCCGGCGATCTCGCCACATTAGACCCCGGAGTCTGAGCTTGCACCTCGGGTTCAACGACCGGCGATCGCGCTTGCTCTGTGGGCGTCGGCTCCGCTTCCGGTTCGGTGGTCATCTGTTGCTGAATGGCTTCGGCAAAGCCCTGCTTGCGCAAGTTGCTAGCAAACATCCCAGCATAGGAACGGTCTAACCCACGGGATTCTCCCATCGGCCCATGAACGGCTGTTTCCGTCAGATTCAAGGCCCCGTCTTCGGACAGATTGAAGACCATCTCGGAGTCAATGAAGGCATCCCCGTTCTCCACCAGGGTGTGATAGAGCATCAACTGCTCGCCGTGGCGTTCGATATTCAGCGGCGTGAAGGGCTCATTCTCCACCTTCAGGTAAAAGTCCTCATCCGCCATCACCGCTGCCGCGAGCCCTGAGTCTTCCAAAAGCTTGCCGACATGCTTTTCGGGCTTACCCACTTGTTCACTCCAGCCACCGATCCGTGCCTGTTCGGGCGGAGCCATCGACTCAACCACGTCAAAGACTTCTTCAACCTGCGCTGCCGGGTCCGGTTCAGCCCCAGATGAGGTGATTTCTTCTGCATCAGGCTGCCCAGGATAGCGTACATCCTGGGCGGAAATCGCCAAGCCCTGCTCGGTGGGATCGGTAAACGAGATCCGCGCCACTTCACCGTATTCATCCGCCAGGGCTTCGAGCTGCTCATCTCGCTGAGCGATCGCATTGGCTCGTTCCACCCCGGCTTCACTAGCAGTGCTCTCCACCTCGCTGTAGCTGTTGAGCAAGCGGGCTCGCTCCCTGCCAATCGTTGTTGGCCCTACCTCATCCAGGCGGTAGGCAGATGATTCGGACTCAGACTGATCCGGCAAAATGGCATCACGCCCCTGCCGCAAATATTCTCCCGCCGTCAGGCTCTGAAGCTGGTTGCGGAGTGATTTCTCCAGCGGTTGGGCCTTAGCGATCGCTGCCTCAAGTTGGTTGCCAGCATCCGGCAGCTCGACCCACACCTCTTCCAATGCCTCACCGCTGGTATCGATGCCGATTTGCAGTTCAACAGCTCCCTGCTCCAGGCGAATCTCCTCCGGGTCAAACAGATCAAACTGGGATGAACCGTCCTCTCCCGGTGCCAGACTGGTTTCCCATTCGGAAGTATGGGGATCTACGTCTACCTGGAAGGTCATGGCCATCCCTTGATCGGCCAGTACCTTTGCCTGCTGCACTTTCTCTGCGAGAACAGATGGAGGGGGACTCGGAGCCTGCTGCCCAGTTTGAGCCGCTTCCGAGGCAGAAACAGGCTGGGTAGATTGATCCTCACCCCTAGGAACTGCGTCCGTGTCCCGTTCCTCCGGGTCGTTAGGCTCATCCGCCCGACTGCCCTCGGGCGCGGACTCCGACTCGGACTGGAAGGCCGTTTCCAGTTGAGCACGGACCCCCTCCAGATTCGACAAATCAACTGAAGGAGCCAGCCCCGCTGATTCAATCACGTCCTCAACGGAATCCGACCAGGCAAACTCAGGGATCTGCTCGCCCATTAGCTCCCGTGCCTGGTCTAAGTGGGTGGTGGCCTCTAGTCGCTGGTGGCGACCATCCTGGAGGTAGCTCACCACCTCTTCCAAGCGATCTGAAGAAAACGCGGCTTCCTATTAGACGACAATGAGCCTGTCGGCTGACGACAACTAGAGAGGCGGATTTATTGATTTCGTCATCTGGATCCA
>NZ_JACSWC010000342.1 GCF_016888165.1 Halomicronema sp. CCY15110 | reverse complement strand
GATCCAGTGGAAACCGTTCTAGAAGAGCATGAATGGCAAGCGCTGTACTGCACGATTCATCAAACGACTGACCTGCCGCCCGAACCGCCCAGCATCGGTCAGTGCGTGCGCTGGATTGCGAAGCTAGGCGGGTTCTTGGGCCGTAAAGGCGATGGCGAACCGGGCGTGAAAACGCTGTGGCGAGGTCTGCAACGCCTGCATGATATTGCGGCGACCTGGCAACTGTTGCGAGCCGCCGATGGGTA
>NZ_JACSWC010000341.1 GCF_016888165.1 Halomicronema sp. CCY15110 | reverse complement strand
GACCTGGCAACTGTTGCGAGCCGCCGATGGGTAAAAGGAGGTCAATCTGAACGGAGCGTTGGCGTCAAATGTTGCGAAATGTGCGATCAAAGAACACAGGAAAAATGGGATCGCGATGAACCCTTGAAGCGCAACAAAACTAAACAATTTGAGGTGTTTCTAATCCGAAGTCGTCATGAGTACGATTCGGAAAAATGCGGTTGCGGAGCGCGAAGTAACTCATTTTGTCCTGGCTTCCTTATCTGATTGAGATCGTTTTCTGTATTCTTTCTTTCCTCTTCTGTATTCTTTCTTTAACTCTATTCTTTTCTTATACTTATCTTCGTTTACGATAATCTAGGTATAGATAAGGATTAGCTGTGATGGAGGGCTCAGGATTAACGAATCACCGGAGTCGTGGATGACACCATTGACGCGGTGAGCAGTTAGGAGAGAGCGATCGCGCAGCCGTGCTAAGTGCCACGCTATTGGGCCGGGATGAGTTAGTGCCACGTTATTTGACCGCTGGTCGGCAGGGCGGCATCCAGTGATGGTCCCGACGGTTCTACTGAACAGTTAACGGGGCGAGAGTTCTAGTCATTCGGGTCAGAATAATGCTTGAACCCATCCTGAAAGGGAGCGCGATCGCAACTGCATGGGTGCAAAGACATGTTTGAGAGGGCAACGGTGGCGATGGCTTGGCCATCTGGCTTCCGGAGGGTGATTCGGCAGCGCTCACCGGGTAGTGTAGCGAGCGAGGGTCTTCCCCAGGGTGCCTCAAAGCCGTTTTCAGGTGGTGATAGATATGTGTGCTCCGTGTCCTGGTGCGGCTAGCGGAGGCCGGACTAACGTCTTACTGAGAGGCCGGAAGATAGCCTGATCGCGCCGAAGCCATGCCCGATCTTTGGGAAGTCGTCTTGGAGTGCCTCGGTATTGACTGCTGGCGGGGATGAACCCGGTCGTTCACCCATCGTCCCAGGTGTCTGCCTGAGAGTCGCTGAGGAGGAGTAATCGGCCAATGGTGTTTGCCCCCTCAGTGGTTAACCGCGACAGCCGAGCGTTAGTTGAAAACGTGTGGGGTAATTGGGGATTCTGGTACATTTATACGCCCCCTCAAGATAAGCTAAGACCTGTGATTTGAGGGGCGAACGCAGATGCAAACCGATAGCTTGTTTTATGCGTTGTTTCAGTCATTGCCGTCGTTGCTGTTAGAGCTGTTAGAGCGTGCTCCAGAGGAAGCTGAGGGGTATCAATTTGCCTCGGTCGAGCTGAAGCAGACGGCATTCCGCATCGATGGGGTGTTCCGTCCTCCCGAGGATGCCCCATCAGCGCCCGTTTATTTTGTGGAAGTGCAGTTTCAACGCGATCCGCAATTGTATCGTCGGTTGTTGTCGGAAGTGCTGCTGTACCTGCGCCAAAACCCGGTAGTGGAAGACTGGCGCGCAGTGGTGCTGTACCCGGATCCTAGTATCGAAGTGGCCGAGCGGTCATTGCAGGAATTCTTAGAGACGAGCCGGGTGGAAGTCATTTACCTGAATGAGTTAGGAGCGATCGCGGAGCTATCACCGGGCTTGGGGATACTGCGCTTGTTAGTGGAACCTGCCGAAAGCGTGCCTGAAGCAGCCAGAGGACTGATTGAGCGGGTGCAGCAGGGGTCTCGTCCAGCAGTGGAGATGGCGCGACTTATAGAATTGGTAGAGACGATAGTGGTGTACACATTTCCGCGCTTGTCGCGGGAGGAGATCGCGGCAATGTTAGGACTGAGTGAATTGAGAGAGACCCGTGTGTATCAGGAAGGTCGAGAGGAAGGCCGAGAAGAGGAAGCGCGCTCGCTGATTTCCCGACAACTGACGCGGAAGTTAGGGCCATTGCCGGACTCGTTGCAGGCGCAAGTGAATGCGCTGTCTTTAGAGCAACTTGAAGCGTTGGGAGAAGCGTTGTTTGATTTTGCTGAGGCCTCTGATTTAGAGACGTGGTTGGCCAGCCGTGAGCGGTGAAGCCAGCGCTCTCCCGTTCTCGCTAGCGCGATCGCAGGCACCAGCATCACGGGGAGCGATTGCGGAACCCTGACCCTTGAATATTGAGAGCGGCAGCGATCGCGGTTTCAAGGTGGTTGTTCTCCCCCACCGCGATCTCGTCCTGGTTGTGCCTGAGAGCCGTTCTGAAGGGCATGAGGCCATTAACTCCAGTCCTGCGGTGGCTGCTAGAAGTCGCGCTAATTGCCCGGTTGGAATGAGGGGCCTCAGCGCGATCGCGGGCGAATGGGAATGAGGTGAAAGCGCTTTAAGGGAGTGCCCCGGAAATTGTCATCTAACCGCTAGAATAGCCGCGCGGAATTTCACTGCTG
>NZ_JACSWC010000340.1 GCF_016888165.1 Halomicronema sp. CCY15110 | reverse complement strand
GCCATCGCCTCCTTGACCGGCTATGACTTTATCCTTGAGGCTCTATTCTATGCAGCTTTATAGAGAATTGGTATAACCTTTAATAATTCCCTTGATAGCCATCACGTTGGTGGGGTTGCTGCCACGCTTTGGGATTTGGCCCCAAGGGGATGATGCCGCCGGGATTTAAGGGGAACAAGTTACCGTAATAGTCACGGCGGACAGTATCGAGATCACAGGTGGCGGCCACCCCAGGCTGTTGATAAAGGTCGCGGGCGTAAGGCCAAAGATTGGGATAGTCGCGCAGTCGCTGCCGATCGCACTTAAACAGCCCGTGATACACCGCATCGAACCGAAACAGCGTCGGAAATAACCGTACATCCGCCAGGGTGAGGTGATCGCCACAGAGATAGCGCTGCGTGGCTAGCTGCTGATCAATCTCATCCAAGGTTTCAAATAGCTGTTTGCCAGCCGCCTCGTAGGCTGTCTGAGACCGGGCAAAGCCGCAGCGATAAACGCCGTTATTCACCGCGTGGTAGATACGATCATTCCAGTCGTCAATGGCCGCTCGTAAATCTGCCGGATAAAGGTCTAAGTCGGGATTAGCGGCAAAGTCGTTAAACGCTGTGTTAAGCAGTTTGATGATCTCAGCACTTTCGTTGTTCACCACCGTGCGAGTGTGCGTATCCCACAGTACGGGCACGGTGCTGCGTCCCTGATAGCCAGACTGCGCCGTTTGGTATAGCTCCGGCAGCGATCGCCACTCCGATCCCGGATTCTCAAACAGCCAGAATCCTTCATTGGGGGACGGGGACACGCGCCATAGGGGAATCACCGCTTCCAACCCTTTCAAAGCACGAGTGACCAGAGTGCGATGTGCCCAGGGACAGCCCATGCCCACAATCAGTCGATAGCGATCGCGATCGGGCGGGTAAGGGCCATCGGCAGTGATAGCATGGCGAAACTCACTGGCCGGCCGCGTGTATGAGCCCTGGTCATCACTCGGGGCGAGTCGCGACATCATCACTTGCCACATCGTGTACCAGACGGTTTTGCCCAGCTGCACAATCAACCCTGGCGGCAAACTTGCTTTAATTTTGGGACGAGCCATAGTGTGGTAGCTTTTTCCCACAATTTACTGCGCTGAATTAGCCCCACTGCCAGCCCGTTGTAACCCTTAACAATCTAAGTTTCGGAAGGCGAGGATGACTCCCCGAGGGTGGAAGTCAGATACGCCACCAAGAAACCAATGGCAAAGCCCGCGATATTGCGCGTTAAAGGAATCCAGTCGCTAGTGCGAGTCACCACTGGGCCCATCCCAAAGGCAAAGAACAGGATGCCCCACAGCGGCGAAAAAATCAGTACCCACTGCCAAGCGATGACTTGGCCCGGTTTGCGAGGATGGGCCGCAAATCCAGCAATGACGCCCCCGACAATCGAGGTCACCAGGGTGAGAATCCATTGCTCTTGGGGAAGGCCCGGTACGACGGCACAGCCATTTTTTCTTAAGCAGGTTTCAATGGAGCCGAGCGCTTCCAGAATGGCGGCATTTTCGCCATTGTCACGGACAAAAAACTGATTGCCATAACGGGTCTGCAACTCAATCCAAAAGGTGCGGGGCAGCAGGTCAAATAGCGCATCGCCCACGCTGAAGTTCAGCAAGTTGCCGCCCCGAGGGTCCGCAATCAGTAAAACGCTGTGGTCGTCTAAGCCCCAATATTCTTTCACCGCTCGGCCAGGGGTGCGATCGTACTGCGTCAGTACCCGCAGCTTCCAGCCACTTTCATCTTGAAAGGTTTGAATGCGATCGTTGAGTCGCTCTTCTTCAAACGAGCTGAGAGAGTTGGCCAAGTCGATGATGAAGGTGGGCTCCTCGGGCAACAGGTCAGGGTTGTCATACGCCAGTGCCGTGGGCGTTGCAAAACTCCAGCCCATGACCCCGACCCAAATCGCCAAAACCCACCGTAACGAGTATTGTTTGACCCAAGCAGCCGTGGCAGTGACCATAACTCTCATGCGCGAATCCTTATTTTTATGAGAACTCGGTTAGCACGAGCCCTCATCTGTTCACAGATGTTTACCTTATTCTAAGGGATGAATTACGCGGTTCTCAGAAAACCTGACAGAAACAGCAATTCGTTGGATGTTGATGATTCTGGCTGATCAGGGGTTCATCAGATGAGTTTCCGCCAGTTGACATTAAGCGAAAGGGGCTAATCCTGGCTGCGGTTAAGAGTCATTAGCGGTAGAGGCCGCATCATGGTCGGTAGGGCTGCCATCCGCCGAGTGGGCAGCGGCGCGATCGCGCTCACTCACCGCCTTTTCGTTAATGGCGTGGGTGTCCTGCGCCGCGCCGGTGGAGGATGAAGCGGGCGGTACTGTGGGATCTGCTGATCGATCGCCATCGGCGACGGGGGGGGGGCTCCCAGCCTGAGTCGTTGACAAAGTCTCAGGGTTCGACATTTGCGCCGGACGGGAACGACCCCGGCTATCCGATTTCTGAGCACCGGATTGATTAAACGTTGTCCAAGCGGCTCCCAGTCCTGCCATGAGGCTACGGGTATTGATTTGAGCGTGTTTGGCTTGCATGCGGGCCGTGGTGACACTCTGATCAACCTGCTGGGCAACGCGCCCGGCATTTTTTACCCCGGCATTTACGTCATCGGTGAGGCGGGCAATTTCATCCGTGGTTTGTCGCAAAGATTCCAGCGTTGGGGGCAAATCGCGATCAAGGGTGTTGCAGAGTCGTTCAAAGCTGCGGGCGGCGCGGCTCATCTCAACAACGGCGGGTACCAGCACCACAAATACCGCTGTCAAACTGACTGACAGCAGCAAAAAGGAAAGGCACAACCAGAGAACCGGATTATTCACAACGCCCCATCAACGACCATTAAAGCTAGTTGTCGTAATCGCTGGTGGGCTGTTCTTCCTGCGCCACCAGGTCTTCATATTGGTGCTGTGAGGCTTCTTGTCCCGCCGCGATCGCCTCCCGCAAGCGACCGAGTGTCCCTTCCCAGCGGCGCTGCGACGCTTCGGATAAGCGGCCAGTTTGTAATTGTAGAGAAGTGGCCAAATCTTCCACGATTTCGGGTAAGGCGTCCGCTGATTTGCGCAAAAATTGCCGGGTTTCTTTGCCGGGGCGAGGCGCAACTAACAAGCCCGTGACGGCTCCAATGGCCGTACCAATGACTACCCCCCCAAGAAATGCCCCAGATTTATTCTCTGCCACTCGATTTCCTCCTTATTCACCCATGGCTAGTTCGCGCAATGACGGTCAAATCACGCCGCAATGCCCTTTATTTAATCACTGATTCTCCATCTGGTGAGGTTGGGGACGAACACGCTGCACCCAGCGGAGAACCATGACCGCCATGCTAAAAATTTGCCGTAGCTGCTGGAGCTGCTGCCGCAGGCGACGGTACCGGGTACGAGCAAACACGATCGCTTCCCGACCTTCCGCCAGTTGCGCCGGAGCCTGATCTGGACTCAGTGCCAGGCGAGCCTCTTGCTCCAGGGTGTCGAGGGCCACGGTGGCCGAGGTCAGGGTTTGTCTAAGTCGCCACAGCCGCCACGCGAGCCCAAAGCCAACGAGGGCGATCGCCACATTTAACCCAATCACCAGTTGGATCATGGTCATTTCCTCAAAGACTGGCTTGTCTGTCGTTTGCAGTGTAACCCTAACCGGGAATTTTCTTGTAAGATGGCCGGAATTTAACCGTGAGCAGCCAGGTGCCACGCTGGCCACTCGCCCGGCGCTAGGGTGAGCGCGTACTGGTCATCAACGCTGGCCATCAACGCAATGATGTCGGCATAGGGCATTACTGCCAACTTACAGTAAAATTTTGCAGCAATATCTGTCCTCAATTGCCTCAATTGTCCCCACCCCCTGCGATTCTAAGCTGATGTCGGGACTGTTCAGTGCTTGACTGCAACAGCCATAGCGGGGGACGGGGGTAATCTTCCAGTCTTTGATAGGCCGACTTTATGGCTCAACTCCTGCTTTACGTTGACTCCCGCCGCGGGCAAGATGCTCACACCGGTCGGCAGCCGACTCAAGCGCTCAAAACTTTGACCCAAGCCTTGCGTCAGAGCCGTGGTGACACCCTGATTCGGCTCACGGCGGGGCGTTATGACGCGACCAGCGGCGAACGGTTTCCCTTAATGATTCCGACGGATTGCGAAGTGCGAGGGGAGTGGTCGGGCGATCGCCCAATGACGCTGATTGAGGGCGGGGGCACATTTCAGCATCCCCTGCTGGGATTGCCGTCCGTCACTTGTGGGGTGGCCGACGGAGCGCGACTCAATTCTGTCATCATTGCCAATGCTCAGCGCCAAGGGATTGGCCTGTGGTTGGCCGATGGTCACCCCCAATTACAAAGAGTGTTCGTGCGTCAATGTGATCAATATGGGATCGTCGTTCTCGATCGCGCCTTGCCGTGGTTGCAAGACTGCCAATTAGAAGATTGTGGTCAAGCTGGGATCACTTTTTTTACCCAAAGTAAAGGCCAACTAGAGCGAGTACAGGCGGTGCGTAACCGCATCGGCATTTGGCTCCGTGACGCCTCAGCGCCGTTAATTCGTAGCTGCCGAGTGGAGCGTTGTGATACAGGCATCGCGATCGCCGATACGGCCCATCCCGTCCTGCGGGACAATCACCTTCGCCAAAATCAGAGCTACGGCCTACATCTGACGGGGTTGGGTACGGCGGATTTTGGTCAGGCTGCCGATCCGGGACGGAATATCGTGCGTGATAATGACCAGTTTGATGTCTACAACGTCACCCAGCGATCGCTCACTTCCTGCGGTAATGACGTGATCCCGCAACGGCTACAAGGTGGCGTTGCGCTGATGGCGAGCACGCTGCCCGATGCCAGTGCCATACCTCCCAGCTTGCTGGCTCGGCAGTCCGACTTTCCCGATGGGGAACCGGAGACGCCACCGTCCCCCGAGATTGAAGATCCGCAAACCGGAGGGCCAGTCGGTTCTCAGCGCTTTCCTGATATGGCGAATCATTGGGCTGGCCCGTTTGTGGATGGGCTAGTCGCGGCGGGGGCGATCGCTGGACTCCCCGATGGCACCTTTCGGCCCGATCGCTCGGTGACGCGGGCGGAGTTTGCCGCCTTCATCGCCGCGAGCTTTCCCGACCGTCCCCAGCGGCGATCGGCCCGGCGATTTAATGATGTGTCGTCAAATTTTTGGGCTTACGGCGCGTTGACCTACGCTTACACCACGGGTTTCCTGAGCGGCTTTCCGGACGGCACCGTCCGCCCTGACACCTTCATTACCCGCACTCAAGCGCTAGTGGCAGTCACTAATGGGTTGAACTTTTCCGGGGGGCGGGTGGATGACATTGGCATTTACCGCGATCGCGCCCAGATCCCCAGTTACGCAGTCGACAGCCTCGCGACGGCTACCCGTCAACGACTCGTCGTGAACTATCCTGATCCGCTCTCTCTACGCCCGGTCGAAGCGATGACGCGGGGCGAGTTATCAGCATTGATTTATCAGGGTCAAGTAGCGCTGGGCTTAGCCACACAGATCCCATCGCCCTACATTGTGCGGCCCGATACTACTCAGCCCACCTTTAGCGACATCGACAACCACTGGGCCGCTGAGTTTATTCACGGTCTCGCATCATTAAACCTTGTCAGTGGTCGCAGTGATGGCCGCTTTGACCCCGACGGCCCCATTACGCGTGCGCAATTTGCGACTCTAATTGTGAATGCGTTTGCTCCCGCTACGATTAGACCGAATATTCAGTTTATTGACGTGCCGCCGGATTTTTGGGCTGCTGACGCGATTCAGAACACCTACCGTGGCGGCTTTATGGGCGGTTTCCCTGATCGTACCTTTGCGCCTAGTCATCCATTGTTGCGAGTGCAAATTTGGATTGCCCTAGTCAATGGTTTATACGCTACAAGCCCAGTCTCTACCCCAGAGGTGCTAGCCCAATTTGCCGATAGCGACCAAGTGCCGCAATATGCTCAGCGACAAACCGCGATCGCCCTGACCAAACAGTTCATCACTGCCGTCCCGAACAATCAGCGACTACGGCCTAATCAGGTCGCCACGCGGGCCGAAACCAGCGTCGCCATTTATCAAGTGTTGGTTGACCAGCAACGAGTGCCCCCGATTCAGTCGGACTACTTATTGCCGTTTCATGCGAACGAGGTTTAGCCCATGGCGTTGAAACACACCCAGGCTCCAACCATGGCAAAGGTGAGAATACCTACCCCTACCGCCCAGATGGGCATCCTATGCTCCATTGTGGAGGGATGCGATCGCTGACGCAAGACGCTGTAAATGTTCGGTGCGCCCAGCAAAAAGAAAATGACTGCAACCCCACTGGCGTTTTCAGTTTCATCTTCTTGATTGAGGTAAAGCTGATGTGTAGTCATGGCCAATATTCCTCAGTTAGTGTCTACAGAGCTTGGCTAGACCAGGTCACCGAGCCCAGCTTCAAAGCCCTTTTCAATTCCCCACGACTCTTTCAAAATTTCGCGAAACGCGGTGGACTGATACAGCATCGCCTCACGCAGTTGCACTAGGAGTGCTTGAGCATCTTCTCTGGAAAGCTGTTGTACCTGCTGCTCAAAAACCTGAAGCTCAAACTGCTGCTCAAGGGGAAGCTCTTGTCGAAATTTCATAACACGCCCTCTAGCGGTTCGTTACAAATATTAACTTAACATTTGTTCATGGAGATTGACAAAGTTGCTTGCTCCCTCATTTCGATCATACCTCTCCCCAGCCTGGTTGCATCCGTCGCATTACCGGACTATACGCTTTGAAATAAGCCACTGAACCAACCTGTCGCAGAGCCGACTTCAGTGGTGTGTCAGCCCCTATACAGCGTTGACACACGGGATGTTTAACTTGTAGTCGATTGAAGTCTTGCCGCAGTTGGCAAGCTGGGCTGCCAGTCAAAATGTCCGCTAACGGTTTTTCCGTCACCCGACCGAGGGGAATTTGTCCCTCAAAGTCTTTGCAGCAGGGGACCACCGTGCCGTCGTACAGTACGCCCGCTTGTTGAGCTGCCCCGTTGCAATAGCCCCATTGCGCAGGCGTTACGGTTCCCGCTTCCACATTGCCCCAACTGTCGAGGGGAAAGGTCTCTAGCACCAGTTTGGGATGGAGGGGAATTAATTGCCACCGTCCTGGGCGAAACTTTTGGATGCGGCGATGGATGTGATCCCAGTCCACATCGCTGGTAGGAATACCGTTGAGCAGGCGTTTCGCCCAGGTTGTGAGTTCGGTCACCATCTGGGTTTTGCCACCCACAATCGTCAACGGTTTATGGGGCACCAGAAAAGGATGCGGCGTCGTATCTAAAAATTTGATGTGGATCCGGGTGGGCGATGTTGGCGATCGCAAATTGGCCTGCACATAATTAACGATGCCCTCGAAATAAGCCTCTGAAGCGAGTCGGGGTGGGGCTCCGCGGAGTTGAAAGGTCTGAGGATCGGGCGTTTGCAGAGAAATGGCAACCTTGGGGACTCGCGATCGCACCAGCCGTTCCACCTGCTCGGGAAATAAGTGAAAGGTGCTGCCGTTGGTCGTGAGATGGAGTGGGAGCGATCGCGCCACCGCACTGTGAATCCCTTCAAAAATGTGGGGATAAATGAAGGGCTCGCCCATCAGGTGAAAGGTGATAATGCGGGCGAGTTGGTCTTGAGCGATTTCAGTCAGCAACCGTTCCAGCAGCTCGAATGCCATGTGGCCGCGCGGCCTAGCCATAATTGCGTCGGGGCAAAACTCGCATTTGAAGTTGCAGACATTGGTGACTTCAATATGTAGGCGATCGAGTTGACGCATAAATCTGATTCCATCAGTCACAGCTATCGACCTGCTCGTCAGCGATTGTGCTCCTGCTCTGGGGGGCCGGGTACGCCAGTTCTGGGAGTTGTGCCGACCCATCCAGTTTGTGTATAGCCCATTTGCCAAAGTCGCCGCGACAGCGTGAAAGCTTTGCAATCCCTAAGAGACTTTTTCCAGAACCGACTAAAAACGAGCAAGGTCGCCTAAACCTAACGGCGAAATCGCCCGGTAATCTGAGAATGTCATAAACATTTGCTGAGGATGTGACCTGCTGGCATCATCGCGATCGCCTCAGCCCAGCCGCGCAATGTGACATTCTGTAGCCAATTTGTAAAATCTCGTGACTGTATTGGGTACACAGAGAACTAGCTGGGCTCTATCCTGCGGAAATCGCCGGATTTACCATGGTTGTGCTCGTAGAGTCTGTTAACTTTGAGGGAATCTCCGGATGAATACTCAGGGGCCTTGCGCAGTGGCCGATACCCAGACTCACCCCTTGTCGGCGCTAGAACGCCAACTGCGATGGCTATTGCCGACTGATTTGTATGCTGCCGCCTGGGTCGATCCGTCGCCATCGATGCTGACCAAAGTGTTTGAGCATTTGCGGACGCTACAGCACGTCTTGATCGACTACGTGCCCCGTGATGTGTGTGATAGCCCCCCGCAACCCGGGCAGCAGCGATATTGCTGGCAAGAAGGCACCTTACTATTTACCGACTTAGCTGGATTTACGCCCCTCCTCGAAGCCTGCTCAGTAGAGGGCATAGATGGTGCAGAACTCTTGCTGCGGGTGTTGAATAATTATTTCTCCGCCATGATTGAAATCATCAGCAAGTCGAGCGGCAACTTGCTGGAATTTACCGGCGATGCGCTGCTGGTGCAGTTCAATACGGGCGATGCGCAGCGCGATATTGTCCAGGCGATCAACACGGGCTTGCGAATGCAGCGAGCAATGGATAGCTTTCAGCAAATTGCCACCTTGCGGGGCGAACTGTCGCTCAACATGCGGGTCGGCATTCACTCGGGTAATTATGTCACTGCTGATATTGGCACCCCCCAGCGGATGGCCCATGTCTTGCTCGGACAGGCGGTGACGCTAGCCAAACAGGCTGAGGGGGCGGGCAGCATTCAGCAGGTGTCGCTGACCGCCGCAGTGAAAGCGCAGTTGGACGATCGCGTCGCCCTGCTCCCAAACGGTGATGACCAACACTGGTTGGTATTGGATGACCTGAGCGACGAGGAACTGGGGGAATATGAAATCACGGTGGCTCGACGACGCAGCACGTCCATGTTTTTTGATCGCACTGTCTCCGGTTTATTAGAAGAAATTGAGACGGTGCTGCAGCGGGTGGAACCGTTAGCCAGCTACATGCCGCGATCGGTGTTGCAGTTGATTGTTGATACCGCCTCTGAGCGGCGCATTCCCCCGGCTTTTCCCACCATTGCGGTGGCCTTTGTCAATCTGATGGGATTGCCAGAGTCGGTCGATGAAGCCCTGCCAGAAGAAACTGAAGCGATCGTCGATTGCTTTTCCCAAGCCTTTTCTCTCATCAACGGCATTGTTGAACTGAAGGGCGGGATTTTGCAAAAGGTCACCTACCACTCGATTGGTTCGGAAATGCTGATTCACTTTGGGGTGCTGAATCCTGACGAGAGCGATCCCCAGCGGGCGGCGGCGGCCATGCTCATGATTCGCGATGTGGTGAGTTCGATCAAGCCGCCAACTGTTCAGGGACAGCCCATTCAGCTCACCTGTCGCATTGGCCTAACCTATGGGTCAGTATTTGCCGCCGAGATTGGGGAGCGCCGGGGGCGGCGAGAATTCAATGTGCTCGGGGATACGGTGAATACGGCATCACGCATCATGAGCCGTGCGGGAGAAAACGAAATTTGGATGAATCAAGTGATGGCGGACAAGATTCAAGCCGATTTTGCGACGGTGCCACTGGGGGTAATGAGCCTCAAGGGCAAAACCCAAGCCCAACCAATTTTTGCATTAGCCGACAAGGGTAGTTAACGACGGGGCGCAAAGGAGGATAATGGGGAGGCTAATGAGTATCGCGATCGCCCATGTCCTTATCTGCCACGGCTATTCCCATCGACGCCATCCGTTATAACGAACAAGGGTTGGTGCCCGCTATCGTTCAAGACTATCTCGACGGCACGGTGCTGATGATGGCCTGGATGAATGCCACCTCGCTACAAAAAACCTTGGAAACTGGCGACACCTGGTTTTGGAGTCGCTCGCGCCAAGAACTATGGCATAAAGGGGCGACCTCGGGCCATTTGCAAAAGGTGCAGACCGTCCGCTATGACTGCGATAGTGATGCCCTGTTGATCACGGTGCAGCAGGAAGGTGACATTGCTTGCCACACTGGCGAGCGCAGTTGCTTTCATCAAATTGCGGGCACCGTAACGGCACCTCCCGCCGATACGCTGTCCCAGGTGTTTGCGGTGATTTGCGATCGCCAGCAGCACCCCCAGGCCGAGTCTTACACCAACAAGCTATTGCAGGGGGGCGACAACAAAATCCTCAAAAAGATTGGGGAAGAAGGGGCCGAAGTCGTAATGGCCTGTAAAGATGATGACCCCGAGGCGATCGCCGGGGAAGTGGCTGACCTCTTTTATCACACTCTGGTAGCGCTCGCCCATCACCAAGTTGACCTCAAGGCGGTATACCAAAAGCTCCAGGCTCGTCGCCGATAAGGGAGTTGCCGAAAAATAACCTACTAGGGTTGGTGGTCGGGGCGAGGGGCCTCTGGCCCGGACGATGGGTACATTATTTACCTGCCAATCCCTAAGCTCTAGATAGTGCGCTTGAGTGGAGAAATGGCGAGATAAAGCTACACTTAACCCATTATCAGAGCAATCCCGTAATATGTGCTGAGGATGCTGCTGGTGGCCGATGATAAGCTTCATATAGGGAGGCTCAATCGTGTGTTCTCAGGTCGCTGCCATATCACCCCTATTGATTTTCTCCAGTTCAGGGTTGTAACTGCCGTTGCGATGGAAACGGCAACTTAAGCTAATGGCCAGACTGATTGCCTTTCAAGCTTGCCGTCACGGTATTGGTTGCTCTCATTTAGTTGCCAATTTGGCCGTCATTTTGATGCATTGTGGCTATCGGGTGGGGCTGCTTGACACCGATTTGCAGGTTGGGGGCATGCGATCGCTCTTCGGCTTAGAAGTTGATGTGTCAACTGATGCCGTGGCCTATTGGTGGTTACAGCCTGATGACCGCTCGCCGGAGGTGCTCAAGGCGGAGCGCTACCTCCATGGCGATCCGCCCCAAGATGCCTCAGCCGGAATTTATATCAGCTCGCTAGCCCGCTATCTCACTCAAGGCAATGTCCAACGGCGGGCGCTGCCGCAGCAATATGACTTGGAAAAACCCTATGAACTGCTGCAACAGTTGGGCAATGAGCTAGCTCTAGATTTTTGGCTGATTGATAATCAACCGGAATTGACCGACGAAAATTTAATGGGGCTCTCATTAGCTGATAGTGCGCTGATTTTGATGCAGCTTGATCCCTATGATTTGCAGCGTACCGCCGTCCTGATCGAAATCATTGAGCAGTTAGAAATTTCGCAAACGTGGCTGGTGCCCTCGCTCGTGTTACCCACTATTGAGACCAGAGTGGTAAAGCACATGCTGGAGAATACCTACGATCATCCGGTCGCGGGGATTCTCTATCTCACAGAAGAATTAGCCGGACTGGCGAGCCGGGGCATTTTCTGCTTGTATCATCCAAAACACCCGCTGACCGAAACGATGATTGCGATCGCTCGCCAGTTGGAGCAGGACGCCTTGGCCTAATTCACTGTGTTGTGAAAGTCGCTCTTAAATCAAAAGAGAGGGCCGAGACTCCAGCCTCTGCCCTCTCCACGGTGCGACGGGCCGCGTGCGATTAAATCGTATCGGTGGGCTCGCTGTCAGCCACGGAGTTCAGCCCCACAATATCTTCGTAGGCGGCGACCTGAGCGCAAATGGTGAGGGGAAAAGTCACCAATAAGCCAATGCCGAGTAATAGCACCCCGATGATATTGATCACCCCCAAGACGATCGCAAAGGCAAAAAATGAGAACCATTTTTTAGAAATCAGTTTGCGGCTAGTTTCCATCGACGGCCAAAAATCTAGCTGCTTGTCTAACAGCAGTGGCAAGGCAAACATATAAGGTAATTGCTCAACCCAGTAGCCAATCAGCTTGTTGTGAGGTAAGGACGCGGGAAATCGCCTCAAAGGCAGACAA
>NZ_JACSWC010000034.1 GCF_016888165.1 Halomicronema sp. CCY15110 | reverse complement strand
CGTGGCCAGAACGGGTGCCTCCCGCCACTGTCCACCAGTACGCCGTGATTTATCTGTCTTTGCAAAGCGCTGCCTGCGACCAAGAAACGCCTTTTTATGCAGCGGTGGCGCAACGACTGGCCCAATGTCAGACGGTGCCCTATCAAACAGGAGATATAGTCAAATCTGGTGTATGGCAGGAAATTAAGCGGCGTCCTGCTGGGGGGTCAAATCAGCCTTGTCATCGGCTCGACAGCCATCCTTAAATGGCACTCCTTCGATTACATCGGCGAGGGATTTGAAGCCTCGAATTCTGAGCCAGCTTTTCTGAGCACTCTCGACCAATTTGAACACCAGAGCCAGGATGGTGTCCTTGGAGACACAGCCTCGGGTCTTGTCGGTCCTCAAGCGCACAGTGGCAAAGGTAGACTCCATGGGATTGGTGGTGCGAATATGTGCCCAATGCTCAGCCGGGAAATCAAAGAAGGTGAGCAAGACGTCTCGGTCTTTAGCGAGGCAGGTGACCGCTTCTGGATACTTCGCCTGGTAGGTCTTGCTAAAGCGATCTAAGGCCTGATTCGCCTCTGTTTTGGACTCAGCTCGATAAATCTCCCAAATGGCTCGTTTAGCCTCCGGCTGCTGCCGCTTCGGCAGTTTGTTGAGGACATTGGCCGTCTTATGCACCCAGCAGCGCTGTTTCTTTGTGGAAGGAAACACTTGAGGCAGGGCTTTCCAAAAGCCTAAGGGACGTGCTCGCAATAAAAGTACCGGATCCGCACTTGAATTTTTCCCACCGACCCACCACTGCAGCGACTCACCGACCTATCATTACCGGGACCTTATTTTCCCGCCGATCCCTAAGGCCCCATCGCCAATGGTCAATTCTGGATCATCAGAGAGTCCTTGGTCTTTGAGTTGCAACAGCAAGGGCTTCCAACTTAACTCTGACTCCCGATAGCCAGTGGTCAGTCCGAGGAGCACTTTGTTGCCGTTATCGGTGACGCCAATGATCACCAGAATGTACTGCCGTTCATCGGAACGAATATTAGACCTCTTCAAGAATAAGAAAATAGGGCAGGTTGAAGCATCGAGAGTCGAAATTTAGACATACTGCACCCGCAGA
>NZ_JACSWC010000339.1 GCF_016888165.1 Halomicronema sp. CCY15110 | reverse complement strand
TTCTCGAAAGTGACGACTTTCTCACGATGAGACTACCGATACTTTGCTCCCAAAACTTTTCTGCACCAGTGAGGGGTCAAGCTCAAGTCCGGCGGCGTTCAAGTCAATAAACAGATTAAGGCGATCCGACATAGTGGCTACCGATATCTACGCTGAAATTCTACCGGGCCAATTTTCCTGACTTCGGATTTGCAGCAAAGATCCCCAGTTTTGGGATGTAATTTTGCCCGTATTGCAATAACCTCAGAACACAAACTGGGGTTATCGCAACGTCTCCATCAGCCAGCGCATGAGGGTGCTGTCGTCTTCAGTTTGGGAGCGGCGCAGGGCCTCTTCTAGCAGCGCTATCTCCAGCCCTGGCAACACTTCTGATACTTGCACTTCGCCACTACGCTGATCGGCCACGGCAAAGGCGATCGCATGGTAATTCCCGATTGCTGAGATTGCGCCATCCTGTTCTGCGCATTGTCCAATTTTGACGGATCAGGCTACATTGAGCGATGAACCTGGCCCATGCAAAGGATTGGCGCTATGAATTCTGGTGCTCAGCCCAACGGCGACCATCAACCCAGTGATCCAGAAGGATCGGACGTTGTTGCCGCATCTCAATCATCCTCAACCCCTGAGAACTCTGACCAGCAGGGGCAAAATGGCCTGGCAGCAGAAGCCACTGCGATAGAGCAATCGCAGAATGGGCGATCGCCCCACCCGGACGACCCATCCTCCATCATGCAAACAGACCCGGCAACCGCAAAAATTGCCCCGTCAGCCACCCAGAGTCCGCCCGCTACATTGGTCATTTTGGTGGGCGTCTTGCTCATTGTCTTGGGTCTAGTGTTTAGCCTGAACTGGCTCACCCTCATTGGGGCTCTCTTAACGCTGGTCTTAGCCTGGGGGCTAATTTGGCCCGCACTCTCCTACTTCGTCCGCGACCTTTCGCCCCAGCAGCGATCGCTCATCGTGGCGATCCCCGCCTCGGTGATTGGCGTCTTTGGACTCACCGAAGCCCTCGGCATCAATCAAGCGATTCGCACCTGGTCACTCACCCTGCGCTGGGATATTTTGGGCGCGTTTGGGGACTTTTTGGGCGCGATCGGGCAAATTTTTGTGGCTCTACTCGCCCTGTTTGTTGCCTGGCGACAGTACATCATCTCCCGCGACTTGACCCTGCAACAAAATCGCATCACCCAGCAGCAAACCATTGATTCCTACTTCCAAGGCATTTCTGAATTGGTGCTGGATGACGAAGGTCTGCTCGAAGATTGGCCCCAAGAACGCATCATTGCCGAGGCCCGCACAGCAGCGATTTTGAGCAGCATTGACGCCCCCGGCAAGGCCAAAATTATTCGCTTTTTATCGCGATCGCGCCTTCTCACCCCGCTCAAACGCGATGAACATCTGGGTCGCCCCATCTTAGATGGACAGGGAGGCTACGCCGAAGACCGCAATCGGGGGGTGCGGGTCATCAATTTAGGGGCCATCTTGGCGAACGCCGACCTATCCGGCAGCGATCTCCGATGGACTGATCTGAGCGACGTCAACCTCATTCGCGCTGACTTGAGCCGTTGTGATCTCGTCCGGGCCAACTTTTCGCGCACTATTCTCTACCAAGCCAGCCTGACTGAAGCCGATCTGATGGGAGTGACCTTTTTCTATGGCACTGCCGAATCCGCCTCGCCCCGCAGCCGTTTAGAACCGCCCGACTTCACCACCGGCAAGCATACCGGAACCGTCATTGAGGACGTGGACTTTTCGGGAGCCAAGCGCATGTCTGACGCACAACGTCAATACTGCTGCCGCTGGGGAGGAGAAACCACCCGCGCCACCATTCCGGGCGGCTGCGACGGGATTCCGAACTGCTTAGGCCGATAAAACTGCGGATTCGTCTTTAAGGTCTTCGTAAAGAATTTATAGCCCCCTCTCAAGCGGGTGGTTGTCCTCGCTAGGCTTGAACAAATTAGCTTGTCGAACTAGAAATTCCTAGGTTAGCCGCTCTGTCTGGTACTGGCATCGAACGGCAAGACCCGTTGGCAAGACCGCCCAGCAGATTGATTTAGCAACGCTATCCCTGAAACTGCCAAGATATCCGTCCAGATTTGGTGAGCTCGTTCACCCGACAATCTGTTTATTACATTGCCTAGCCGATTAGTCCCTATGCCTAAGACTAAAGTCAAGCCAAAAAGCCAGTCCAAAAAAAAGCAGAAGGCTCAGGCAACAGCGGCGGCGACTGAGCCCCAACTGTCAAAAAAAGAACTGCGAAGAATCGCCCGGGCCAAAGCCAAAGATCGGCAGCAGGTCATTGCCGCGATTATCCCCATTCTGCTAGCGAGTGTGGTGCTGGGGGCCATCATCAGCTCGGTGGCCGAACCCAAGCTAGGAATTGCCGGTGGAGCCGCGATCGCTTGCCTCGCATTATCTTATCGCTTCCCTCGATATGCCATTTATGGTTTCATCTTTTATCTGCCCCTCAGTGGCACCGTCACCTATGCCTTAGGCGGCAGTGCGGTGCTCACGCTGGCAAAAGATGCCATTTTCTTCCCTGCCCTTTTGACGGTAATTTTGTTTTGCCTAAAGTACAAACAACCGCTTGTACAGCCACCAGAATTAAGACTGCCGCTAATCATATTTATGACTTACTCAATGGCAGTACTGTTATTTGTTAATGGTTCTCAGCAACTTTCGAGCAGTGGCGAGCAGCCGATTTTATTAGGCATTTTAGGATTAAAAGCATTAGTCGGTTATCTCTTACTGATTACCTGTATCCATTACCTCATTCGGACTAAAGAAAATCTCTATTTCTTATTACGCACGCAAGCCGTTTTAATCATCATTTGTTGTATTTTAGGCTTCATTCAATACATGATGCTCAAATCAGGCAGTTGCCCGCCTACCCAAGGCGAAGGCGATGAGCTATTTAAAGCCTCTTTAGAGTCACGGTGTTTTGTGGGCGGGGCCCTCCTGTATTCGCCTCAGTTTGGCGTCATTCGCTTACCAGGCACCTTTGTCGCCCCTTGGCAGTGGGGTTGGTTCTTAATTTCCAGTACCTTCTTTGCTTTCGGCACCGCCTTTAACGATCGCTCAATTATCTGGCGCGGCATCGGCATTCTCGCTATGGTCATGGTCGGGGTCATGGCCGTAGTTTCGGGGCAGCGCATTGCTCTAGCGCTAGTCCCTGCCTCCGTGGTGCTGCTCCTCCTCATGACTGGGCAACTACTGCAGCCCAAGCGATTTTTGCCAATTGCGGTGGGGCTGGCTGGCATTCTAGTTTTCTTAGCGATCCAATATCCTGAGGTGCTCTCCGGCAGTATCGACAGTTTTGTCAGCCGGTGGAACGCTGCCCCTCCCACTGACTTTATTACCCACCAGCTAGATTGGGCCATGAAAGAGCAGCGAGGCTTTTTGGGCCGTGGGCTTGGCCGAGCCACGAACGCCGCGCGAATTTTCGGTAAGACCGTGCTGGTGGAAACTTATCACTCCAAGGTGCTGTATGAAATGGCCCCCTTAGGACTGATTTTACTGTTGTCACTGTTTACCGTTTTAGTGATTACCACGTTCAAAGCCTATCGTTCGATCAAAGACCCGAACCTGCGCGGCTATGGTGCTGCAATGTTTACCTTTGTCTTGTTTATCAGTTATTTTCCCTACTACTATCCCCTAGACGTTGATCCTGTGAATGTCTACTACTGGCTAGCTGCAGGCATCGCGCTCAAGTTGCCAGACCTCGATCGTCAGGAGCGGGCCAACAACACCGGAACTGGCAAAAAGCTCACCAAGAAGGAGTTGAAGCAACTACAGAAATCCCAAAAATCAATTGAGTTTAGATGGCCATAAGCAGTCAGATTTGACTGAGAAAAGCTCTAAGGAGACGGCTTTGTGCAGTCAAAGGTATTTGATCCTGGCAGTTGCGCATTTTTTTGCTGGGTCCATGAATCAGTACTGCAACACTGAAATACTGAGTATCCTGATACTAGCTAGCATTGATGCAGTTGCCAGTGCAACTTCTGGCTTGATAGATTGACGCTACTGCCCGATCGCCCTGCCACTCGTTTATTCAGATATTCAGATATTCAGATGTTCGACCAATCCGTTCAGTTCCTCACACCCGAAGAATCCGCTGATGTCGATAAAGCGTTACTCACCTCGCCCGAAAAATTTCTTGCGCGGCTGACGATCTCCACCAGTAAACTGTTGAAGGTCATTGCCAAAGATACGGAAACTGCGATCGCAGACCTGACGCCGCAGCAAATTATTCAGTGGTTCGAAGCCGACTCAAAACGCAAGCAAGAGCAAGGCGTCAATGCGTCCATCTTGAAATGGGAAGCACAAGACTTAAAAGATGTGACTAACGAGTAAAGTCGCTCACAAAAAATCCATCCCTTAAGGCGACAAAAGATTGACAGTTTTAACCGTAATCGCGTTGCCGTCTCAATGATGCTGGATAACTTGCGATCAGAACTCCTCAAAATCGACTCTCATCACACCTCCATCGACCGTCGGTTTGGTTTTCCGGAACCCAATACCGTCTACACCGCAGCCGACATCGGAGCACTCATCAGCACCTTTACCCACCAATTCCAAACTTGCAAGGTACGGGAAAGTCGCACGATCGCTCGTTTTAACCAGCAGTTAACCCAACTGACCGAGACCTGGCGCACGGTCGGGTCTGCTTGAGGCCTCGGCAGGCAAGGTACGCTCTCACCGCCGAAAAATCTCGACTAGCCTGACCCCAAAATCGCGATCGCCAGTCTTAAAGCAGTTTGCAGAATGCTTCAGGCGACGGAGTCATGTGTTAAGACTAGAGCAGGCAACCACCCTGTTGTCTGTCATCAGTTGTCTGGCCTTGAGCAAGAGTCTCCTGATGAGTCAGGCAGTTAACCGAAAAATTAGGTTCAAAGGCTACGAGACTGATTGGGAGGTGCCTCCCGGTAACACAGCAAACTTAGAAGGAACTACAGAATCATGGGGTTGTTTGATCGAGTCAGCCGCGTCGTTCGCTCTAATCTAAACGCCGCCGTCAGTGGTGCGGAAGATCCAGAAAAGATTTTGGATCAGGCCATCATCGACATGCAGGAAGACCTGGTGCAGATGCGACAGGCCGTTGCGAAGGCGATCGCCTCCCAAAAGCGGGTGCAGCAGCAGTACGAGCGGGCTCAATCAGAAGCCAATACCTGGCATCAGCGCGCCCAGCTCGCGTTGCAAAAGGGTGACGAAAGCCTGGCCCGAGAGGCCTTAACTCGCAAAAAGACGCAAGCCGAAACCGCCACCACCTTGAAAACGCAGCTTGACGGCCAAGCCACCCAAGTCGAGCAGCTCAAGAAAAATTTGATTGGCTTAGAAAGTAAAATTTCGGAAGCCAAGACCAAGAAAGACATGCTCAAGGCCCGGGTGAGCGCAGCGAAGGCTAACGAACAGCTGCAGAGCACCATGACTTCCATGAACACCAACAGCGCGATGGGGGCCTTTGAGCGCATGGAAGAAAAGGTGCTGATGATGGAAGCGAAGTCGCAAGCCGCACAAGAGCTGGCTGGCTCTGACCTGGAAAGTCAATTTGCGGCGTTAGAAGCGGGCGGCGATGTGGATGACGAATTGGCCGCTATGAAAGCGCAACTATCAGGCACTGCCCCCGATCAGAGCCAACTCCCCGCTGCCGATGAGCCAGTGGCTGCCCCCAAGGATGCTGCCGTTGATGCCGAGTTGGAAGAACTCAAAACTCAGTTAGACAGCCTCTAAATTACAAACGATAAAACTATTGGGCCTGTCGGCAGCGATCTCTGTCAGCAGGCTTTTTTGATGGGTCTGCGCTGCGTGTGATGGCAGCGGCCTCTTGGTCACCCTACCGTAAAATCATGGTGGGGTCGTATTGACATAGCTAGAGTCATGACACCTCGCAGCGGCGACTCTAAGAGGGTGTTTGAAAAGTTCTCCTGCCAAGGTTTTGCTACCTGGGACACTTAGAAACACGACGATAAAAGAAGCATTTCAGACTAATCTCAAGGGACTTAGGTCATCTTTGCTACGCAAAGCAACCCCTTTTTAAACAGCCTCTAAGGGGTAACTTTGTGCAGCCAAGGATACCCGCAGTCAGTCCCCATAGACACCCAACATTGATGCTTGGGGCTCGCATCTCAGCGTCTCAGGGAGTCAAAAACATGGGAAATGAAACTTTTCAAACCCTCTCTAAACCTAATGTTTACCTGACCATGAGAAAGTGATTGGCAATTACCGCAAAAGGGCATACATTACAGTCAATTCGTTTCTGATTTGTGAGGGCTTTGGTTGCTAGCCTTTCAGCCATGAGTAATCGGGTTCCTCTCGCTTGACCGAGTCATCTTGATCGCTACAAAAGCCGTTGTCCGGAGCGCCGATCGCTGCTTGGGATGATGTCTTCCCCTCTCTCAGGGCAGCCTTTTCAGGAAGCGCCCCCTTATTACCAAAGGATAAACTTATGAACGCGGAACAACAGCGGTTACAGGCTGCCAAATTGCAGCAACAGCCCTGGAAAAAATGGGGGCCGTATTTGAGTGAGCGGCAATGGGGCACGGTGCGCGAAGACTACAGTGACAATGGGGATGCCTGGAACTATTTTCCCCATGATCATGCCCGATCGCGGGCCTACCGCTGGGGCGAAGACGGGCTGGCCGGGCTCAGTGATGACCATCAGCTGCTGTGCTTTGCGATCGCCCTGTGGAATGGTCACGACCCCATCTTAAAAGAGCGGCTATTTGGCCTGACCAACAGCGAAGGCAACCACGGCGAAGATGTCAAAGAATACTACTTCTACTTAGACAGCTCGCCCACCCATGCCTACATGAAATACCTCTACAAGTATCCTCAGCAGGCGTTTCCCTACGAAGACTTGGTGAAGACCAACGGTGCCCTCGGTCGGGATGTACCGGAATATGAACTATTGGACACGGGCATCTTTGACGAGAACCGTTACTTTGATGTGTTTGTGGAATACGCCAAGGGCGGCCCCGAGGATGTGTTGATTAAACTCTCAGTGGCCAATCGCGGCCCCGAAGCTGCCCCCATTCACCTATTGCCCACGCTATGGTTTCGCAATACCTGGTCTTGGGAGGTGGGCGGCCCCAAGCCCGTATTGCAAAAAGTGGACGGGCTTGACCACAGTGCCGTGAGAGCCAGCCTCACCGACGAAGCTCTGCAACCCTTCTTGAGCGATTATGTGCTGCATTGCCAGGGGGGCGTGCCGCTCCTGTTTACCGAAAATGAAACGAATCAGGAACGGTTGTTTGGCGCTCCCAATGGGAGTCCGTTTGTCAAAGACAGCATTCATAACTATGTGGTGCAGGGTCACAGCGGCGTGGTGAATCCGGCCAGTACGGGGACGAAAGTGTCGGCCCATTACACGTTGATGGTCGCCCCTGGCACCACGGAAGTCGTCTGGTTGCGACTGTCTGCGGCTGACCTGTCAATCAACCAACCGTTTGCCGATTTTGAGGCCATTTTTGCGGCCCGTCAGCAGGAAACCGATGAGTTTTATGCCAATGTCATGCCGCCGGCATTGCTCGCCGATCGCGATCGCGCCAACATTTTCCGTCAGGCGCTGGCGGGCATGATGTGGACTAAGCAGTATTTTTACTACGACGTGGATCAGTGGCTAGAGGAGCATCAGATCACGCCTTGGATGAGTGCCGCCCAGCGACATGGCGTGCGCAATAGTGACTGGTACCACATGCTGAACGATGACATTATCTCCATGCCCGACAAGTGGGAATATCCCTGGTATGCCGCCTGGGACTTGGCCTTTCACATGTTGCCCATCAGCATCATTGACCCCGATTTTGCCAAAGAACAGCTCACCCTGATGCTGCGAGAAGATTACCTTCACCCCAATGGCCAAATTCCGGCTTATGAATGGAACTTCAGCGATGTGAATCCGCCCGTCCATGCTTGGGCCACCTGGGAAACCTACTCTCGGGAAAAGGAGATCAACAATGGTGAGGGCGACATTGAATTTCTCAAATATGCCTTCTCGAAGCTGCTGATCAACTTTACCTGGTGGGTCAATCGCAAAGACGCCAGTGGCAACAATGTCTTTGAAGGCGGCTTTTTGGGCTTAGACAACATTGGCGTGTTCGATCGCAGTTCACCTTTGCCCACTGGGGGCTGCCTGGAACAAGCCGATGGTACGGCTTGGATGGCCTTTTTTAGTCAGCGGATGTTGCAGATTGCGATCGAGTTGGCGCTGCATGATCCCCTTTACGAAGACATGGCAATCAAGTTTTTTGAGCATACGCTGTGGATCGCTGGCGCGATGGATCGCGTGGGCGACAATATGGACGAGCTGTGGGACGAGACCGATGGTTTCTTCTACGATGTGCTCCGCTTTCCGGATGGCAGTGCGACCCGCATCAAAGTGCGATCGATGGTGGGCATGCTTGTGCTGATGGCGATCGCCGTCTTTCCACCAGAAGCTTTTCAAAAACTACCGAATTTTGTGGAGCGCGCCAACCTCTTCCTCAAGCGTCATCCCGAACTGACCCACGCGATCCATCTACCGACTGAGCCCGGCTTACAGGGGCGACGCATGCTAGCCGTGGTGAACGCTGACAAGTTGCGCCGCATTCTCGCCTATTTATTAGATGAGAACGAGTTTTTGAGCGCCTACGGGATTCGCGCCTTGTCGAAATATCACGAAGAGCATCCCTACGTGTTTCATCATGGTCGACAAGAGTTTCGCGTAGACTATTTGCCGGGCGACTCCAACACGGGCATGTTTGGGGGCAATTCCAACTGGCGCGGCCCGATCTGGATGCCGGTCAATTTGTTGCTGTTGCGATCGCTGGTACACCTCTATAGCTACTACGGCGATGACTTCAAAGTGGAATGCCCCACTGGTTCCGGCAACTATGTCACCCTTTTTGAAGCGGCCGCCGAAATCGCCGACCGCTTGGTGAGCATTTTTGCCCGTAACGAAGCGGGCAATCGTCCGGTATATGGCGGTGCCGACAAGTTTCAAACCGATCCTTACTGGAATGAGTTAATTCTGTTTTACGAATACTTTCACGGCGACAACGGCGCGGGCATCGGTGCCAGTCACCAAACGGGATGGACGGGTTGCATCGCGACCATTCTCCAATCGGCCAGCTACCTGACCCCCGACATTGTGCGCACCACCGGCCCCGGTCGCTTTGTGCCACAGTAGCCGCGATCGCCTCGACTGAGGACGTTCCGGCTACAGTTGCGATGATCTTCTTGAGCCCTTGCTCGGGTAAGGTCATCGCCCGCTTGATTATCCTGTGATGTCCGCGATCACAGCGGCCAAGACTGCTGCCCGCGACATTGCGACCTCGCCCAATCCCCAAACTTCGAACCCCTGCGTCTCAAACATCTCAAAACCTGCGATAAGGTGGAAATTGCCGCCGTCACGTGGTCAGACCCATGCAATTTGCCGATCGCCTCGCTCCCCTCCAAACCAACGTTTTTGCCGATATGGATCGGGCCAAAACCCAGGCTCGCCACACCGGCCAAACGATTATTGACCTATCCCTCGGCTCGTCTGATCTGCCGACGGCCCCCGCTGTGCTCGACACCATTTCCAAGGCTCTTTACGACACCAGCACCCACGGCTATTCCCTCTTTCAGAGCACCCTGCCCTTTCGCCAAACGGCCGCCGCATGGTACACCCGCAAGTTTGGTGTGCCCGTCGATCCCGAAACCGAAGTCCTGTTGCTAATTGGCTCCCAAGAAGGGACGGCTCACTTGCCTCTCGCGTTGTTAAATCCCGGCGATTTTGCCCTGCTGACTGATCCCGGCTATCCCTCCCATACGGGCGGCGTTCACCTCGCCAGCGGCCAGTTTTACACCATGCCACTGCTCGCGGAGAATGACTTTCTGCCCCAGTTCGACGAGATTCCCCCTGCCGTGCTGGCCCAGTCTCGCATGATGGTGCTGAGCTATCCCCACAACCCCACCACCGGCTATGCTTCGCTAGACTTTTGGCGCGAAGCCGTAGCGTTTTGCCAAGCGCACGATTTGGCACTAGTTCACGATTTCCCCTACGGCGATGTCACCTACACGGGAGAACCCGCTCCCTCTGTTTTGCAAGCCGATCGCGACAAAACCGTCTCGATTGAGTTTTACTCCATGTCCAAGTCTTACAACATGGGTGGTTTCCGGGTTGGTTATGCGATCGGCAACGCCGAGTTGATCAAAGCTTTGCGACAAGTCAAAGCCGTGATTGATTTCAACCAGTATCCCGGTATTGTGCGAGGGGCGATCGCGGCCCTCTCCGGCTCCCAAGAGGGTGTTCAGCAAACCGTCAACACCTTTCGGCAACGGCGAGACGCTTTCGTAGAGGCAATGGCAAAAGTCGGCTGGCATATTCCCAAACCCGACGCCACCCAATACCTCTGGGTCAAACTCCCCGAACCCTGGGCGCAAGACTCCATCAACTTTTGTGTGCAACTGGTCGAAGCCACTGGCATCGCCCTGGCACCGGGACGCGGCTTTGGTAAACACGGCGAAGGCTACGTCCGTATTGCCCTCGTGCAACCCCCAGACGTGCTAGCAACCGCCGTCCAGAAAATTCACCACTTCATCAACCGCTAGCCTCGCCCCTGCATTAATCGACAGCCGATCAATGCAGGATATACCCTGCCACCCTGCCACCCTCACACTCTGCCACCCTTCCCCTTCCACCATGCCCCTATCTTCAGACGAAACCAAACAGCTTTTAGAACGCCTCGTCTTTGTAGACGGCACTGCCGAAGACTGGGTACAAGACGTCTGGGCACTGAGCCCCACCCTCGGTGAAACAGCAGCTCGACTGGTCGATATTTTAGACAGCTTGCTCGACTGCACCCCAGAAGAGCGACTAGAAGCCCTACTGCAAAGTCTCTATCGCGAACAATTAGAAGAATAATCAGAGACGGCACTCTTCAGGCAAGAACGGTGGCGTCTCATGAGTTGAGAGGACGAACACTTTAGGGATCTGCAACTAAATAAAGTACCCGTTCAATCCGGTTTCGACTGCGCTCAACCTACCAGTATCGAGAGTTGA
>NZ_JACSWC010000338.1 GCF_016888165.1 Halomicronema sp. CCY15110 | reverse complement strand
CAAAGCCTTGCGGCAAAAGGACGACAGGCCCTAGTTTATTTCAGGAGTGCGGGCGCGGTAATGCTGATCCCACCAGGACTCTGGAATTAATTGATGACGCGCCCTAGTTGGGCTGAGCGCTTGGTTCAGAGCTTAGGGATCGGCGGGAAAATAACATCCCGGTAATGGCAGTGCTTGGGTGGCTGGGTAGCTGGGTGCCTGGGTCAG